>JAICYT010000159.1 GCA_025934075.1 Gemmatimonadaceae bacterium
ACGATGGGTCCGCGTTGGGTCGACCGACTTCAACCCGCTCGGCGTCGCGATCAATTACGAGCTCGACGCGGTGATCGAGGACGCAGTGCTCGGCGAAGAAGCGGAGCAGATGTTCTTGGCCGACTTGGACGGCTCCCGTGAAGTCATCATGTAGCGTAGAGCGCTGTGTTCGCGCGCTACTGTTGTTGTCGCTGCTCGCGCGCCCGGCCATCGCACAAGTTGGCGACGGAACGTACCAACGGCCGCTGTTCACGTGGCGCGACGCGGTGCTCGCCGGCGGATTCGCCTTCGGCACGCTCGCCATTCGTCCGCTCGACAAGAGCGCCGCCGTGTCCTTGCAACGTCCAACATCGCAGCAACGCAAGGTGCTGCGCACCGCGTCGGCGATCGTCCGCACGATTGCCGAGCCGGGCTCGGTGATCATCGGGACGTCGATGTACGCCGTGGGTCGCGTGAGCAAGAGCGATCGTCTCGCGGAGCTTGGCCTGCGCGGGACGGAGGCGCTCTTCGTCGGCGAGGGATTCGCCAACGTGCTGAAATATTCGTTCGGTCGTGCGCGGCCGTTTGTCGACACGGTGAGCCCAAATCCCGACGACTGGCAATTGCTGCGCGGCTTGCATCGCGGCGATCCATATCGATCGTTTCCGTCCGGCCACACCGTCGCGGCATTCGCCGCCGCTGCGGCAGTGAGCGCGGAGACGAGTCGGTGGTGGCCGCAGGCGACGTACTACGGCATTGGGCCGATGCTGTACGGCGGCGCCGTCGCGGTCGGCGTCTCGCGCATGTACGAAAATCGTCACTGGGCGAGCGACGTCATCATGGGCGCCGCGATCGGGACTTTCGCGGGAACGAAGGTGGTGCGCTATCATCGTACGCATCCCACCAACCAACTCGACCGATGGCTGTTGCGTGCGTCGCTGTCGCCCTCCGATCCGTCTCACGTCTCGTTTTCGTTCATTCCCGGAGCTTTGCGACGGTAAAGGCGGTGGAACGGTGGTCCGGTGGAACGGTGGTACGCAGCCGCAAACGCCCCGCAGTTTCGTACCACCGTACCACCGTTCCACCGTTCCACCGTTCATGAAGCCCGGCATCATCACGATGGCCGAGCTCCATGGCGCTATCGCCGAACGCCTGCGCGAGATCCAACAGCGATACGATCCGCGTATGGTCGCGGAACTTCCGCCGCACATCACGATCAGCGGCTCGTCGGGGATGGGACCGATCTCACCAGAGACCACCGATGCCGAGCTCCGCGACGCGCTCGAGCCGGTCGCCGCCTCGACGTCGCCGATTACCGTGCTGCTCGAGCCGCCGATGCGTTTCATGCAGAGCACCGTAGTCGTCATGCCCATTGATCCCCACGGCCCGATCCGCGCGCTGCACGAGCGGATCAAATCGAGTGGACTGTCGTTCGAGCAGCCGAGGTTTACGTTCACGCCACATGTGACATTGAGCTTCTACCCCGAGCTCTCGCGCGAGCGACTCCGCGAGTTGCTGCGGGTCCGGATCACCGAACCAGTTCGCATCGACTCGATCCAGGCATATCGATCGATCGATCTCACCAAGACGCTGAAAGTGCTCGACCTGCCGCTCACCGGCACTTCTTCGACATGACCGAATGACCGATATCGCGCACACCATCGCACCACTTCCATCGCCTGAGATTCTCTCCAGGATCGAGGCCGACGCCGACGCAGCTGTCGCTCGCGCGTTCACTGGTCTCGCCGCCGACTACTTCGTGCAAACGCGAAACCGTGCCGGCCGCGTCTCGACGCAACACACGCCCGCTGGACTCGCCGCGCGATTCGACGAACCCCTCCCGCGCGACGGACAGTCGATCGATACGATCGTTTCGCGCATTCGCTCCGACATCTTGCCGGACTGCAATCACCTCTATCATCCGCGCTACGTCGGGCATCAAATCGCCGGACCGCTGCCCGCGGCCGTCTGGATGGAGTCCGTCACCGCCGCACTGAATCAATCCGTCGCGGTGTTCGAGATGTCGCCGGTCGGCACAGTGCTCGAGCACCGCGTCATTTCATGGATGTGCCAGCTCGCCGGCTTCCCCGACGGAAGCGCCGGCACACTCACCACCGGCGGCACTGAAGCAACATTCACCGCGTTGCTCGCGGCGCGCGGAGTCGCGATCCCTGACGCCTGGATGAATGGCATCGGTTCCGATCCGCCGGTGCTCCTCTGCGGCGAACACACGCACTACGCCGTCACACGCGCGGGCGCCGAGCTCGGACTCGGGATGCGCAACGTGTTGGCGATTCGATCGCGCGACCTCAAGATGGATCCAGTTGCGTTGCGTGAAGCGCTGAGCGAGCTCGGTCGGGCCGGACGCCGCGTGATGGCGGTCGTCGCGACCGCTGGGTCGACCGCGACTGGATCATTCGACGATCTCGACGCGATCGCGAGCATCTGCGACCAATACGGTGTCTGGCTGCACATCGACGCGGCACACGGCGGCTCGGCCCTGTTCTCCGAGGTTCATCGCGAAAAGTTGCGCGGCATTCAACGAGCCCGGTCGATTGCGTGGGATCCGCACAAGATGATGCTGCTGCCATCGCAAGCCGGCATGATCCTCGTCCGCGACCATCACGATCTCGATTCGGCGTTCTCGCAACGCGCGCCATACTTGTTCAATCAATCGGAAGGCGAACGCGTCTGGGATCAAGGAACGCGCAGCTTCATCTGCTCGCGCCGCGCCGACGTGTTCAAGCTATGGGTCGCGCTACAGCGCTACGGTACGGACGGGCTCGCCGAACTCTATGACTATTTCTGTGCGCTCACGCATCAGATGTGGGAGGCGATTGCCGAGCGGCCGGATTTCGAGGCGATGCACGAGCCGGAGTGCAATATCTTGTGCTTCCGCTATGTCGGGGACCGAGCTCGCGGCGACGAGGCGCTCGACATGGTCAATCGCGAGCTTCGTGAGCGCTACAACTTGTCGGGCGAGGGATGGATCACCGGCACCAACCTTCATGGGCGCCGCGTGCTTCGCGTCACGATGATGAATCCGCGGACGACGAGCGCCGACGTCAGCGACATTCTCGACGGCTTGGCCGCTGTCGGCCGGACGCTATAGCAAAGCGCTATAGCAAACCGCTATAGCAAACCGCTATAGCGCTTTCTTGATGGCCGCTTCGAGGTCCTGCTTTCCACCGAGGCCGGTGTAGACGACTTTGCCGGCCTTGTTGAGCACGACCACATACGAGGTTGCCGGCACATCATACGCACCGGTCGCGTCACCCTTTGTGTCGAAGTACTGGTCGCCGGGCAGTCCGTGCTTTGCGACAAACGCCTTCACGCGCGCCGGCGTTTCGTTCACCGACACCGCGACGCCGACGAACTTGACCTGCGTTCCGAATTTCTTCGCTGCCGCAACCAGCGTCGGCTCGAGCTCAGCGCAGTTCGGGCACCACGTCGCCCAAAACTCCATCACGACCGGCGTCTTGCCGGTGTATTGAGCCAAGTCGGCTTCTTTCCCGTCGAGCGTATGGACTTTGGCCGACGGCGCTTCCGAACCGACTTGGATGCCGAGGTCCTGCGCTTTCGCAGCCGCGGGAGCAATCGAGAGCGCGAACGCGGCGATCGCTACGAATACGCCGCGACCGTTCCACCGCTCCACCGTTCCACCGTTCCACCGATTCATATGATCAGCTGACCCATTTTCATGAGATAATATTCCGCGACCGCAATCATCACGAACGCAAAGAACCGCTTGATCCAGACCATCCACATTCCCGCGCGCGGCAGTCGGGCGATCGCACCGGACGACAAGCCAACGACCACGAGCAGCGTACACATCCCGAGCGAAAACACGAAAAGGTAGAGAAAGCCGAGTCCCGCGCTCTTCGTCGACGACACCCATGTGAGCACCGCCGCCATCACCGGCGCGGAGCACGGCGCCGCAACGAGCCCCGACATCGCTCCCATGGTGAACGCGCCGGAAACGCGTCCCGCTGTCCCCGCCGTACTCGCTCGCTGCATGATCGACGCCGGCACGCGCACCGGAAGAACGTCGAGCATGGCCAGCGACGCAATCAGCAACAGGTTCGCCATGGCGAAATACAACCATGGATTGGTACTCACCGATCCAAAGAGCGTTCCCGAAAGGCCGGCAAAGAGGCCCAGGGCCGAGTAAACCAGCGCGAGGCCGAGTACGTAGGAGAGGGTGAGGATCAACGGTCGCCACCGGGGCGGCGCCGGAGCGGTCGCATCGGCTGCCGTCGTCCCACCGACGATCGCCGCCGTGATCGGGATCATTGGATAGATGCAGGGCGTCAGGCTCGTGAGCACGCCGCCCAAAAACACAAAGGGAAGCGCTTTCAGCGGACTCCCGGAAAGGCTCGGCAAAAAAGAAGGTAGATCCACAGTGTGGCTAGTAACGGGCGCCCGATGGCGTCGAATGACAGAGGAAACCTATGGAAACAGCGCGAGTTGGAAATTGCGTTCGTCTGGCGATGCCAATACTTGTCGCCGCGGGATTGTTCCCTCTGGCCGCCCAGAGCGCTCGAGGCGGCGCGCGGCCTATCGCCCGACAACAGAATGATAGCGCCCAAATGTCCGGAATGGCTGACCACGTCATGAGCGGCCCCATGGACGAAAATATGATGAAACACATGGAGCTCACGCCGCTCAGAGCACCGACGCACGACGACTCCACGCGCGCGCTGAAGATCGCGACTGAGCTCCGACAAGCAATCGCCAAGTATCAGGACACCGCCATTGTTCGCGTCGACGGCTACCAGCTGTTCCTGCCGAACGTGAAGGAGCAGCGCGTCTATCACTTCACGAACTATCGACGCGCGTTCGCCGCCGCCTTTCATTTCGATGCAACGAAGCCGACATCAATTCTTTACAAACGCGGCGACGACGGGAAGCTGCGTCTCATCGGTGCGATGTACACGATGCCGAAGAACGCGAAGCTCGATCGCCTCGATGCGCGCGTTCCGCTCAGCATCGCGCGATGGCACAAGCACGTGAATTGGTGCATCCCGAAGAAAGGCGATCAAGCGCGCTGGACCGAACAGCGCGACGGCCATCCCGTGTTCGGTCCGGAGAGCCCGATCGCAACCAAAGCGGCATGCGATTCGGTGAATGGCGATTTCCATCCGAGCACCTTCGGCTGGATGATCCACGCGAACGTCGTCGAAGGACACGACCTGGCGTCGATCTGGAGTGACGATCACGATCCCCACGCTGACCACGGCCACGCCCCGTAGGGTTGCGCAGCCATCACGACGAGCGGCGCGCATGTCATCCTGAGGCGCGAAGCGACGAAGGATCGCTTTTCGCACCGGCCGGTGAACCGCTAGATTGCCCATTAGTTGACAAAGTCAACTACTAGCCCGACCTTGGCCCTATCCGTACGCGAGAGGGATCCATGCGTCAAATCGAGCAGCGCGCCGAGGCCATTCGTGAATTCAACCGATTCTACACCCGTCGCATCGGCGCACTCGGTGAAGGACACCTCGAGAGCAAATTTTCGCTCACCGAGGTACGCGTGCTGTTCGAGCTGGCGAATCGCGAACACCCGACGGCGAGCAAGATCGCCGAGACGCTCGGGCTCGACCGCGGCTACCTGAGTCGCACACTTCGTTCATTCCAGAAGCGCGGCCTCATCACCACAAAGACCGGCCCCGATGACCGACGCCGGGCGCTGCTCCGGCTCACCCCCGCAGGCCAGCGCGCGTTCTCACCGCTCGATGCGCGCGCGAGAGCAGACATCGTCGCCATGCTCGAGCCGCTCCCCGCCGGAGAACAGCAGCGCATCCTCGAGGCGATGCGCGCCATTCGCGCCTCCCTCGATCGCAAGAAGACGTCACCCGAAAAGAGCGCACCGTACACGCTGCGCCCACACCGCCCCGGCGACATGGGATGGATCGTCCATCGCCACGGCATCATCTACTTCGAGGAGTACGGCTGGGACGAACGATTCGAGGCCCTCGTGGCGCGAGTCGTCGCCGACTTCATCGAGACCTTCGACTCCGCGCGCGAACGGTGCTGGGTCGCCGAACGGGACGGCCAGATCGTAGGATCGATCTTCGTCGTTGCCAAGAGCAAGACAGTTGCGAAGCTTCGCCTGCTCCTCGTCGAGCCATCGGCGCGCGGCCTCGGGCTCGGCTCGCGGCTCGTCGACGAAGTCATTCGCTTCGCGCGACAAGCGGGCTATAAGAAGATCGTCCTCTGGACGCAGCGAGGGCTCACCGCGGCGCGGAAGATCTACGCGGCAGCCGGATTCACGCTCGTCTCCGAGGAGACGCACGACAGCTTCGGCAAGACGCTCGTCGCCGAAACATGGGAGTTGCCACTATCCCAAGGTTCAGCACGCGGCCACTGATTCCACGGGTGAGCCAGCGGTTAGATTCCCCACACACCGCAACCCACACGATTGGTCACGATCCGTAATGGCTCCTCCGTCATTCATCTACGTCATGAAGGATCTGCGCAAGGTCGTCCCGCCGTCGCGGGAAATCTTGCGCGGGATCTGGCTCTCATTCTACCACGGCGCAAAGATCGGCGTACTCGGCGCAAATGGCGCGGGTAAGTCGTCGCTGCTGCGGATCATGGCCGGCGTCGACCACGATTTTCAGGGCGAGGCGTGGGCGGCCGAGGGGACGCGCATCGGCTATTTGCCGCAGGAGCCGCAGCTCGATCCAGCGCTCGACGTGCGCGGCAACGTCGAGCTCGCGGTGAAAACGCAGCGCGGCCTGCTCGACGAATTTCAGAACATCTCGATGCAGTTCGCCGAGCCGATGGGCGACAGCGCGATGGAAAAGCTGCTGGCGCGGCAAGCGCGCGTGCAGGAGCAGATCGACGCGCATGATCTCTGGAATCTCGACAACAAGATCGAGATCGCGATGGACGCGCTGCGGTTGCCCCCCGGCGATGCCGACGTGAGCAAACTCTCAGGCGGCGAGCGCCGCCGCGTCGCGCTGTGTCGCGTGTTGCTCGAAGAGCCGGACATGTTGCTTCTGGACGAGCCGACAAACCATCTCGACGCGGAGAGCGTGGCGTGGCTCGAGCGCTACCTGCACGATTTCGCGGGCACTGTGGTCGCGGTGACGCACGATCGCTACTTCCTCGACAACGTCGCGGGGTGGATTCTCGAGCTCGATCGCGGCTACGGAATTCCGTATGAAGGCAACTATACGTCGTGGCTCGAGCAGAAGCGCACGCGATTGGCAGTCGAAGAGAAGACTGAATCGGCGCGGCAACGCACGCTGGCGCGCGAGCTCGAATGGGTCCGTCTGGCACCGCGTGCACGACAGGCAAAGAGCAAGGCGCGCGTGCAGAAGTTCGAGGAGCTCGTCGAACAGGAGACAGCCGAAAAGATTCTCCAGCACGAGATCGTGATTCCGCCGCCGCCGCGGCTCGGGAACGATGTCGTCACGGCGCGCGATCTCAAGAAGGCATTCGGTGACAAACTGTTGTTCGACGGACTCACGTTCGCGCTCCCGCGCGGCGGCATCGTCGGCATCATCGGACCGAACGGCGCCGGAAAGACGACGCTGTTCAAGATGATCGTCGATCAGGAAGAGCCGGATGGCGGGACGCTGAAGGTCGGCGAAACTGTCCAGATCGCGTACACCGATCAGAATCGCACGCTCGACGGCAATAAGACGGCGTGGCAGGAAATCTCCGGCGGCCAGGAGATGATTCTGGTCGGGAAGAAGGAGCTCAACAGCCGCGCGTATTTGTCGAGCTTCAACTTCCGCGGCACCGACCAGCAGAAGAAAGTCGGGCTGCTGTCGGGCGGCGAGCGCAATCGCCTGCATCTTGCGAAAACGCTCATGTCCGGCGGTAACTTACTCTTGCTCGACGAGCCGACCAACGATCTCGACGTCGACACGTTGCGCGCGCTCGAGGACGCGTTGGTCGATTTCGCCGGCTGCGCGGTCGTCATCACCCACGATCGCTGGTTTCTCGACCGCATCGCGACGCACGTGCTCGCGTTCGAGGGGAACAGCGAAGTGGTGTGGCACGAAGGGAATTACCAGTCGTACGTGGAAGACTTGCACAGGCGGAAAGGCGCCGATGCGGATCAGCCTCACCGAGTGGCGTTCAAGAAGTTGGTTCGGACGTAGCAGCGGCGTGCCGGGCCTGATCGACAGGAGCATCGCGCTGCAGTAGTTCCGCGATGCTTGCGCCGTCGGAGCTTTCGGTGTCCTCCGTCGCGCCAGTGTCAGGGAACAACGGCGACCCCGGGGACCAGAGCTCGAGACTGTCCGCGTGCTGCTCGAAAAAATCTGCGTCGGTCGTGACTCGAAGCTCCAACCTCATTCCGGGTGCGAGATAACCATATTCTCGTGCTGCCAGTCCGCGTACGACTACCGCGGGCGGCATCGCGTCCGGCCGCCGGAGCACGGCGTCGAGCGATTCCAGATCGAGCGCCGGTGTGGATCGAACCGGCATCTCCAGGACACTGTCCGCGAGCAGATCTAGATCGAGCCCGGTCCGTTCGGATTCGATTGCGTCGACGCGGCTGCCGATTTCCGACACTACCCGTGCACGAACGTCTTCCGTTGCGCGACCTCGCCGCAGCACAGTCTCGGTGATCGTCCGCGGCAAATCGGCAAGAATTGGCTGGAGTCGTCCCACCACCGACTGAAACAGGTCAATTCGCTTGCGGAGCGCGAGATACACGTCGCTCTCGACTGTCTCGCTGTAATGCAGGTTGACCACGCGAATGATCGCGTGGCGCTGACCGAGACGATCGATGCGGCCGATGCGCTGCTCGACCCGCATCGGGTTCCACGGCATTTCATAGTTCACGACCGCGCCGCAGAACTGAAAGTTCAATCCTTCAGCGGCAGCGTCAGTGCACAGCAGAACATTGGCGCGGCCCTCGCGAAACCGCCGCTTGACTTCGTCGCGCGAAACCCGCTGCCATCGGCTGTCGGTTCCAAGTACTTCGCCGCCACGACCGGAAAAGCAGAGGATCGAATCGACACCCTGCGCGACGAGAAAGGCTCGCAGAAAATCCATCGTGTCGGTGAACTGCGTGAAGACCATTGCCTGCCGATAACCGTCCGCCTGCAAGATGTCCAAGACATTCTTCAATCGGCGCGCCTTGGTGTCGACCGGAAGCTCGCTGACGCGTCGCAGCAACCCTTCGATGTCGCTTCGCTCCTCCCGCTTGAGCGCCTGCGTCTCGAGCGCCGCTGCTTCATCGGCGTCCATGATCTCATCTCGGCTCTCGTCGTCCGACGCATCCTCCGACACCGACGCAGCCTCACGCAGCGGGCCGAGGCGCCCCTCGAGCGTGGCGCGCAGGGCGCGAAAACTGCTCGCCAGTCGCCGGCGATAAACAGTCATCACGAAGCCGACGGCGTTCTTTGCGTCAGGTGACGCCTGGTTGTACGTCGTCGAGATGTAGTCCTCGACAGCTTCGTACACTCCGCGTTCGGCCGGCGTCATGTCGATGAATTCATCACGCACGTC
>JAICYT010000181.1 GCA_025934075.1 Gemmatimonadaceae bacterium
CCGTCGTCGTCGACCTGATAAACGACACGCCCTTCACGCGCCGTGATGCTCACTCGCACAGCGCTCTTCTCCGGCGCGTACCTGATGGCGTTGCCGAGGAGATTGACGAGAATCTGCTCGACCCGATTGGCGTCGGTCTCGCACGTTGGAAGGTCGGGCGCGGCCGCGAGCTGAAGCGTGACCTGCTTGAGCGACGCATTGGGAGTCATTCGGCGCATGGAGCGACTCGCCATAGAGATCGGCTCCACCGCTTTGATGATCGGCTTCAGACGGTCCTCATCGAGCCGGCTCAGGTCCAGCAGATCGTTGATGAGGGCGATGGCGTCCTGCGCCGACTCCATTACTTCGAAGGCCGCGCGGGGGACCGTCGCTGGATCCTTCTTGCGGACCAGCATCTCGGACCAGCCGTAGACTGCGGCCAATGCGTTTCGGAGCTCGTGGTTCACCATCGCGAAGAACCGCTCACGTGTCCGTTGCAGCTGCTGCACTTCTTCGAGAAGCCGCGCACTCTCCTCGTGATGTCGCGCATTCTCGATCGCGGCGGCCGTCTTAGCTGCGAGTAAGATCGCGATGTCTTCGTCCTCCGCGGTGAAGGTCTCGCCGCCGATCTTCTCGGCGAGGTACAAGTTTCCTACCGCACCGCGGGTTCCCAAAATCGGAACACCTAGGAAGGATCGCATCGGCGGATGATGTGGTGGCATTCCACGGTAGTCCGGATGCTTGGTCAGATCCGGCATCCTGACCGGCCTAGCCTCTCGGATCATGATGCTGAGGATGCCATGAACCCGCGGCGGCGTGCCGATCTTAGCCACCACTTCGGGGTCGACGCCGTACGTCGAGAAGTGCTCGAGCGTGCGTCCGTCAGGCGCGACGATACCGACGGCTGCGTAGCGCGCGCCGATGATTTCTGCGGAGATTTGCACTGCCCGTTGAAGCACCCCGTCGAGGGACACTTCTGTAATGAGCGCGGGGGTGGCCGCCACGACCTGCTTCAGGCGCTCCTGGGTGGATGCAAGCTGCACCACGGCCGGCAGGGACATTCCAAAAGATAGCTCAAAAGAAGGGCAGTGGTCCCTGAACAAAGCCTCTCGGCGTCTTCACGCGTTCTTCATAGTGGAATGGCTAATCTCTGCAGCAATCACTGAACGTGCTGTCTTCACTTCGAACAAATCATCAGGAGATCGTCATGATGGACACGGAAAAGCAAGGCGGCAACTCGTCGCGGATGTCCAGCGACGCATTACAGAGCATGACATCACGGAACCACGAAACCGGCACTCCTCCGTCCGAGGACCAGATTCGCGGGCGAGCATACGAACTCTATGTTGAGCGCGGCAGCCAGCCGGGTGATGCCGTAGGAGACTGGCTGCAGGCGGAGCGCGAGTATTACAACCATCCGTGAGCCGCGAGATGAAGGTCGCGATCCATCCTGTGCTTCGCAAACGTCGCGCGAATAACACGAGACGAATTTGCCCGACCCGGCCCTACGACGGTTTTATAACATGCTAAAGATCTTGAGCCACGGCGACGACAAGTACGACGTAGCGGATTCGTCCGGCGAGAACATTGGATGGATCTCTGGTCGTTCGATTGGCTTCCGAGGTTTCGCGACGGAGGCGGACGCGCGGGAAGGAGCCGTCGCGGCGTGGCGCGCACTCGATCGGGTGTTTCGCCAATTTTGCGCAGAATGCCCACGGCACCAGCCAGCGTTCGATCGGCTTCGGACAGTGCACGACGGCGCCTATGAATGGTTCTACGACGGCACTGCGCCGATCGCGCGCCTGCTTCGTCCGCAGCGGCGGGCGTATGATGGTTCGTTCGGCGTCGAGTTGGTGCTGCCGTCGTCCGCGAGCAACGGCGTTGTAATCGAGGCGGCGCGAAGCATCGCGATTGCGACAGCTCCGTATCGCGAGCAGTTCGCGAGCTCGGCGGGGACGGATATCCCGACGTCCGGTACAAACGCTGCATTGCAGTGCGCCGACGCTGCCGCTCGTCATCCCAGTATGAGAACACTCAATATGGCAGAGGGAGAATGAAGGCACGCAAAAAACGGTCGGCATCGGCGCCCGTGCGACAGGACACCTCTGTCGGCTCGAACCCGGCGGAACTCCAAGCGCCACAAATTGAGGAGCCGGAAGCGCAAGAGCAGATCCGATTGCGGGCCTACGAATTGTACCGCGAGCGTGGCGGGCGGGTCGGCGACGACATGGCCGACTGGTTACAAGCGGAACGCGAATATCTCGAGCGCCTCAGTGGCAACGACGCAATCAAGCCGAACCCGCCGCGGACAACGACCGGAGGCTGGTTCACGGCGCCGAAGTTCGGCTCCGCTGGTAGTGGCGGCGCGGAACTCGAGCCGGGGCCGGAGCGCGACTGACGGTAATCGCTAGGCTCGGTCACTTTGCGGCGATCCTCTTCAGGGCGTCGCCCTTGTGCATAGCGATGTGATCCGTCGTGTTGCTCTTGATCTCGTACTGTGGGTCATCTCTGGTCGCGTGGTGCGTGTACCCTTTGTAGTCAACGTCCGTCGTGTGCACTTTGATGATTCTGCCGCTCACGTGTCCCGCCTCGGAATTCCACGTCACGTGGTCGCCGACCTTGAGAGTCTTCTTCACGAGCGCCTCCCATTGTGATTTCGAAATGGAGTTCCGCCTGCAGACCCGCAGGGTCTCGGCGGACGAGCGCCACAGCCAGTCTTCTGCCGTCGCGTCGAAACGTGATTGTACAATCGTGATCGCTATCGTCGAGCCGTCCTTCGAGTAGCGCTTCATCCCACCTTTCGGCATGACCGACATGCGCGAGGCTGAAGTCGTATTGTTCAGTCTAAAAGAACGGCACAGCGGTTGGCATAGAACCGTTCTCCCGATTGCGCCGCGTTACCCTCGCCGACCAGACGCGATCACTACTCCTTGGTGATCGATCCTTCACCGGAGGACCGAGCTGTGCGGGTGGTGGCGACCCGAGCCGAAGCCCGGTCCAGCTGGGTGGATCACTTGCTGGGAAGCTGTCGCGCGACGCGTCATCGACCTCGTCGTTGATT
Source organism: Gemmatimonadaceae bacterium (assembly GCA_025934075.1). GTDB lineage: Bacteria > Gemmatimonadota > Gemmatimonadetes > Gemmatimonadales > Gemmatimonadaceae > JAQBQB01. The sequence goes on from JAICYT010000181.1 coordinate 3,041, forward strand.
GTTTCGGGGCGAAGCTGGATTCGTATTGTTTCATCCAAGGCGCGCATTCTCGACCTCCAGCGCTTACGTCGTGATGCGACGCTCCGGGCGTGCCGAAGAGCGCGACGTGCGGCGGCGCAGGACTGTGGCGCAAGGATCACACCCAGATCGGCGCGAAGGATGTCGTCGCGTCAGATCCAACAAAGACTACGCTTGATGGTCGAAGCGCGACGCCCGGGCACGAACGGTTCAAGAGTCCCACTATTAGTAGTGGATTGCGATTTGGCGACTCGGTTGAACCAACAATGAGAGGCAGCATGGCGAACCAGGAAGCGGTGCAGCCGCGGCGGAGTGAACGCGACGCCGCGCCGCGCGAGCCGGACTCGAAGAACGGCACGGGGTCGCCGAACAACGCATCGGCGCCGCAGCAGCGAATGCCGCCACGACGCACGTGGCTTTCGTTCCTTTTCATCCTGCTCGTCAACGTGATGCTCGTGCGCCTCTTGGTCCCGCGCGGAGAAGCGACGGTCAAGATTCCCTACACGCTGTTCCGAGAGCAGATCCCCGAGCGGAATGTGCAGGCGATCTACAGCCACGGCGCGAGCATCACGGGCCGGTTCATCAAGCCGGTGACGTATCCACGTGATACGACGGACGGGGGCCGGCCGCAGCCCGTCACTCACTTCGCCACGGAGCTCCCATCATTCGTCGATCCGGGCCTCGAAACGCTGCTGATCAACAATGGTGTCGAGATTAGCGCGAAGCCGATTCAGCAAGACAACACTCTGATGAGTCTTCTCTATAGCTTCGCGCCCACCGTGCTGCTGATCGCGCTCTACGTCTGGATCTTCCGCAGGGCAGCGAAACAGGGAGGCGGACTCGGAGGGATGATGGGCGGGAGCCTGGGGCGAAGCACTGCGCGCCGCTATGATCAGGCGACCGAGAATAAGGTGACCTTCGACGACGTCGCCGGCATCGACGAGGCTGAGAACGAGCTCGTCGAAATCGTCGACTTCCTCCGCGATCCGCAGAAGTACACACGCCTCGGTGGAACTGCGCCAAAGGGTGTGCTGCTCGTCGGTGCGCCTGGCACAGGCAAGACCCTTTTGGCACGCGCCGTCGCCGGAGAGGCGGGCGTGCCATTCTTCTCGATGAGCGGATCGGAGTTCGTCGAGATGATCGTCGGCGTCGGCGCGGCGCGCGTGCGCGATCTGTTCAAGCAGGCGCGCGAGCACGCGCCGGCCATCATCTTCATCGACGAGCTGGACTCGATCGGCCGCGCGCGTGGGCAGTTCGCGATCGGCGGATCGAGCGAGCAAGAGCAAACGCTCAATCAGATTCTCACCGAGATGGACGGCTTCTCGAGTCGTCAGGGCATCATCGTCATCGCGGCGACGAACCAACCCGACGTGCTGGATCGAGCGCTGCTGCGACCAGGCCGATTCGACCGGCACGTCGTCGTCAATCTTCCCGATCGTAACGGGCGCGAAGCTATTCTGAAAGTCCACACGCGTGTCGTTCCGCTCGCACCTGACGTGAGCTTGAGTGAGTTGGCGGCGGCCACACCGGGACTTTCGGGCGCCGATCTCCGGAACCTGGTGAACGAGGCTGCCCTCCTCGCGGCGCGGCGAGAGCAGAACGCTGTTCGCCAAGTGGACTTCCTCGACGCGTTGGAGAAAATCGCGCTCGGGCCCGCCCGCGCGCTACTCATGAGCCGACAGGACCGCGAGCGCATCGCCTATCACGAGGGAGGGCACGCAATCCTCGGACTCCTCGTGCCCGGCGCCGACCCCGTCCACAGAGTCACGATCGTTCCGCGCGGGCAGGCGCTCGGCGTGACGTATCAACGACCGGACGCGGATCGATACAACTTCCCCGAGTCGTATCTTCGCGCGCGCATCATCGGTATGCTCGGCGGACGTGCGGCAGAGGAGATCGTCTATGACAGCAAGACGACGGGCGCCGAGAGCGACATCGAGCAAGCGACGAGCCTCGCGCGCGACATGGTTACGCGCTGGGGAATGAGCGAGCGGCTTGGGATGGTGCAGCTTGCGCCGCGCGCCAACCCATATTTGGCGGGCCCGTCGGGGCTCGACGGATACGCGGGGGCGCGGCCGTTCAGCGAGGAAACGGCACGCACGATCGACGCTGAGGTCCACGCCATCATCGAGGAAAGCCACGCCGAGGCGAGGCGGCTCTTGGAAATGCACCGCGGCGCGCTCGAGAAACTCGTCGAGGCCCTACTCGCGCGCGAGACGCTCGACGAGCGCGAGATCATTGACGCTGCGGGTCTGTCGCCGGTACCCGCGACAAACGAGAAGGAAGCGGCGAGCGCCAACATTGGATCTTGAATCGCCATCATCACTCAGCTCGCAGCGCTTGAACGGGATCGATGCGCGTTGCGCGACGCGCCGGGACATACGCGGCGAGCCCGCCGACGAGTAGGAGCGCAAGACATGCTCCACCGAGCGATACGGGATCCGACGGACTGACCTGAAAGAGCAAAGCCGAAAGCAGGCGAGACGTCGCCAGCGCCCCTGCCAGCCCTCCAATCGCGCCCACACCTATGACAATGCCGGCGCGGCCAAGCACCTCGGCGCGCACGCGACCAATTGAGGCGCCAAGCGCGATCCGAATACCAATCTCGCGCGTCTGATCTCGCACCAACGACGCCATCACGCCGTACAGTCCGATCGCCGCGAGCAGGAGCGCCACGAGGCCGAAGCTCGTCATCAACATCGTGCCAAGTCGTGGCTCAGCGAGTGATGGCGCAAGCACGTCGTCCATCGAGCGGACATCGTACAGTTGCGTCGTTGGAGCCACTTCAGTGAGCGCGGCACGAATCATCGGTGCCAGTACGGCGGGGGATTCCGTCGTGCGAATCGCGAAGTAGCCTTGCCAGATTCCTTGCCCCACTGGAAGGTAGGCGATCGGCGTCGACTCTCGGAGGACACGAATGTGCGCATCCTTGGCGACGCCAACGACGGTCCGCCATCCGGTGCCGCCGACAATCCCCGCCCATGACATCCGCAACTGCTTCCCGAGCGCGCTTTCGTTCGGCCAGTAGATGCGCGCAAATGATTCGTTGACGATCATGACCAGCGGTGCCGAGCCGTCGTCGGCGTCGGTGAAGCCACGGCCGCGAACAATCGGAATGCCGAAGGTCCGAAAATATCCGGGTCCGATGACGTCCCCGGAGGTCGTCGCGTTCGACTCGGCCTGATCACTGGACTGGCCGGGCTTCGTGAAGCGGACCTGCCATACGCCTGTGCCGACCATCGGTGGAACGACGAGTGGCGTCGACGCGACGATTCCCGGGATCGACGCGAGCCGTCGCTGCATGCGTTGCGCGACGTCCGTGATCATCTGCGGGGTCGTGTCGCGCAGCCAGTCGGGCGTGAACGACACGGCCAGCACGTGCTGGCGATCGAAGCCAATGTCGTCGCCTTGCAAACGCCCGAGACTACGCGCAAGCAGCGCCGCGCCGGAGAGCATCACGAGCGCTAGAGCCACCTGCGACGCGACAAGTGTCCGTCGAACAAGCCAGCGTCCTCGCGATTCATGCCCTGTTCGAGCGCCCATCCGGAGCGGTGAGGCGACATCGCCGTGCGCGATCAAGAGCGTCGGCAGAACACCGAACAAGAGAACGGTGAGCGCGGTGATGCCGACCGCCGGAACGATCGGCGCGCTCGCGAGTCGAACCTCATCGAGTCGCGGGAGATTGTGCGGCGCGATTAGACCGACATTGCGAATCAACGCCGTCGCGAGGAGGAGTCCGAGCGATCCGCCCGCGGCGGCGAGCAGCGCCGATTCGACGAAGAGTTGCCAGGCGATGTCACCGACCTGCGCGCCGAGCGCCCGACGCACGGCGAATTCGCGCGTCCGACCCGAGGCACGGAAGAGGAGGAGGTTGCCGACGTTGAGGCACGCAATCAGGAGGAGCAGGGCGACGGCCGCAGTGAGAATACCGAGGACGGGCCGTACGTCCCCAACGACGGTTTCGGTGAACGTCGCGGCGTGCGCGCCGGTGATCTTGTAGCTCGGATCGGCGCGCTGAGTGAACGCGACGTACTCGGCGCGTGCGCCGGCGAGCGTCGCGCCGGGCGCGAGACGTCCGACGACGAATACCGACGTTGTTGCCTTCCAGCCGCCACGCATCGGCAACCAGAAGTCGACGCCGGCAGGGTACGCCAGTCCCGGCGGTGCGACGCCCACGATCGTATACGTCCACTTGGTGGTAGGATCGACGACGTGTTTGCCGATGACGCTCGAATCGCCGCCCAACTGTTTGCGCCACGCGTCGTACGCGACCACGATCTTGCGCCGCGATATGTCGCCATCGACCCCAAGTGGCGCGAACGCGGTTTCCTCATCGTCGCGATGGAAGAAACTTCCAAGCAGCGGCCGCGCGCCGAGGACGTCGAAGAAGTTCGCGGTCACCATGCCTTGCTTCATGGCGAACACGCGGTCGCCGATGCTGAACGGAGCCGTTGTGGCGCCCCAGTGCGCCACCCCGGCGAACTCGCTGAGTGTACGAGATGAGCGGCGGAACGGCTCCAACAGGTTCGGGTCCGGAGCGTAGTCCGATCCCGGCGTACGATACGTCCACATCACGACGATCCGGTCCTGATCGCGTACGGGCAGTTGCTTCACGAGCACCGTTCGAAAGACAGCGAACATCGCGACCGATGCGCCGATGCCGGTAGCCAGAATGATCACTGCCGTCGCGAAGAATCCGGGCGTGCGCCGGAAGCCGCGGAGGGCGAGTCGGGCATCGGAGCGCATACGATGGAAGCGAACCTCATTCTGCACATCGGCCTCCGTGTAACACAGCCAGGGTCCCCGAGGCGTCAAAGGGCAGGGTTGAGCGAACCCGCTCGATGCGCAAGATGTCGTCGTTGCCGCCAGCGCGGCCGTCATGCCCCTCTGGGCCGTCTATTAGAGTCTGTTAAACTGTCGGTTGTGCGATCGGACGGCGAGAACAGACCAACTTACCGACACGGCGATCACCACCGCCAGCCGCAACCCGATCGCGAACATCAGCATCACGCTCCCCACCAGCCACGCGAACGCCCAGCGATACTGGCGTGTGCCGAAGGTCGCGTAGATGACGCCAAACGGTCCGAAGAAAACCGACAGCGCGATCGCCTTGCCGA
>JAICYT010000152.1 GCA_025934075.1 Gemmatimonadaceae bacterium
GGGCTGTATCGTCGCGCCGTGCGATCGCTGATCGAGGAGCATTCTGGCCTACTGGCAATTCAAGGAACCGTCGCGCGTCTCCTGCTCGACGAAAACAGCGGCGCCGTCACTGGCATCGAGACGCTCGAAGGCCGGCGCTTCGGTGGCCGCTGTGTCGTGATCACGACCGGAACGTTTCTTCGCGGCCGTATTCACATAGGCACGGAGACGAAGATCGCCGGCGGCCGGGCTGGCGAGTCGGCGGCAACGCACTTGGCTGAGCAGCTGGAACGCGTCGGACTCGCCGTCGAACGATTCAAGACTGGAACGCCGCCACGAATTGACGGGCGCTCGGTCGACTTTTCGCGCCTGGAGCAGCAGACGAGTGAGATCGAAGCGTTCGATTATTCCTGGTCGCACTTTTGGACCGCGCCTCGGCGAACCGCGACTGGGACGCGTCACCCAGAGCAGATCCCATGTTGGATCACATTCTTGGGCGCGGCGGGCAAAGACATCATCCAGGAGAACATCGGACGATCTGCGATGTACGGCGGCGCGATCGGCTCGCGCGGTCCGCGGTACTGTCCGTCGGTCGAGGACAAGATTCTTCGTTTTCCAGCCGCGGAGCGACACCAGCTGTTTCTCGAGCCCGAGGGGCACGAGACGTCCGAGCTCTATGTCAACGGGTTATCGACGTCACTGCCCGTCGGCGTTCAACTCGACGTTCTACACTCGATTCCCGGACTCGAAAACGCACGGATGACGCGTGCCGGCTATGCCATCGAGTACGACTATTACCCGCCGACACAGCTGGACGCGACTCTGCAAGTGAAATCCGTCCCGGGATTGTTTTTCGCGGGACAGATTAACGGAACGACTGGCTACGAAGAGGCTGCGGGGCAGGGAGTTGTCGCTGGCTTGAACGCCGGACGAAAGGCGCGGGGCGAACCCGGCGTGATACTAGGACGGGAAACGTCGTACATCGGCGTCCTGATCGACGACCTTGTAACGCGGGGGGTCGATGAACCGTACCGGCTCTTCACGTCGCGATCCGAGTTCCGATTGACCGTGCGCCAAGACAACGCGCTCCGCCGGCTTGCCCCGATCGGTCTCGGCCTCAGGCTGTATCAGCTTCGCGAACAGGGCATCATCGAGCGACGCTTCGAGGACGAAGACGCTGCGACAATGCTCGCCCAGACAACGAGTGTCCATCAAACACAAATCGAATCGTTGCTCGCCGATGCAGGCAGCGCCCCTCTCCCGCATTCGGTCAAGATCGCGGAAGTGGCGAAACGCCAGGATGTGTCGCTGCTCGATCTTTTCGCAGCGGTCGGCGTGGGAAGCGGCTTGGCGCGCGACGCGATCGTGACGGCGGAGCTCGAGCTCAAGTACGCAGGGTACTTTTTGCGTGAGCGCGATCAAGCGGCGAAGCTTCGACGCATGGGACGGTTTCCGCTCGACGAATCGACGCCGTACGCGCAGATGCAGTCGTTGTCGTTGGAGTCGCGTCAGAAATTGGCGGCAATTCGTCCGGCCACACTAGCGCAGGCGGCACGGATTCCCGGTGTGAGCCCGACGGATCTACAGAACCTCGTCCTCGAGATCGAGAAGCGCCGACGGCGGGCCGCGCCGATCGTTGGTTAGTATCGTTTAATATTATTTATTGAAACGTGTTTGATTAAGTATTAGTTTGTTACTTATACTCGAGCATGGAGATTGCGGCGCGAAGTACGGCCGAAACCAACCGGAGAGTTTTTGTGAAAAGATTGCTTGTCGAAATCGCGTTGGCTGTTGCCGCAGCCGGCCCATGGGGCGGCTCGGTCCGGGCGCAGGCTTCAGTTCCGGCTCCGGCGCAGATTGTAACGACGGGAACGGGAGAGACGCGGGTGACACCGGATCGCGCGACGATTTTTGTCGGCGTGCAAAGCCGGTCAGCAACTGCCGCCGCGGCGTCGGCTGACAATGCACGGCGGCAGCGAGCGATTTTGGACACCCTGCACGCGCTTGGACTCGGGCCGGACCAGCTCTCGACCATGAACTACAATGTCAACCCGGATGTTCAATACAACCCAAACAACCAGCCGCCCAAGGTGGTTGGATATACTGTGACAAATACGGTTCGAGCCGAGGTGCGGAAACTAGAAGACGTCGCGCGAGTCATTGACGCGAGTCTTGCTCGAGGGTCGAACGAAATCTCGGGCTTGCAATTCTACTCATCGAAGGCGGATTCGGCGCGTCGTTCAGCGATGGCGCTCGCGGTGGCTAACGCGCGAGCGGACGCGGAGACGCTGGCTCGAGCCGCAGGGGGAACGCTGGGGGCATTGCTAGAATTGTCGACCTCTTCATCTAGCCGGCCGATGCCTGAGGCAATTGGTGGGACGGCGATGGCGCGTATGGCGACGCCGATCGAGCCGGGACAGCAGTCCGTCGCTGCGAGCGTCACAGCCCGCTGGACGTTCATTCCCCGCTGATTGACGCGCATTGATTCGGCGATGTGCCACGTGGCACCTTCGACTGGAGTCGCGAATGGTGCCACGTGGCACGTTGTTCCAGCCTATCTTAGGGAATAGATTGGCCGCCGTCGGTGCGGCTCCTGAGACCGGAAATTCGGTCGCCGCATACTCACCCAGAAACCATCCCTAAGTGGCCCGTGTCATCGCGATCGCGAACCAGAAGGGCGGGGTCGGAAAGACCACGACCGCCGTCAATCTGGCCGCGAGTCTCGCCGCCGCCGAACAACGGACACTCCTCATCGACGGCGACCCCCAAGGCAACGCGACGAGCGGGATCGGTGTCCCGCCGGACCAAGTTGGCTCAACCGTCTACGATGTCCTAATCGGCGACCGCCCGATTGACGACGCCATAATCCGCCAGGTGCACTTCAAACACCTGGATGTCCTTCCGGCAACGCCTGATCTCGCCGGAGCGGAAGTCGAGCTGGTCGGGCGACCGAACCGAGAGCGCCTTTTCCGGACCGCCCTATCCGGGGTGCGAGAGAGCTACGAGTTCGTTCTCATCGACTGTCCGCCTTCGCTCGGACTGATCACGCTGAACATGCTGGCCGCGGCAGACGCGCTACTCATTCCACTGCAGTGCGAGTACTACGCTCTCGAAGGGTTGTCACAGCTGCTGAACACGGTCCATCTCATCCAGAGAAGCATCAATCCAGAGTTGGCGATTCATGGCGTGCTCCTCACCATGTATGACGCGCGACTCAACCTTTCTCGCCAGGTCGCTACCGAAGCCAGAGAGTATTTCGGGGCCGAAGTCTTCGAAACGGTCGTTCCTAGAAACGTTCGTTTGGCGGAGGCGCCGAGCTTTGGCAAGCCCATCATTTTGTACGACGTGGCCTCGATTGGCGCCCAGGCGTATCTGAACGTGGCTAAGGAACTACTCCGGAGGAAGAAATGAGCGCCGAAAAGCCGCGGCGGCTCGGGCGGGGCCTTGAGGCCCTGATTTCGAGCTCATCATCCGGAACAACATCGACCGCAAGCGATCTTCAGCGAATTTCCATATCGCGCGTTCGCTCAAACCCGTTCCAGCCACGACGAGACTTCGCTCGCACCGAGCTGGCCGAGCTGGAAGCGTCGCTTTCGGCGAGCGGACTGTTGCAGCCGATTACCGTGCGCCGCAGAGGCGACGCGTACGAGCTCATCGCCGGGGAACGACGGCTGCGAGCCGCGACGAACCTCGGTTGGAACGAGATCTCGGCGATTGTCCGCGATTTCGACGATCAAACCATGCTCGTGCTGGCCCTGGTCGAGAACCTACAGCGATCAAATCTCAATGCCATCGAGGAAGCGCGGGGCTACCGTCGACTGATCGACGATTTCAAACTGACCCAGCAGCAGGTCGCCGAAGCCGTCGGGAAGGACCGTACCACGATTACGAACCTTCTCAGGATCCTGTCGCTACCAGATGCCGTTCAGAGGATGGTGGAGCAGGGACTTCTTACCACGGGTCACGCCAGAGCGCTGCTCGCGCTCGAGTTTCCAGACGCCGTCGCGGCGATTGCCAGCGAGGCGGTAGCGAAGGCGATGAGCGTTCGCGATCTCGAGCAACGAGTTCGCGACGCCGCCGGTAGGCCCGCCACGGGATCGAGCACCAAGGACAGAACGAAGCCCTCTACTCGACCGACATCGGACCCTGCAATTCGGCGCATCGAAGACGACCTGCGCCGACACTTTCAGACCGACGTGCAGGTGACGCTGACCGGGCCGAGCAAGGGCACGGTCGAGATCTCGTTCTACAGTTCCGATGACCTCGATCGAATTCTCGATCTAGTATTACAGGAGAAGCGGCGAGATTTTTGACCATCTACGCGCCGTCTCATTGCCACTAACATGACACCCACTGGATAGCTGTCAACATTCAAGCCACGTGTGCTCCCTAGCAGCGCAAGGCGTTGCTAGAGCGTATTCAACAATTGCACACAACGCTAACACCTTTTTCCAACGGCAGTTACGCTCGCTGGAGCCGTCCGAATGCGCGCCTTTTCCACAATATCGATCGTCGGCTCTTTTCTTGTCCTGCAGTCATGCGGGAAGGCCAGCGACTCTTCAAGCGGGGGCGTGGCCGTACCTCCACTGAAGGTCGCCTTGCTCACGCCTGGGCCGATCTCGGATCAGTCGTGGAACGCTGGAGCTTACCGGGGCCTCGTTCAAATTCGCGACAGTCTTGGAGCACAAATAAGCCATATTCAAACCAAGACGCCTGCTGAATTCGACGAGAACTTTCGTCAATACGGCGTGCAGGGCTACCGACTCGTGTTCGGTCACGGATTCGAGTTCCAGGATGCTGCAAAGCGCGTGGCGCCCGAGTTCCCGAAAACGATCTACGTAACGACATCAGGCACTGCATCGGGCCCAAACCTGGCGAGCATAGCCTTCGGCTTCGCCGACGCCTCCTATTTAGCCGGAATGCTAGCGGCCTCGATGACCAAGACAAACAAGCTCGGCGCGATCGGTGGTACTGAGCTTCCGCCTGTAGTCGAAAGCTTCCATGCCTACGAGCAGGGGGCGCACGCGATCAATCCGAGCGTCAAAGTCATCACTTCGTATATCGGAAGCTGGGACGATGTGAGTGCGGGCAAAGAGCAGGCACTTGCCCAATTGTCGCAGGGCATCGACGTGATCTTTCAAAACGCCGACGCCGCCGGACTCGGTGTGTTTCAAGCCGTGAGAGAGCACCCAAACGCATTCATCATTGGCTCGAATTCAAATCAGAATTCTGTCGCGCCCGATGTGACTCTTGGCAGCGTCGTCATTGATTTGCCGCTCGCATTTCTCACGATCGCCAGAGAAATCAAAGCCGGCACGTTCAAACCTGGCGTGCTGGAGCTGGGTGAGAGGAGCCACGTGGTCACGCTCGTGCTCAACCCAGCCCTCTCATCAAAGATTCCCACAGCATCCCGCGCGCGAATCGATTCGCTCCAAACGCTAATGCTGAGAGGCGCGTACACAGTTACGCCTCAGAGCAACGCCGACACGGCGAAGCGCTAATCATGGCGACCCTCGCTACGATCGCCGAGTTCCTCGACGCGACGCTCAATGTTGCCGAAGTTCCTGACTATCCGAATGCCGTCAACGGCGTACAGCTCGCGAATCGTGGGTCAATCGAAGCCGTCGCAACGGCTGTCGATTTCTCGAGCGAGGCAGTCGAGGGAGCAATTGACGTCGGCGCCAGGCTCCTCATTGTGCATCACGGGATGTTTTGGGGTGGTGCGCAGCCAATTGTCGGTGCCCGTCGACAACGACTGCAGTCGCTCATGTCGAACGACGTCGCGGTGTATTCAGCGCATCTCCCGCTCGACATCCATCCGACGCTTGGCAACAACGCGCTGCTCGCGAAGCGACTGGGCCTCGAGCCATCGGCTGGATTCGCGCGCTACCAGAAGATCGACGTCGGTCTGAGTGGAGTGTCAGAAATTCCAACGCGTGTTCTCGCATCGCTCGCGCAGGAACTGGCGAATGAGTATCACGGCACGTTGGTCGCCACCCCGTTCGAAGCGAACCGAATGACCAAACGCTGGGGTTTGTGCACGGGCGCAGGCGCGGATTCATCGACGCTGCGAGAAGCATCCGAGCGGAATCTCGACACGCTCGTCGTCGGAGAGGGGCCACACCACACGGCAGTCGAAGCGCGGGAACTGGGAATCGTCATTCTTTATGCCGGGCACTACGCGACTGAGACGCTGGGAGTTCGCGCGCTGGGCGATGCGCTCTCGGCGCGTTTCAAGCTTGCTTCAACGTTCATTGACGCCCCGACCGGATTGTGACGTTGCGGCAGGCGATCGGATCTCCCGACAATGTCGTCCTGGCGCTCACGCGAATCAGTAAGCGATTTGGAAATTCCGTCGCTCTCGAGGACGTCTCCTTTCGTGTAGCTCGAGCGACCGTGCACGCACTCGTCGGCGAGAACGGTGCCGGTAAGACGACGCTGATGCGCATTGCATTCGGCTTGACGCGGCCTGACGCCGGACTCGTGATGGCAGGCGACTCGGCTCGGCCCATTACCTCGCCGGCCGAGGCAATCGCCGCCGGCATCGGAATGGTGCACCAGCACTTCAGCCACGTCCCGGCAATGACGGTGGCGGAGAATGTCGCCCTCGGTGGACACGGACGCTTCAACGCCACGCACGCCGCTCGTGAGGTTGCGAACCTGGGCCAGCGAACCGGCCTCTTTCTCGATCCGCAGGCGAAGGCAGAGTCACTTCCGGTCAGCGCGCAGCAGCGTTTAGAGATCTTGAAATCCCTAGCTCGCCGCGCACGAATACTGATTCTCGACGAGCCGACGGCCGTCCTCGCACCGGCCGAGGCCGAGGAGCTGCTTCGTTGGTTGCGCGCGTTTGCGGATGATGGAAACGCCGTCGTACTCATCACCCACAAGCTCAGTGAGGCGCTCGCGATCGCCGACGAGATAACCGTCCTGCGTCGTGGCCGAGTCGTTCTCAGCGCAAACGCCAGCGAGCTGACGCCGCGCGGTCTGGCATCCGCGCTGATCGGCGAAGAGTTGACGCCTGCGTCGCACAGCGAACCGGCAGCCGTCGGCAGCGAGGTGATTGCCGCCATCCGACAGGCAGAGCTGCGAGACGAACGTGGCGTGACGATCCTTCGGCATGCAGACCTCGAGATCCACGCAGGAGAAATTGTGGGGCTGGCCGCCGTGGAGGGAGCGGGTCAGCGCGAGTTGTTACGGCTCTTGGCGAAGAGAGGCAGCGCGCACGGCGGCACGGTTCAACTCGCGAGCAATACCGGATTTGTTCCTGAAGACCGGCATCGAGACGCGCTGGTGCTCGAGTTCACGCTCGCGGAAAATGTCGCGCTGAAGGATGCTGGCGCGCGGAGCGGAATCATGCGATGGGGCGACGTTAGTCGCCAAACCGAACGATTGATTCGAGAATTCGACGTGCGCGGAGGCAGCAGTACCCGATCAGCGCAGACGCTATCTGGTGGAAATCAGCAGAAGCTCGTTCTCGCGCGCGAGTTGGATGGGTCGCCCCGCCTCGTCGTCGCCGAAAACCCAACGCGCGGTCTGGACATTCGTGCAGCACAAACGATCAGCGAGCGCTTGCGCGCTGTCGCTGAGTCGGGCGCGGCGGTCGTGCTCTATTCGAGCGATCTCGATGAGGTGCTCGCGCTCTCGACGCGGATCCTTGTTCTGCACGCGGGGCAACTGCGAGAATGCGCACTCGATCGCGACGCCGTGGGGCGAGCAATGCTCGGAGTCGCATGACACTCGAGGCCGCGATCATTCCGCCGAGCGATCGAGATCCAGCGCGCTGGCGCATCTTGACGCTTCTCGCGGCCGCCGAGTTGCTCGGCATGTCGCTCTGGTTCGCGGGCAGTGCCGTCGCGTCTCAGCTCGCCGCATCCTGGTCGTTGACGTCGGGCGAGACCGGGTGGCTCACGACGATCGTTCAGCTCGGGTTCGTCTGTGGGACAGCGATGGCCGCACTCCTCAATCTCGCCGACGTGCTGCCTTCGCGATGGTACTTCGCGGGCGCGGCGGTGATCGGTGCGCTCGCGAACGCCGGTCTCATCGCAGGCGGCGGATTCGCGACCGCTCTCGCGCTTCGATTCACCACGGGTTTCGCGCTCGCGGGCGTTTATCCGCCGGCAATGAAGATGGCATCGACTTGGTTCCGCGCGCGGCGCGGTCTCGCGATCGGGACCGTCGTCGGCGCTTTGACGGTGGGGAAGGCGACGCCGTACTTGGTGCACGCATTGCCTAATGCCGGCGCCTCCACGGTGATTCTTACGGCGTCTGGCTTCGCGCTCGTCGCCGCCCTGCTCATAGCAATGTGGTACGTAGACGGTCCGTATCCGTTTCCACCTCGACGGTTCTCGTGGGGCTTGGTGCGAACAGTCTTCGAGCGACGCGAGTGGCGACTCGCAACGGGCGGCTATCTCGGTCACATGTTCGAGCTCTACTCGTTCTGGACTTGGATCCCACTGTTCATCGCGGCGAGCGAGGCGGCAGAAGGAGTGGAGGCAAGCCACCGTGTGGACGCACGCGTGTCACTCATTGCCTTCGGAACCATTGCGATTGGCGGCCTCGGATGTGTTTGGGGCGGACTCGCCGCCGATCGCCGGGGCCGCGAGCGTCTCGTGATACTCGCAATGGCGTTGAGTGGCAGCTGCGCTTTGCTCATTCCATTTGCATTCGGGCGCAGTCTGTGGATCCTTGCGCCGCTCGCTTGGGCATGGGGTTTCTTCGTCATCGCCGACTCGGCGCAATTCAGCGCGCTTGTGACAGAATCAGTGCCGTCACACGCCGTTGGGACAGCGCTCACCGTTCAGACATCCGTCGGCTTTCTGCTGACGATGGTTTCGATCCAGTTGATTCCACCACTCGTCGCGATCGTTGGGTGGAGGTGGGTTTTCCCAGTTCTCGCGATCGGTCCAGCGCTGGGAATCGCGGCCATACGTCGACTCAACAGCGTTCGCCACACACTCGCGTCGGTATGACGCAGCCATGATCTCGGCCGCGAGTCGCTCGCGCTGGATTTCAATCGGCTTCCTCGCGGGGCTCACGTTGGCTGTTGGCGCGTTGCTAAGCGCATCGGGATTCGCGGTTGGCCCAGCGCTCGACGCATTGGTCCGTGGCTCGCTCGGGTCCTGGTATGCAATTGGCTCGGGCACGCTCGTCAGAGCGACGCCGCTGATTCTCACTGGGCTCGCCGTTGCAGTCGCGTTTCGTGCCGGTGTTTTCAACATCGGTGCCGAGGGTCAGTTCTTGGTTGGCGCGACCGGGGGAACGGCGATCGCGCTGACAATGCACTCCGCGCCCGCGGTGTTGCTGATTCCGACGACTCTCATTGCGGGCGCATGCGCCGGGGCGGTGTGGGCCTGGATCGCCGCGGTGTTGCGGGTACGGTTTCATGTGCTCGAGGTCATCAGTACCATCATGTTGAACTTCCTTGCCGCGTACCTCGTGTCGTACCTGGTTCGCGGGCCGATGCAGGAACCGACGCACATCTATCCACAGACCGTTTCGATCGTGAACGCTGCGCGTCTCCCACGTTTCGGAGGAGAGACACGACTGCACATCGGGTTCGCCCTCGCGGTGCTGGCATGCCTCGCTGCCTGGTGGACGATCCGATATACGGCCGGGGGGTTTCGACTGCGCGCGGTCGGCGCCAACCCGCATGCGGCGCGGACCGCCGGCCAAATTGATGTCGACCGAGTGTCGACTCGCGCATTCTTGGCGAGTGGCGCGCTCGCCGGCCTCGCTGGGGCAATCGAAGTCTGCGGCGTGAC
>JAICYT010000286.1 GCA_025934075.1 Gemmatimonadaceae bacterium
CCGCTGACCGTGCTGCGCGCGAACGTCGAGCGCGCCATGTCCGCGCCGCCGGGCGCGTCCGAGCAGCTCGTCGCGCTCGAGGAGGCGCTGCAGGAGATCACGCGCATGGCCGACCTCGTCGACAGCCTGCTCACGCTCGCGCGCGCCGATGAAGGCAGGTTCGATATTCATCGGACGCCAGTGGAGCTCGAGCCGCTCGTGCGCGAAGTGTTCGAGACCGCGGTCATCCTGGGCGAGGATGCCGGATTGACGCTCTCGCTGTCGGCGCTCCAGGATGGCATCGTCATGGGCGATCGAACGCGCTTGCGCCAATTGTTGCTGAACCTCGTCACCAACGCGATCAAGTACACGCCGCGCGGGGGTCATGTCGAGCTTTCCGTCACGCACAAGACTCCAGAAGAAATTGCGATCGCGGTCCGCGACACGGGTATTGGAATCTCAGCCGGCGATCAGGCGCACATCTTCGATCGCTTCTGGCGCGCCGATCGGGCTCGCTCGCGCGCGTCCGAGCGCGGCGGTTTCGGTCTCGGGCTTTCGATCGCGCAATGGATCGTGCAGGCGCACGGAGGAAGCATCAACGTGCAGTCCCGACTCGGTCGCGGATCGATCTTCACGGTGTCGCTACCGGTGGTTCCGAGCGCTCGTGCGCAGCAATCGGCGCCTTCGAGGCAGCCAGCGTCGAAAGCACATGTCGAAGAGCCAGTAGAGTCGGCGGAGAGCTGACACGCGCTGACCCGCGCTCACACGTGACGCGACGTCGTAGCTCCGAAACCCGCTTCTAATATCGGCTTCACCAACTCTTAATCTTCCGGGCATTCCGCCGCGCCCATTGGGGAATAGCTTATCCAACCAGACAGTTCGCGCGTTCTCTCTGTTTCTTTTCAAGTGTACCCGATCAGGCCAACGAGACATGTTCGACAACCTTATCGAGTCCAAGGCATCAAAGCAGAAGCGTGCGGGCGGCACCGCTCTCAGCGTCGTCGTGCACGCTGTGCTGATCTCGGCTGCAGTGATCGGCACGTTGCACGCGAGCCAAGGGCTTGAAAAGCCCAAGGCCGAGAAGGTCGAGTTCGTCACTGTCAAGAAGGACGAGCCGCCTCCGCCGAAAGAGCAGCCGAAACCGCCGCCGGACGTGGTCATGAAGGCGCCGCCGCCGAAAGGCTTCCAGGTGCTGACCGCGCCGATCAAGATCCCCGACGTGCTCCCGGACATCGACCTTTCGAAGAAGGTCACGAACGAGGAGGACTTCACGGGTAAGGGTGTGGCTGGTGGTATCGCCAAGGGTGTTGTTGGCGGAACGCCGGCGCCGGTGAACGACAACCAGACCTACTTCGAGTTCCAGGTGGAGAAGCAGGTATCGCCGCTGCCGGGCAACCCGGCTCCGCGCTACCCGGACATGCTTCGCTCGGCGAACGTCGAAGGCGAGGTGCTGGCGCAGTTCGTCGTCGACACCACCGGCAAGGCTGACATGCGCGAGTTCAAGGTGCTCAAGTCGACGCATGATCTCTTCACCAACGCGGTCAAGGCCGCGCTGCCTAACATGAAGTTCTATCCGGCTGAAGTCGGCGGCAAAAAGGTGAAGCAGCTCGTCCAAATGCCATTCCAGTTCTCGCTCACCAAGTAAGTCACAAGTCGTTCACCAAGTAGCCTCGAGTAACTCAGAGCAACTCACCGGAGACTAGTCGATATGGATCTCTCACTTCTCGGCATGTGGCACGCGATGGGCAATTTTGCCAAAGGCATCGTTGTCACCATGGCCGTCATGTCCATCTATTCGCTGACGATCACGGTCTCCAAGTGGTGGAGCCTTCGGCGGGCGCAGAAAGAAACGATCAAGTTCGCCCCGGAATTTTCGCAATTCCTCGAGGAGGATAATCTCACCGAGGCCATTCGGTTGGCGGAGAGCTACAAGAAGTCGCATGTCGCGCTGGTGCTCGGCGGCGCGCTTGGTGAAGTGAAGCCCTTGATCGCCGACGGCTCAGTGACCGTGTCGGACATCAATTCGGCGGAACGTGCGGTCGAGCGCAACATGCTGCTCGAGATCACGAACCTGAAGCGCGGTATGGCGGTGCTCGCCACGGTCGGCGCCACCGCGCCGTTCGTCGGACTGCTTGGCACCACGATGGGCGTCGTGAACTCCTTCACCGGAATGGCCGCATCGGGCTCCGGCGGTTTGGCGTCACTCGGCGGTTGTATCGCCGAGGCCCTCATTACGTCAGCGTTCGGTCTGCTCGTCGCGATTCCGGCAGTGTGGGCGTACAACTACTGCACGACGAAGATCGACAACCTCACGGCTGAGATGACGTACGTCTCCAAGGAGATGATCGACTATCTCATCAAGGGCGTCTCGGGCGAGTTCGGCCGGTCGCGCTTCACGCGTGAGTTCAACACCG
>JAICYT010000125.1 GCA_025934075.1 Gemmatimonadaceae bacterium
ATGTGCTATGGTCGCAACCTCGCGACGATGGCCGTCGTCGACATCGGCGAAGCGGTCGGCATCATCGCCGCCCAGTCGATCGGCGAGCCGGGCACGCAGCTGACGCTCCGTACGTTCCACATCGGTGGGACGGCGGCTCGTATCGCCGAGCAGACGGCGCGCAAGTCGAAGGTCGCCGGCACCATCGAGTATTCGGATCGACTGATCGTCGTGACGAATCCGGAAGGCCAGAAGATCGTGACGTCGTACGAAGGTGAGCTGAGCATCAAGTCGAGCAGCGACAAGAACGCCAACGTCGCGGCGCGTCTCCAGGTGCCGCTCGGCGCGATCATGATGGTCGAGGACGGCAACGACGTGAAGCGTGACCAGGTGATCTTCACCTGGGACCCGTACACGAACCCGATTCTCGCGGACGTCGAAGGCACCGTGCGGTTCGTCGACATCGTCGAGGACGAGTCGGTGTCCGAGGAGCTCGACGAGCTCACCGGTCTCCGTCAGCGCGTCATCATCGAAGATCGTGAAAAGAAGCTCCACCCGCACATCGAGATCATTCAGGAGAAGGGCGGGAAGGAGAAGCGCGTGCGCGACTTCATCATCCCGGCGGGCGCGCAGCTCACCGTTGAAGACGGACAGAAGATCTATCCAGGAACCACGCTGGCCAAGGTTGGACGTGAAGCGTACAAGACGCGCGACATCACGGGCGGTCTGCCGCGAGTCGCCGAGTTGTTCGAAGCACGCCGGCCGAAGGATCCGGCAACCATCTCCGAGATCGACGGCGTCGTGCGGTTCGGCGACATCAAGCGCGGCAAGCGTGAGATCTACGTCGCACCGATCAATCACGACGGCTCGCTCGACGAGACGCGTGAAGCACAGTTGTACGAGGTCGGCGCCGGTAAGCACTTGCGCGTGCACGAAGGCGATCGCGTGCGGGCTGGCGATCGTCTCTCCGAAGGTCCGGTCAATCCGCATGACATCTTGCGGATCAAGGGACCGCGTGCCGTGCAGGAGTATCTGCTCAACGAAGTGCAGGAGGTCTACCGCCTGCAGGGCGTGAAGATCAACGACAAGCACATTGGCGTGATCGTCAAGCAGATGCTGCAGAAGGTTCGCGTCATGGAGCCGGGCGAGACGGAGTTCCTCGAAGGGGAGCACGTCGACCGTCAGGTCTTCCGCGACGAGAACGACCGCGCGAAGAAGAAGAAGGAAACGGCGGCCTCGGCGGAGCCGTTGCTGCTCGGTATCACCAAGGCGAGTCTCACGACGCAGTCGTTCATCTCGGCGGCGTCCTTCCAGGAGACCACGCGAGTGCTCACCGACGCGGCGATCCGCGGCGCGAAGGACGATCTCCTTGGACTCAAGGAGAACATCATCATCGGGCACCTCATTCCGGCCGGTACGGGTATGTACCGCTACCAGGATGTCGAGATCGAGATCGCGCAGCCGGAAGGATTCGAAACACTGCCGACGATGGCCGAGACGTTGCCGAATGTCTTCGCGATGGCGGACGAAGACGATTTCCCGGCGATTCCGCGGCCTGGTGTTCGCGAAGAGACCTGATTCCGGGTCGATAGATTTGGAAACGGGGTGAGCGGACAGCTCACCCCGTTTTTTGCTTGACACAATTCTCAGTCGCGATGACATTCTTGGGCGGGGCCGCACGCTGTCTCGAGAATCGTGGCGAAAGGGATGCCTATGCGAGCGTCGGGGTTCGGTGCGCCGGTGGTCGCCAGTGTGTTGCTGATAGTCGCGAGCGCGCGCGCGTCACAGGCACAAGCCGGGACGGCCGTCATCGACGGCGCCGTCACCGATAGCAGTATGGCCCCGCTCGGCGACGCGACCGCGTGGCTTCTCGGATCGAAGCTCGAGGTGGTCACTGGAGGCAATGGGCGATTTCGAATCGAACGACTTCCAGCGGGCAGATATTTGTTGCTGGTGCGTCACGTTGGGTTCGCGCCGGTGTCGACGGCGGTGCAAGTCGCCGAAGGCGACACGGCGCGCGTTTGGTTCTCGCTGAACCGCCTTGGCGCTGCGCTCGACACCGTTCGCGTCGTGGCGCACAATGAGCTGGGGCGCCTCTCCGAGCTCGAGGCTCGGCGGAAGGCCGGCGACGGGCAATTCATGACGCAGACCGAGATCGAGAAGCTCAATCTCCAAGCCGTCCCCGATCTGTTGCGCCATTTCATGTCGGTCGAGATCACGACTGGGGGAATCGCCGTGAACCGGCGGCTGATGCCAGCGCAGAGTTGCCCGTTCCAGTTCTACATCGACGGCGTGGCAATCCCGACGCCCAGGGTGTACACCGATCTCCCATCGCCAAAGGAAATTGCCGGGATCGAAGTTTTCACCGGTTCAGGCATCATCCCATCGCAATACAAGAACACGCACGGCGCCGGGTTCTGCGGCGTCGTGCTGTTATGGACGCGATCCGGCCACTGAATCGATCCGCGCGCGATTCTGCTGTCCGCTGAAATGGGATGATGACGCTCGCCTCATGGCCGCGCCTCATTTTGCGCGAAATCACTTCGGAGGCGAATGTGGTCTACACAGTCGTAAGTCGAGGCCGCGTGCTCGGGACCACAGAGCTCGAGTATGCTCGATGCATGGAGCGATCTCGCGCCGGTAGCTTCTGGCCGGAGCCGGGCGTCGAGAATCTCATGGAGATCGCCGTCGGTGTTTCGCCGGCTTTGATGACCGCGTACAAGGCGGAGTCATTCGACCCACCCGACGACTATGACGAACGGACTCGCGCTGCTCGCGCCGCGAGACTGAAGGCGACCACCGAGCACGCCGATGTCCAGTCGGCCTACGATCGTGAGGAAGCCTTGGAGCTCGAGCTCCACGGCCCCGACGGCTCGTTGATCGAGACCGAAGATATCGGAATCGGGGACACGGAGTTTGCCCTATCGCTCGTGAACGCCGAGTTCGAGAGCGAGCTTGACGAAGATCTCGCGTTGGACGAGAACGATCCGTCGTTCGCGGAGCTCCAGGAGCTCGAGCAAGAGCTGCTCGGCGAGGATGACGAATGGAGTCTCGATTTCGATCCTGAGTGCGGTGAACCCGAGAAGCCGTTCCCGCGATACCAGATCTTCGTGCGGCTGATCGACGAAGCGGACGTGCCCTGAGACTTGACGCGCCCCGTGAGGCCCGCGATGGTCTGCGCGTGACGGCGTGGATCATCGTGGGCGTGTCGGTCATCGTGCTGTTCTTCGGCGGTGCGTGGTACGCACGTCGCTCCGGGCGTCGCGCGTTGCTGCGGTTTCGCGGTCGGCTCGACCGCTTCAAGCTGGCGAGCCGACAATCCGTTCGCGAGCGCCTACTCGACGATCCCGTCGTCGCCGACGCCGTGCGTGCGCATGCCGCTGCCACCGCCACCCCGGAGGCCGCTGCCTGGAAGCGCGTCGAAGAATACGTGCACGAGATCGTGCCCTTCTTCAACGTCGTCGCGTACTACCAGATCGGCTATCGGCTGTCGGAGCGTGTGCTCAACCTGTTCTACAAGGTGTCCGTCGAGCACGAGGATCAGAGCGCGGTCGACCGACTGCCGCGCAACTCTGTGCTCCTGTACCTGATCAATCACCGCTCGAACGCCGACTACGTCCTGGTGAGCTACGCGCTCACTGGACAAGTCGCCATCTCGTACGCAGTCGGGGAATGGGCGCGCGCATTCCCGCTCGAGACCATCTTCAAGGCGTTCGGCTCGTATTTCATCCGCCGTCGCTATAGAGAGCCGTTGTACCACGCGGTGTTGGAGCGATACGTTCAGCTCATCACGCGCGAAGGCGTGACGCAGGGCATCTTCCTCGAGGGCGGACTCACGCGCGACGGCCGCCTCAAAACGCCGAAGATCGGACTGCTCGGCTACGTACTCGGCATCGCGCGCGAGCCGGCGTATCGGTCACGCATGTACATGGTGCCGGTTGCGGTGAACTACGATCGAGTGCTGGAAGATCGCTCGCTGCTTCGTGAGCTTGCGTCGCGTGAGCGAGGTGAGCGTCCATCGCGACTCGAGCAGCTTGGCGAGGTGACGCGATATCTCTGGTGGAACGCGGCGCGTCTCGTCACGCGCCGATGGAAGCGATACGGCCGCGCCGCGGTGACGGTCGGCGCTCCGATTTCACTCGAGCCGTGGTTTGCTCGGAACCCGGATCTCTTCGAATTGGCGAAGCCCGAGCGACGCGCGCGGGTGCAGTCCTTGTGCGACGAGGTGATGTCGCGGATTGGTCAACTGGTGCCGGTCACGCCCGTTCCACTCGCCTGCGCGGCGATTCAAAGCCTCGATCGCGATTTCATTCCTCGCTCCGCACTGCTCGCCCGCATGTCGGAGATGCGCGACACGCTGGTCGAGTTGAACGCCCGCGTGTTACGGCGCGAACGCGGCATCGACGAGACGTTTGATCGCGCTTGGAGGATGCTCCGGAT
The DNA here is from genome assembly GCA_025934075.1 of Gemmatimonadaceae bacterium. Taxonomy (GTDB): domain Bacteria; phylum Gemmatimonadota; class Gemmatimonadetes; order Gemmatimonadales; family Gemmatimonadaceae; genus JAQBQB01. Next base: position 4,420 of record JAICYT010000125.1, read on the forward strand.
GCGGCGTGTGCTCGCCGAAGCGGGCGCCGGCTATGTTGTGTTACCGCGCGGTCGGGAACTGGTAAGCTATTACGCCAATTCCATCGCGCATTTGCTTGGCGATTTCGAAATTGCGGTCCAGCGTCGCGATGCGCTGCCGTCGGCAAATCTCGCGGATATTCGTTAACGCGTCAAGCAATGTAACGATCTTGCAACATTGCCCCTGAAATGCGAGCATTGCTCGGAGGAAATCGCCACCGATTTCTCCCGCCATCCGGGCCTGGACACAAGTCTGACCTCAATTGCACAGACAGAGAGCACCCGCGGCCTCGATGGGACCTCCTCTCTTCGTGCTCACCGCGTTGCGCAGCAGTCACTGTGACAAGCAAGTGGCCACCTTCTCCGAAAACACGGTATACCACATGATGAAGAAAAGAGTACTCATGGTGTTGATGGCGATGCTCTTTGCCGGCGCGCGGGCGAGCGCGCAGCAAGGCACCGTCACCGGAACCGTCTCCGACGAGGCAGGCACTCCGCTCCGAGGAGTTTCCGTCGTCGTGAAAGGGACGAGCACCGGTACGCTGACGAACAACAACGGCGCGTACACCATCCACGCGACACCAGGCCAGGTGTTGCAATTCAAGTTCATCGGCACTGCACCGGCGGAGCGTCCTGTCGGCAGCGAGAGCGTCATCAACGTGCAGCTCAAGCGAGTCGCCGCCTCGCTCGATGCGATCGTCGTCACCGCGCTCGGCCAAACGACGTCGCAGCGCGAGCTCGGTACGGCGCAGCAGACGGTGCAAGGCGCCGACATCGCCCAAACGCAGCGCGTGAATTTTGTCAACGCGCTCGCGGGACGCGTCGCCGGCGTCGATGTGACGAGTACCTCGGGCGCACCCGGCGCATCGACGTCGATCACGATCCGTGGCGTCAGCTCGATCAGCAGCACCAATCAGCCGCTCATGATCGTCGACGGCCTGCCGATCGACAACAAGACCACCAACACGGGCAACCTGGCGTCCGACGCGCCGACGTCCGCGCTTGCATTCAGCAATCGTAACGTCGACTTCACCAACCGCGCGGCGGACATCAATCCCGAAGACATCGAAACACTCACGGTGCTCAAAGGACCGGAAGCCTCGGCGCTGTACGGAATCGACGCCGCGAACGGCGCGATCGTCATCACGACGAAACGCGGTCGCAGCGGTGTGGGCGGCTTCAATTACAGCAACAGCTTCACCATGGTGCAGGTCCGCGCAACGCCGGAAATCCAGAGCGCGTTTGGCCCGAGCGGCACGCTCAGCATCAGTGGGTCGGGCTACGGCTCGTATGTGTACTTCGGTGCACCGTATCCCGCGGGTACGCCGCATTATGACAACATCAGCAAGTTCTTCCAGACAGGCCTTTCACAAAAACACAACCTGTCGTTCAGCGGCGGCTCACCGGACAGTCGCCTCTCGTACCGCATCTCAGGCGCATCGACGAAAGAAGTCGGCGTCATTCCCAACACAGGGCTGAACAAGATCAACCTGACCGGTACGTCGCAGGGTCAGGTCGCGCATTGGCTGACGGCCGATCTGTCGATGATTTATTCGTACGCCAACAACGACAAGGCGTTCAAGGGAGACGACAGCCCGCTCATCGGCTTGCTCGCCTGGCCAGATACGAACAACGCCGCGAACTGGCTCACGCCAGCCGGGACGCGGGCCCGGATCACGGGCCTCTCGGCGGCAACGGAAGTCGACAACCCGTACTTTGCGGTCAACAAGAACAAGAGCAACGACAAGACGAATCGCATCATCATCAACGCCGGCTTCAATATCTTGCCGTTCTCGTGGGGCTACCTGAAGGCGAACATCGGGACGGACGCGTACACCAGCCAAAGCTTGATGCTGCGGCATCCCGAGAGCGCGATGAGCGGATCGTCCAATGGGATTCTCGACGTCAACGACGACATCACTCGCAACCTCACGGCTCAGACCCTGTTTCACGTAAACGACCGGCAGATCTGGAAGGGCATGTCGATCAGCGGTCTCGTTGGAAACTCCATTTCCGACCAGAAGTCGACGGTCGACGGCGCGGAAGGAATCAACTTCCTCGATCCGAATTTCATTTCCATCAACAACACCGGGAACAAGTCGGATCGTACGGTGATCTCACAGCGGCGGCTCGTGAGCGCCTTTGGACAGGCAACCGCCAACTTCCACAACTACTTGTATGTGACCGGGACGGGGCGTAACGACTGGACATCGACCATACCGGTTGGTCAGAACTCGTTCTTTTACCCGTCGGTTTCGTCGAGCTTCATCTTCACCGACGCGTTTCCGTCGCTGCAGAAGTACATGACAGGCAAGCTGCGCGGCGGGTGGGCCGAAGTCGGCCGCGATGCGCCGCCCTACTCGTATCGCACCACGCTGGAGTCGAAGACGACGTCGTTCGGCGGCTATGGGTATGGCTTCACTGGTCCCAACCCGTTGCTCAAACCCGAGTTTGCGAAGTCGTACGAATTCGGTACGGAGCTCTCGTTCCTGAACGATCGCCTCGGGATCGACGCGACCGTGTATCACAAGCAGACGCAGAATCAGATCGTGCAGAACCTGCGCGAGAGCTACGGCACGGGCTTCATTCTGTTCAACCTGAATGGCGCGTCGACCGAGAATAAGGGAACCGAGATCACGTTGCGCGCGACGCCCGTGGCTCACAACAACCTGTCGTGGGACGTGCTCGCCAATTTCGCGCGAGCCCGCGGGAAAACCGTTTCGCTGCCGAACGCGCTGCCGGAGACATATGTCTCCGACACGTGGCTGTACGGCAACGTTCGAAACGGCACGGAGCCTGGCCTGTCGACGATGTCGCTGACCGGCTTGTTCTACCTCCGCGACACGGTCAAGAATTCCCCGGCGTACGGGAAGATCTTGATCGATCCGACCACCGGTCTTCCGCTCCGATCGAGCACGTTCATCGATCACGGCTACGACCGTCAGCCGAACTACACGATCGGTCTCTCGAACAACATCAGGTACAAGAGTACGACGCTGAGCTTCCTCTTCGACATCCGACGAGGCGGTGACGTCTTCAACGCGACCGAGCACTATCTCACGGTTCACGGGCTTGCCACGAGCACGCTCGATCGCAACACGCCCCGCGTCATCCCCGGCGTCCTGCGCGACGGCAAAGAGAACAGCGCCAACCCGACGATCAACACGATCGTCGTCGTGCCGGCGCTGCAGACGCAGTACTACACGGGCATGAGCGAAGAGCCGTTCATCGAGAAGAACATCAATTGGCTGCGCCTTCGCGACGTGACGCTGTCCTGGATCGTGCCCGAGCGCATCGCGCGGAATGCCAGCCTGTTCTTCACAGCCACTGACGTTTTCCTGTGGACCAACTACACCGGCCTCGATCCAATCGCGAACGGGAACGACGCGGCGGTCGGCGGCTCCGGCGGCGTCGGTATCGATTACGGGGACTTCCCAATTCCGCGCGGAATCAACTTCGGATTCAGATGGAGCTTCTGAGGACACGATGATGAATAGACGACATGCAACGATCGCGCTCCTCGCGGGCAGTCTGAGCCTGGCGAGTGGATGCCGCGACTATCTCGATGTCAACACCAATCCAAACGCTCCTGAAGCTGTGTCGGCGAACCTGTACCTCGCGCCGATGGAGCATTGGATGGTCACCGCGCCGCAGTATGACGGCCGCTTCGTTGGCCGCTACACGCAGGAATGGATCAATGCCAACGGCGTGACGTCGCTCGGCACGTGGGACCGGATGGGGTACGATGCCGCCAGCGACAACGGCGCCGAACAGTGGCGCGACGTGTACTGGTCGCTCGGCCAGAACCTCGTCGACATGATCAACAAGGCAGAAGCCGAGGAGCGATGGGACCTCGCCGGCGTTGGCTACTTCATGAAGGCGTGGGGCTGGCAGGTGCTGACCGACCTGCACGGCGAGATCATCGTGAAAGAAGCGATCGATCCCACGCGCAGCACCTTCGACTACGACACGCAGGAATACGCGTACACCGAAGTCCAGAAGCTGCTTGCCAAGGCGATCGCCGATCTCCAGCGCACCGATGGTGCAGTGGACGCCGCGTATCTCGGAAAGACGGATCACATCTACTTCGGCGACCGCACCAAGTGGTTGAAGATGGCCTACGGGCTACAGGCCATGAATCTCAACCACTACACGAATAAGGCGACGTACCAGCCGGCGGCGGTGATCGCGGCGGTCGACAAGTCGTTCACGAGCGAGGCGGACGACGCGGTGCTCGGATATCCGGCGACGAGTCCCGACCTCGCCGACTTCAACTTCTGGGGGCGCACGCGCAACAACATCACGAACTATCGTCAAACGCAGTTCGTGGTCAACCTCATGAACGGCACCGATTTCGGTGCGGTGGATCCGCGCATGAGTCGCATGCTCGCGCCATCGGCCGACGGACAGTTCCGCGGCGTCGATCCGAACGTACCGGGCTACGGCGCCATGACCGCGAGCCAGCAACCGTTCAATGTCTTCGGCTACGCCGGAACGGCCGGCACTGGTTTGCCGAGCCGATACATCTTCGATGACAAATCGAAGATGCCTTTCATGACGTACGCGCAACTTCAATTCGTCAAAGCCGAGGCGGCGTTCCGATCGGGCGACAAGGCAACGGCCCTGACGGCGTATCGCAACGGAATCTCGGGACACATCGACTTCGTCAACACGAGAAATCTCGATGCCAATCAGGCGACGACGCAGATCTCGAGCACAGAGAAGGCGGCATTTCTCGGCGACGCGCGCATCGTGCCGACAAATCCGGGCGCGTTGACGCTGACGCAGATCATGACGCAGAAGTACATCGCACAGTGGGGTTGGGGCCACAATGAGCTGTGGATGGACATGCGCCGGTACCACTACACCGACAACGACCCGGCGACCGGTGCGCCGATCTATCCGGGGTTCGCTCCGCCGACGAATCTGTGGCCGGACAACAATGGCAAGATCGTTCAGCGTATCCGGCCTCGCTACAACTCCGAGTATGTGTGGAACCTCGCGGCGCTCGCGCAGGTCGGCGGCGACCAGCTGGACTACCACACGAAGCCCATGTGGATCACTCAACCGTAACCCAGCCATGACCAGAATCCGACTCATTCCGGCGCTGCTGGGCATAGCAATGCTCGCGGCGTGCTCCAAAGACGGCGTCCAACAAATTTCCGGCCCGACCGCCGGTGCGTACATCAAATTTTACAATTTCGGTGTGAACGCACCATCGGTGAACTTCTACGCCAATGACGCGAAGGTGACGGCGATCAGCTCGACGAGCTGTTCGCCGCCGTCCACTCCGCCCAATCCCGCCTGCGTGACATCAGGCGTCGAATCGACCCTCGGCACCGCGTACGGGGCCGTTGGGAACGGCGGATTGTATTCGTCGATCGCGCCCGGGCAGTACACGTTCGCCGGAAAGATCTCCGCCGTGACGGACAATGGGCTCGCCGTCGCGAAACTTTCATCGACGCTCGACGCGGGAAAATACTACTCGCTTTACACGAGCGGATTCTATGATGCGACCGCGAAAACCATGGACGCGTTCGTCGTGGAGGATCCCATCCCGCCCGACATCGATTTCACCAAGTCGAACGTACGATTCGTCAACGCAAGCGCGAACTCGAACCCGGTCACGTTGTACGCCAAGAATCCGGGCACCGGTGATTCGTTGGTGATCGCTTCGTCGATCGCATATAAGAACGCGAGTGCATTCGTGCCTGTGCCGGGCGCCGTGTATGATCTGACGGCGCGATATTCGGGCTCGAACACAGCGCTCAGCGTTGCCACGGCGGTCTCGTTGTCGAACGCCCGCGTTTACACGGTCAGCCTCCGCGGCGACATGACGGTGACATCCACGACTGCCGCAAACCGCCCGATCCTTACCGCTACAGCGAACCGCTGAGCGTCTGCCGATGCAGTAACGCAGTAACGCAGTAACGCGGTGATGCAGTGAACGCGCGAGGGGTCGACGGTAGTCGACCCCTCGCGTTATGTTATGTCCGGCTCTTTCTGAGATGCGAATGCGCAGGTATCGCACTCTTCTTATCGTGTTGGTCGTCGTCGGCTGTGACATTCACAGGCTGCTGGAAGCGCCGCCGCCGCCGTACATCCGCCTGAGTCTCGCGCTGGCACCCGCGTCGCTCGCGGTTTCGCGCGGCGGCGAGCTCACGTTTACCGCGACCGTAACGCGAACCGGCGAGGATCACGGGCCGGTCAGTGTTTCCGTGGATACACCGCCCGTCGGGGTCACCGCGGAAACACAGTCATCGTCTACGTCCGGCGATGTTACGACAGCGACCATCGTCGTCAAAGCGGCTTCCGACGCTCCGGTCGGAGACTACTCGGTCACCGTTCGTGGCAAAGCGAATGAGGCGACCGACGGCACCTCCATTCTGATCTTGCGCGTGATCGATCCTCCGGATTATTCGCTCACGTTATCCAAGCAAACCTTGACGATCGCGCGCGGTGGCATCGATCGCGTCGGACTCGCGATCGAGAGAACGAATCTCTCGTCGCCCATCACTGTGTCGGTCACGGGACAAGCCGGAATCAGCGGCACCTTCGATCGGAATCCACTGACGAACGATTCGACCAACGCGACAATCGCCGTGGGCGTCGACGTCCCACCGGGCACGTACACCGTCTCGCTGCGTGGGTCGGTGGCCGGCATCCCGGATCGGAGCGCGCCGCTGACCGTCAACGTCGTGGCGGACGCGTTGCAAGTCATCACTGCTTCGGCGCTCTCGAGCGCGCAGCTTTCGACCGCAGCAACGGAGATCATCGTCAACGCGGCAGCAGCGTCGGGTGTCATGTTGTTAGTCGAAGGACTTCCCCCCGGAGTCGCCGCGTCATTCGATCCTTTGTCACCGGGCAGCCAAGCGACCAAGCTTCGATTGGACGTCGGTGGAACCGCGCCGGCCGGAACCTACACGGTCACGGTGCGAGCCAAGGCCGCCGGTGTTCCCGACGCAACGAGCACGTTCGCATTCAACATCGTGCCAGCGACGATCGGGCTCACCGTGACACCGAAGGCAGCCAATGTGTTCGCGGGCAACTCCGTGATAGCGTCGCTCACGGTGTCGCGCAGCAATTTCAGCGGATCGGTCGGGCTCAGCGCCGACGCGCTGCCGTCGGGCATTACCGCGGCGTTCGACTCGACGACGATCAACGGCGGTTCGGCCACGGCGACGATCACGGCGGCACCGACTGCTGCGCCGGGAACGTACTCCGTCAGTCTGCGCGCGACACCGGCGGGCTTGGCGGCGACTGCCGCGCAGTCAGCCGCGTTTGCGATCACGGTCGTGCCGCCGGCAACCACCGGTGCCAATGTGGTGCTCGATTGGTCCAAGTGCACGGCGCCCGATTGGGTCGCCATCCAAGACGGCGCTGGTCCGTGGACTCGAGTCAGTGGCTCCGGCGGCATCTTCAGCGGCGCGGTGGGCTCGTCCGCGGGTGGGGTCGCGTGGGTCGAGGATGGGACGGCGACTATCGTGCACTACATGACGCAGTCGGAGCTCGTATCGCAGTCGCTCGACATGTGTACTGGGTTGTCAGGGCAACGAACAGTCCGTGGAACCGCGACGCACGGTAGCCTGACAGAGCAGGGCACATACAACCTCGGCGGCGGAACGGGATTGTCGAGCGGAGCGCAGCCGCGGTTCACCATCAGCGGTGTGCGCGACGGCGTGCATGATCTGTTGGCGTATACCACGTTCCAAGGCAGCGCGCCGACGCGGGTGATCTTGCGTCGGGACATCAACGTCACCGCGGCAACGGACACGATCGAGCCGGTCAATTTCCAAGGCGCCGAGGCGTTCGCGCCGGTGGCGCTGTCGCCAGGAATCACGCTCACGGGGACAGTGGCCGCGGGCGAAGCATTCTCCAACTCGACGAGTTACCTGACGACGGCGGCGTGCACGGCCAATTTCCTTTACGCGAATCCCGCTACGACGTTCACCGGTACCGGCTCGGTCAACTTCGCGTTGACGACGCTCGGTTTTCCCCCGGCGGTGCAGCGCCCGACCGATTTCTACCTCGTCACTGTGCTCATGAC
>JAICYT010000255.1 GCA_025934075.1 Gemmatimonadaceae bacterium
CATCGGCACGATGATCGAGTTGCCGCGCGCGGCGCTGACGGCCGATGAAATTGCTTCAAAGGCAGAGTTCTTTTCGTTTGGTACCAATGATTTGACCCAAACCGTGTTCGGCCTCAGTCGTGACGACGCCGGACGGTTCCTACCCAATTACGTAGATCGTGGTATACTTCCCGACGATCCGTTCCAGGTACTTGATCGGAATGGAGTTGGCAAGCTGATTGGATTTGCCGTATCTGCCGGTCGGAGCGTCCGCCCTCAGTTGAAGGTGGGTATCTGCGGGGAACATGGCGGCGAACCGCGCTCGGTGAAATTCTGCCACACGATCGGCCTCGACTACGTCTCTTGCTCACCCTATCGGGTTCCAATCGCCCGCCTGGCCGCTGCTCATGCCGCTCTTGAATCCTCCCAGTCCGCTCCTCAAACGCTCGCGTCGTAGTCACCCCGCCCTTCCGCAGCTACCCCCGCTCGAGCTCACCAGTGACGAGCGGTCGCTGCGCATCGCGTTGGTGACCGAGTACTACTATCCCCACCTGGGCGGCGTTTGCGAGCACGTCCACTTTTTCGCCCGCGAGGCGCGCCGCCGCGGACATCATGTCGACGTGATCACGTCGCACATTCCCGGCGCTGAAGAGCAGCCGCACGTCATCCGCATCGGCCGCAGCCAGCCGGTTTACGCGAATGGGTCTCAGGCTCGCATCACCCTGGGGTGGCACTTGCGGCGCGATCTGCGCCGCGTTCTACGCCAAGGGAAATACGACATCGTTCACGTCCATTCCCCGCTCACGCCGATCCTCCCCGTCCTGGCGATCGAAGAGGCGGATTGTCCCGTGGTCGGCACGTTCCACACGTATTTCGACCGCTCCTTCGGATACACCATTGGTCGACGCTTCTTTCAGAAGCGCCTCGACATGCTGAGCGCCGCCATCGCTGTTTCCAACAGCACCACCGTTGCGCTCAATCGTTATTTCGACGCCGACTGGCAGATCATTCCGAACGGCATCGACACCGACGTGTTTCATCCGAGCGCACCGCCGCCGCCGGGCATCAGCAACGACACGCCGAACATTCTCTTCCTCGGCCGGTTCGATCCGCGCAACGGGCTGACGACGCTGATCGATTCCTTCCGTCGAGTGAAGGCAAAGGGCACACGTGGACGTCAAGCGCGCCTCGTCGTTGTTGGTGATGGTCCGCTCCGCGAGCACTACTACAAGCAAGCGAACGGCGACAAAGACATCGTCTTCGTCGGCGCCGTTCTCGAAGGACGTCCCAGCTACTACGCACACAGCTCCGTGTACGCGTGTCCAACCACCAAGGCATCGTTCGGCATCACGCTGCTCGAGTCGATGGCGTGCGAGACACCGGTCGTGTGCTCCGACATCCTTGGATTCCGCGACGTCGTCGTGAACGAGCGCGAGGCGCTCATGGTTCCGTGCGGCGACCGTGATGCGCTCGCCGATGCACTCGTCCGCGTGCTCGATGACCAAGGACTGGCAATTCAGTTGGGAACGACTGGTCGCCAGAACTCGTTGGAATACTCGTGGGCGCGTGTGACGTCTCGCGTGCTGGACGTGTATCAAACCGTTCTCGGTAACGTCGCCGCTGAGATATGATGCTGGGGCTGGGTGTCGGCGCCGTGCTGCTCGGCGGCGCCGCGCATGGTGCCTTCTACCGCAATAGTCCGATCTTCGGACGCCCGATCAGTCGCCTGGCCGGCGCAGATCGTGCGGTCGCGTTGACGTTCGACGACGGCCCGAATCCCGACGCCACGCCGGTGGTGCTCGACGCACTCGCGGCTCGGGGCGTGAAGGCGACGTTCTTCATCCTTGGCCGACACGCCGAACATTGGCCGGATCTCGTCAAACGCGTCGCCGACGAAGGGCATGCGATCGGCAATCACGGATATTTTCATCGCAAGCTTCAGTTCAAGTCGCCGAGCTACGTGCGGCAGGATCTCGCGCTCGGTACTGCGGCAATCGAACGCGCGTCGCACGTGAAGCCCTCGCTCTTTCGAGCGCCGCATGGTTTTCGTAGTCCGTGGGTCACCGCGATCGCCCGCTCTTTCGGTCAGCAAACAGTGGGTTGGTCGCTCGGCGTCTGGGACTCCGATCGGCCCGGCGTTGAATCGATCGCACGGCGAACCGTAGAGGGCGCGAAACCCGGATCGATCCTGTTGCTTCACGACGGAGATGGCTACGATCCTTCAGGTGATCGGATGCAAACAGCGCACGCAATCCCGCTGATCGTCGATCGCCTACTCGCGCAAGGTTACCGTTTCGACCTCCTCGACGCTGCATGAAGAAAGCCGCTTCGCGCATCCTGCGTCTCGCTTTGAGCCTCCTCATCGTGGCGGCGCTCGTGCTGTTTGCGCGGAAGGTCAACTGGCACACCACCTGGCAGAGCATCACGGACGCGAACAGGACGATACTCGTCATCGCGGCGATCGTGAACCTGCTGTCGCTCGCGCTCAAGGCGGTACGTTGGTGGATCTTCTTGCGTCCCGTCGGAGCGACGTCGCTCTGGATGGCGATCAAGGCGACGTTCGCGGGCGCGGGGCTGAACAACATTCTCGTGGCGAATGGCGGCGAGGCGGCGCGCGTCGTGTTCGTGGCCCGCGCCGCTCACGTGAAGAGCGCCAAGATCTTGGCGACACTCGCGCTCGAGCGGATGTTCGAGCTGATCGGCTACATCGTGCTGCTCGCGTTGTCAGTCTCGTTTCTCGAGTTGCCGCCGGCGCTCACGCGGACGCGGCCCATCGCCTGGATCGCTCTCGCGGGCATCGCGGTATTGTTGGTGTATCTCGTGCGTCGGCCGGAGCGAGCAGAAGTCGTAGCGCCTCCGGCGCTTGGTTGGCGGTCGCGCGTCGCGGCGTACATGCGCCACTTCCTACACACGATCGGCGGGATCTCCACGGGTCCGAGATTCACCACGGCGATCCTCTTGTCCGTTGGCATCTGGGCGATGCAGGTGTGGACGTACAGCCTGACTGCGCGGGCGGCGCACTTCAATCTGCCGCTCGTTGGCACCGTGGCGGCCATTCTCGCCGTGAATTTGGGCTTCGCGGTACGAGCGACGCCGGGAAACGTCGGCGTGTTCCAGGCGATGTACGCGCTGATCGCCGTGGGATTCGGGATGGACAAGGATCAGGCGATCGCCGTCGCGTTCCTAATCCAAACGCAGCAGATCATCCCCGTCACGCTGCTCGGCGTGACGCTCGCGCCGGAGTTCTTGTTCAAGCGGAAAAAGGTTACTCGCGCGGAAGACGAAGGCCTGGACCTCATGTCGCGAATCGAAGAAACCGCGTAACTCGTCGCGCGAGTGGGCAGAATGCAACAGAGGGAATCGCCACGCCGCGATTCCCTCTGGCGTCTTACTGACGCGTGCTTCGACTGCGCCCGACTACTTGCGACGACGACGAGCGAGCGGGATCAATCCGAACATGCCCGTTGCCATCAGCGCGACGGTGCTGGGTTCGGGCGTCGTGGTGACGAACGCCTTCACGACGCTGGCATTCGGATTCGCATCGCCCGTCGGTGGCGCGATGTTGAAGTTCCCCGTGTTGTCCGTCACCAAGGCATAGCTAGCGGTGCCGATGTTGAACGCGTTCGGCGCCGGGGTCCAAATGAGACTGCTGAACGAGGGGTTGAACGACAGCGAACCGGAAACGTTGCCAACGAATGTGTTGTTGCCGGTGCTCGGATTGGTCTGGTTCACGGTGAGCGTGAACATGACGCCGCTCGGAAACGCCTGCACGATGGCTGGCGTGCAACCGTCGCACTGAGTGTTGAACGATCCGAGATCGACGAGCGATCCACTAAAAAAACTGTTGGAACCAACCGGGGTGAATGAGAGCGTAAAGTTGTTCCATACGCAGCTCGTTCCCGAGCACGCGCCGCTAAAAGCGCCGGTGGTCGAGAATGTCACCGTCTGCGCCGCCGCCGGGAGCGAACCCAGGGCAACGCCAACGGCGCCTACGAGTATTGCACGAGCGAGTCCATGCACCTTCATGTCTCCTCCTCCGTCGGATGCGAGGTCTCGACACCGACTCCGTCGTCGGCGTCCTGAGCCTAGCCGCTGTGAACAGCGATGCTTCGATGCAGGGGGTGATAGGCAGAGCATATACCAACCTCGAGCGTACGTTGGCAGGCGAGCACCATCCGGAAGGCCAGCTAGGAGGCCTCGCGAGCTGAGGCAATAGGTCCGTGCACCACAATGTTGCGGCCGCTTGACGAGATTGTTGTCCTCGCGCTACAGCTGTTGGTGCACCAGAGTTCGGCAAGGGGCGAACAATCTCAACCGACGCCAACGCTGCAGTCCCGGCGTCGGAATCTCAGCGTGACGCTTCGAGCGCCCACTCCGCCTCAGCCCGACAAATAGGCTAACAAGATACGAGAGCAACACTTACGGCAGTTTCCGGCAGCGAACGATCTTGGTTGGAAGCCATCCGCCCACTGCTTCGCACATCAAAGCGCGTCTCCATCGGTCCGAAAGCGTACTCGGCATTGCGCATTTTTTGCTTAAACAGCTGACGCCGCCGCGGGCATTGGATCCCATAGCGCCGTCCTGATTTCCCTGCGGG
>JAICYT010000074.1 GCA_025934075.1 Gemmatimonadaceae bacterium
ACCGGATTACGCGATGAGCGTGATCCTCAATAGCTCGTTGCTGATCGCGCTCGTCGTCGCACCCGTGCTCGTGCTCATCTCATCAGCCCTCGGCGGGGCGGTGTTGACGCTCGCAATGCCGCCGCTGCTGATCGCGGCGTTGCTGCTCACGACGTTGACGTCGGCGATCATCGTGAACGATGGCGAGACGATCTGGCTCGAAGGGGTCGCGCTGATCGGGCTGTACGGAGTCATTGCCGCCGCATTCTGGTGGGGCTGACATCGACAATGAGGATATCATGATGAAGCACTCGTTCCTGCTCGTGCTTTGTGTGGCACTCTCGTCGGCGGGCGCGCAGTGGACGCCGCAACCAAGCGGCACCGACGCCGAATTTCGCGGTCTGGTCGCGTTGAGCCCGACGGTCGTTTGGGCGAGCGGCACCCGCAATCGCGTCGCTCGCACGACTGATGGCGGACAGACGTGGAAGATCGATACCATCGTGACGGGATCGACCCTCGACATGCGAGCGATCGCCGCTTTCACCGCGACGACTGCGTGGGCATTGAGCGCCGGTCCGGCCGAACAAGGGCAGGCCCAGATCTTTCACACCGACGATGGCGTTCGTTGGAACAAACAGTTCGAGACGAGTGCGAAGGGCGTGTTTCTCGACGCACTTGCGTTCTGGGACAAGGACCATGGCATCGCGCTGAGCGATCCCGTGGCCGGCCAACTGTTCGTCCTCGCGACGAATGACGGCGGCAAAACGTGGGCGCGCTTGTCTGCAACGGGAGCGACCGCGGTCCTGCCCGGCGAAGCGGCGTTCGCTGCCAGCGGAACTTGTCTCACGCTTCAAGGAACGTCGAATGTGTGGATTGGAACTGGCGGTGGGCCGCGAGCCCGCGTCTTCCACTCGAGCGATCGCGGTCGAACATGGAGCGTCGCGGACACACCCATTCACGCCGGCAACGCGGCGGCGGGAATTTTTTCCGTGGCCTTCAGCGACGCACAGCATGGCGTGGCGGTCGGCGGAGAATACAGTAAACCAAAGCAAGCGTTCGACAACGTCGCCGTGACGAGCGACGGTGGACGAACGTGGCGCCTGGCGCGTGGCCCGTTGCCGCCGGGATACATGTCGGCCGTCGCGTACGTGCCGCAGACGGAAGGCAAGTCGCTCGTCGCGGTCGGTCTCGCCGGCACCGCGACCTCGAGTGATGGCGGCGAGAGTTGGACGATGGTCGACACGATCGCCTACAACAGCATTGCCTTCGCCTCGCGCTCCGATGGCTGGGCCGCGGGTCCCAAGGGCCGCATCGCCAAGTGGACACCAACGCCCCGACCAGCAAGACCGTAACAAAATAGATTTTGGTGTCGCGCGGGTCTCTCGCTCCAATCACTGAGGTAATCCATGGCAGGACGCCGTGCCGTCGCAGTTCTTGGCAGCATCGTGGTTGCGCTCTCGTGTACGAAAACGCCGGCTAGGTCCAGTCCAACGCCGAGCCCCGCCGGGCCTACGACACCTTCGACACCATCCGGCGGCGCGCAACCCGTCGTCGTCGCTCCCCGCCGTGTCCCACCGTCCCGTGACAGTCTCACCAAGCTTCGCGCGAACTACGTCGCGCAGGTGATGCAGAAGATCGCCGGCCGTGAGAATCAACCAGCGGAGCAGGTATTCGAGAACGTGCAAGTGCTCAAGGGCATCACCGCCGCGGAGCTCGTTCGCAAGATGGACAAGGATTACGGCGAGGCACTCAGCTGGAACTGCACGAACTGCCATCGCTTCGCGCCGCAGGGCAACTTCGCGAGCGACACGTCGAACGACAAACGTCGCGCGCGCTTCATGCAGCAGATGCAGAACGACATCAATCTCGTCACGCTGCCCAAGCTCTATCCAAAGGACACGCCAAAGGTCACCTGCGCGACGTGTCATCGCGGCTACAACGAGCCGCCTGAAGGCCAGTATCTGCTCCCAGAGCGCGGTAAGCCAGGTGGGCTTCCGCCACTGCCGCAGCGAGGCGGACCACCGGCTGCGACAAAACCGCCGGCACAGCAGCGATAGCGACGGGCGTCACTCGCTAGAGTAGATACGCGATCACCGCTCCCACGGCGGCGATCAACGTTGCCTGCATCGTCACACGAAGCGCTTGCTTACGGACGATTGGTTTCTCTGCGGGCGTGAGCTCGGTATCTTCGCCCAATTCGGCTTCACGCTTCCCGAGCGCGCCGAGGACGACTCAGGTCTTTTGTCGCGCTTGAAGGAAACCGATCGCTGCAAGCCCCAACGGAATCGCTAAGAGCAGTCGAGCTTCGCGCGGCGCGCCGATTCCGACGAGTGCGACGAATGCCAGCGCCGCAACGATCAACCAGACGACGCCCCCACGTCGGCGCCGTCGTGCTCCGCGCGTACCGATGTTCGGAATGTGCTCGGCCATGCGCGGGCTACCGCACTCCGCACGCAGTGAGCTCGCGCCGCGGTTCGGCCGCGTTCGGAAACAAACCCCGCGCCGCACGGGCGTGCACGACGGCGCGTTTGCAGTCGCCGCGCGCGCGGTACGCTTGCGCCAGACGCGTGTGGATGCGGTAGCTGCCAGGATCGAACAACGCGGCTCGCTCGAATACACTCGTTTTGTTCGTGGTGCTGAACGTCGCGATCGCCGACAGCTGTAAGGCTGAACGTCCGACCGCGATCACTCCGAGGACGAGCACGAGAATCGGCGCGAAGCGATGAATGCCTCGCTCCACCTCGATACCGCCGTTTCCAGGCGGCGCGAGCGCGCCGGCGAGCGTCCAGACGAAGAATGTCGGAACGGCAACGAGCAGCACCGCGTCGAACGCACCAACGACGGCTACCGCCACAAAAGTCGCGATGAGCGCGATCGCCGTGAGCACCCGCTCAGCATCGCGACCCGAATGTGCGCCGAGTTCCCCGAACGCTCGCCCCAGCAGACCGATCATCACCATCACGAGTAGCGCGAATCCAACAACGCCTCGTTCCGACAAATACGCTATCCAATCGCTACTGGGCCATGGATTGGAGGTGACTCCGTCTTCTTGCGACATCGACGGATCTCCGCGGGACGCATACTTCGGATAGGCAACCGACCAGTTGCCGGGCCCAACGCCGAACGCCGGATGTGCCTCGGTCATGTGCAGTGAGTTCGTGTACTGCACGAGCCGGCCCTTTCCACTTCCGGCTTTGTAATTCACGAGTCCAACCGCCGAATCGAGATATGGGGACGAGCTTTTCCAGTCGAGACGGTTCGGGAGTAGAACGGCCGCCGCGACGCCCGCGGCCGTGAACACCCCGAGGACGATCAGTCGCCGGACCGTCCGGGGCTCGCACCAACGACTCCATGTCCGCATTGCGAGAATCACTCCAGGGACTGCGAGCGCGATCACAGCCAACCACGCCGCGCGGCTGCGGGACAACACCAACGCCGCGGCGACGATCGCCATCGAGATCGCACCGAACAGGCTTCCGAATCCGGGGCGCGCTGTAAGCGCAACGAGTATGACCACGGGCGTCCCGATCGCCGCGAGATGCGCGACGAAGTTGCGGTTGCCGAACGTTCCTCCTGGAGAGCGATTGAGGCTGAAATACTCGGTTTGAACGCCGTAAGCCTGTGCAAGCGACGTCGCGGCACCGATCACGACGCCGATGGCCAGAACGACCAGCAGCGGCCGCACCAACCCGACGCGCCGCAATGACGCCGCCACCCAGAACAACGCCGCCCCGGACAGCGAGATCGCGAACGCGCGCTCGGCGGCCCAGAGGTTGATCGCGAACAGCATCGACACTGCGCTCGAGACGAGAAACGCGGCCAGGATGACGTCGACGGCCGTGACGGTGATTCGGTTCCGGTTTCGGATGCACACGAGCGCCGCGATGGCCGCGCATGAGTGCAGGACCAGCTCTTTCGGCACGAAATAGCGGTCGAGGTCGAATGCCTTGTACGGCAAGGCCGCCAGGACGACGGCGATCGCGCCAAGTTGCAGCACATGGAGCGTAAGGCGATCGCGTCCACTCGGGGAAGTTGCGGCCATGATGACGGGAATCAAACGGGTCAGCAGTACAGCGCGCCAGACTGAGCGTGCGACTATTATGTTTCAGTCGACCTCTCTCAACACCTCCGATGCCTACTCGCCGCGATTGGCTTCGCAGTTCCTTCTTGGGTGGCGCCGCCGTGCTCGTCGGCCAGCGTCGCCTCTTTGCCGCGACCGCGGCGCCCGTCGTCACGGTGTACAAGGATCCGGGATGCGAGTGCTGCGCGAAGTGGGTCAAACATGTCGCCGCGAATGGATTCGTCGTCACCGTACGCGACGTGCTGAACATGGATGAGATCAAGCGCACGATGAACGTTCCATCGGGGCTCCAGTCCTGCCATACTGCGGTCGTCGACCGTTACGTGATCGAGGGCCACGTTCCGGCCGATTTGATCAAGAAAATGCTGGCCGAGAAGTCGCCGGTGTTGGGACTCGCTGTACCTGGCATGGTGACGGGTTCGCCAGGCATGGAAGGCGGGAAAGCCGAGCCCTACAAGATCATCGCGTTTGAACGGAGCGGGAAAACGCGCGTCTACGCCTCGCGTTAGGACGCCCCGCAGCGAACCACGCTTACAAAACATTAGCGGGCTTTGTTCTTGCTCGCCTCTCTGAGGCCGCTTGATTTTGCCGTCGTAGTCAACGCTGCAACAGCTGTCGTGGTCGCTGCTTTCCCATAGCCCGAACGTATCATGTCCATCGCACGTTTTCTCGCCGCGCTGACGATCGCCGCGGCGTTTGCCGCTTCACTCCCTGCGCCTGTCCGCGCGCAATCGTCCGCGGCGCCGCCAAAGCCAGCCGATCCCGGCGACAGGTTCGACACGACCGGTACCGCCGACACGTCGCTGTTCGCGCCGCTCAATCTTCCGGCCGGCAACGTTTATCGCAGCGGATCTGGCACGCCGGGGCCGCGCTACTGGCAGCAGCGCGTCGACTACGATCTGCACGGTACGCTCGATACGGCGGCGAAATCGCTTCAAGGCGAGATGACGGTGCGCTACACCAATAACTCGCCCGACACGCTTCGTTTCCTGTGGTTTCAAGTCGAGCAGAACGCCTTCAAGAACGGATCGCTCAACTCGCTCGTGTTTCCGGCAGACTCCCGCTTTGGCGCGCGCAACTTCGAGGGCGGCGACATCATCGACCGCTTCAACCAAGTGTTGCCCGGCAAGAAGTCGCCGCTCAAGATGCGCGTCGAAGGAACGGTGATGAAGGTCGATCTCGCCGCACCGCTCGCGCCCGGACAGACAACGAGCTTCGACGTCGCGTGGCACTTCAACATTCCGGAGCACGGTGCGGATCGCATGGGTCGCGAGGGTTCGCTGTTCGAGCTCGCGCAGTGGTACCCGCGTCTCTGCGTCTACGACGACCTTCGCGGATGGAACACCGAACCATACCTCGGCCAGGGGGAGTTCTATCTCGAGTACGGCGACATCAATCTTTCGGTCACCGTGCCCGCGGGATACATCGTTGCGGCAACCGGTTCGCTGCAGAACGCGACTGAAGTGCTGACCCCAGGCGAGATCTCGCGACTTGCGCAAGCGGCGAAGTCCGAGACGCCGGTGCACATCGTGACGCAGGCGGACTTGTCGAGCGGTGCCGCGCGTCCGCGGAAGACGGGCATGCAAACGTGGCGCTTCACCGCGCACAGCGTTCGTGATGCGGTGTGGGCCGCATCGCCCGAATACATGTGGGATGCGTCGAGCTGGCAAGGACACATGGCGTTCGCCTACTATCGGCCGTCCGCGATCGAGACGTGGAAGGACGCAGCCGACATGTCGCGCATGTCGATCATGGAATACTCGGAGCGCTGGTTCCCATATCCGTATCCGCAGATCAGCGCGGTCGAAGGTCCGATCAGCGGCATGGAGTATCCCATGCTCGCGATGGAGACGAAGAGCGCCGACAAGTACGAGCTGTATAACGTGGTGACCCACGAGATCGGGCACATGTGGTATCCGATGATCGTCGGGTCGAACGAGCGAATGCACATGTGGCAGGACGAAGGCTTCAACACTTTCATCAACTATTTCTCCGAGGCGCGTCGCTATCCCGAGAAGGGCAGCTACGAAGCGCGCGTCCGCTCCGACCGCTCACAGGTCGAGCAGTTCATGCAGCACAACGTCGACGAGCCGCTCGAAGTCCCGCCGGACCGCATCAACCCGAACTTGTTGGGCGAGAACGCGTACATGAAGACGGCCGTTGGACTCGCCCTGCTGCGCGACGAGATACTCGGCCCGCAGGCGTTCGATGAATCGTTCCGCGAGTACACGCGCCGCTGGGCATTCAAGCATCCCAGCCCGAGTGATTTCTTCAAGACCATGGAAGACGTCAGCGGCAAGCGGCTCGACTGGTTCTTCCGCGAATGGTTTCTCGAGAACCCACACTTCGATCAGGCCATCGACACCGTGGCGCAGAAGCAGGTTGGCGACATCGATTCCGTCGCCGTCCTATTCGTGAATCACGCGCGTGGCATCGAGCCAATCCGCGCGCGGTTCACGTTCGCCGACGGAACGACGCAGGACTTCGACTACCCGGCCGAAGTGTGGAGCACGAACACGACGGCGTACGTTCGCCGCTACGAGTTCAAAGGAAAGAAGGTCACAAAGCTTCAGCTCGATCCGGACGACCGGCTCGTCGATATCGATCGCGCGAATAACGTGTGGCCGCGCGCGGCCAGTAAATGACGCACTGACCGCCGGCAACGTCCCTTCGGAAAGCGATAGCGTCTTCGCGGACGTTATCGCTTTTTCGCGAGAATGGTTCCGCGACAGTTCGGCGCGCCGCAATTGCATGGATAGCGACGTTTCGCGGCGGGCGTGTGGCGCTCGTCGAGAATGTACGCGTAGTCGTACGCCAGCTCCTCGCCGGGTGCGACGTCGCGGATCGTCTCGATCCAAATGCGTCCGTCCTCGATGATCGCGTCACAATTCGGATCGCACGAATGGTTGATCAACCGCGCGTCGTTGCCGTCGACCGCGGCGTCGATCACGATCTCGTCGTCGATTGCGAAGAGGAATGTGTGATGACGCTCGTCGACGCCGTCCGGGTATCGCGCATCGGCCTCTTCGGGCGTGAGACGCTGACCGGCGTATTCGATGAGTCGCGTCCCCGCCGGTATTCGTCGCGTCGCGAATGCGCCAAGCCCTTGCATCGGCGACGGGCGGATCACGAACGGGCGATCGTCGTTCGGCATGACGGTCAAACCGTCAGTGAGGCGTGTTCCGCGACTCCACTTGCGTCACGCCACCAGAAATGATGTATGCCATGACCGCGGCCGCGTCGGCATCGATTCGCTGAACACGATCGGTCGGCACGACGACCATGTGCCCCGCGAATCCGTAGGACTGCGGCATATAGACGGTGACGTGGCCGGGAACGCCGAGCGCTGACATCGACTCGGACGTCAGAAACGCGATTGCTTTCACTCCACCGTCCGCGCTCAGCGTCACCAACACCGGCTTGTCGAAGCGCCGCTTCTCACCGACGAATGCGTTGAGCATGTCCTTCGCCGATGAGTACAGCAGTCGAACGAATGGAAGCCGATCGAACACGCGATCCAGCGCCGAGATCAGGCTCATCGTGATGAGACTCGACGCCATGAAGCCGACGAGCGTGATCAATAACAGCGTGAGGAGAAAGCCCACGCCGCGGATGGGCAATCCGAGCCAGCTGTCGATCGTCCTGAAGATCACGACGCACACGTAGATCGTGAGCGCCAGCGGAACGACGACGACTAGGCCGCGAAGGAAGTAGTTGAAGAGGCGGGACACGCAAGCATTCTAGCGACAAACAGGGAGGCTGACAAAGAACAGGGCGGGCTCACCTTCCTGGTCGCACTCTCACAAAGACCGCGAGGCCGGCCGGCGTCGTCGTCCCGTAGACCAAGCGCAAGGTAGACGGCACCAAATCCAGCGACGCGCGCGCACCGAGCGAAAGCTGGGCGTCTCCAACGGATCGAACGTCGCGCGTGACGCCGGACGAGAGCGATCGGATCGTGAAGAGCTGGATCAAGTCCCCGCCGATGAAGCCGAGATCGTCGCCGTTCTTCTGCACCTGCTCGACGCGCGCGTTCAAATCGGTATGCGTTCCGAGACCGAGCGTGCTCTCCAGAAGCGCGCTCGACGACATGTGATACAATTTCGTCGAAGCGTTTGGATCGTGCGTGTGCTCGCGGTCCGAGTGATGGTGGATGTTGAGCCCCCACACGGCGGCGCTCGACCACGTACCGCCCGCGACACCGCCATTCGTCGTGAGGACGGACGCGCCGTAGCGCTGCATTCCGAGGCCGGGCTCCAGCGGATCGTGGTCAGCCAAATAGCCGCCCCACGCGGCGATGCTCACATGCGCATCCGGGAGCACCGTCAAACGTCCCGAGTACGAATCGAGCTTCGCCCCCTGGTAGTCGAAGTTGAAACGATACTCGTCAGGCTCGCGACCATTGAACGCCGAACCCTCGAGCTTGACGGCGTGCGTGTAGAGGGCGCCCGTCACGACGCCAAAGCTCTCATGCGCGGCGTCCTGCCAATGATGCCCGAGCGGCGCGAATGGGTCCGCCTCGGCGCTCGGCCGATGCATGTAAGCGACTGGGCCGAGCGCCGGCTCACCGACCGCCGCGACGTAAAGGCCTGACGCAAGTTGTCTCGTCAAAGAATGGTCATAGGCAATCGCCGCCTCCATGGCGAGATCGTGCGGATGCTGGTGGTCGACCAATCGCGCACCGCGGTAGGTGCCGCCAGTCTGCAGCAGCTCGGGATAGCCACGTTTCCCGAGAATCAGCGCCTCCGCGCTCGTCATGAGGTTGACCCGAAACAGTCCGCCGCCCGCGGCCTGGGCGGCAGTGAGCATCTCCCAATCGGTCAATCCCCACTGACTGTCTCCGCGACGCGTACCCTGGTGATCGAACTGACCGAACGCTGCGCCGTGCAGCATCAGCATCCATGTTCCGAGGTCACCGTGAATCGCGCGCATCGGCGACGAATCAGGCAGCCACGACGTCCCCGAGCCGAACCGCGCGAACGGAATCCCGAGAGGCGCCATCGACGACGACCCTTGCGTACCGGGCATCTGCGACATGTCGTGCTGAGCTCGTAGAGACGGCGCGAGGAACACCGCCAAAACACCGACGCGTAGGCCAACCGCGATTCTTGACTTTGAAATCACCCGATGGATTGCTGGAAAGTGTGGCCCTGCCTTTGCCCGCATTGGGTATCCGGACCGCTGGCCGGCGGTTCCACTCGTGACCGCTTTCGCGCGGTTCTCCAACCCGGAGGTCGAAATGGACAATCAAAAGGGCCAGCAGAAGGGCCCGCAAAATCACGCCGAAGGTCAGCACGGCGACAAGACGCACGACGAGTTCATCGAGGAGCTGCATGGACGCCACGGCGGGAGCGAGGAATCCGAGGGCGCGCCGCAAGGTGGGAACGACGTCGACGAATTCGGCCGACCGATCGTCGGCCGTCATCGCCTCCAAGAGGACCGCGAGCAACATGACGAAGCCGAGAAGAACAGCGAAGCCAACCGGCTCCGCCGCTGATTTCATCCCGCCGCGACCGACGCTGGCGAAGCTGCGGGCGGCATCCAAGGGCTGTCAGGGGTGTGACCTGTTCAAGGTCGGCACCCAAACAGTCTTCGGCGAAGGACCCAGCAGTGCGCACGTCATGGTCGTGGGAGAACAGCCTGGCGACATGGAAGATCGCGCCGGTAAGCCGTTCGTCGGCCCGTCGGGAAAATTGCTCGACCGCGCGTTCGATGGCGCCGGCATCGATCGCGACGACGTTTACGTCACCAATGCGGTCAAGCACTTCAAGTGGGCGAAGGACGCGCGCAGCGCGCGACGCATCCACAAGACGCCGAACGCCGGCGAGATTCGCGCATGCTTCCCGTGGCTGCGGAACGAGATTGCGCTCGTTCAACCGCAGGTCATCGTTTGCCTCGGCGCGACGGCGGCGAAAGCGCTCCTCGGGCGCACGTTCAGCGTGATGAAGAGCCGTGGCATTCCGATCGAGTCCGAGCTCGCGCCAGCGGTGTTCGCAACGGTACATCCGTCGTCGGTGCTACGCGCGCCGCCGGACCAGCGTGTGCGGGCGGAGAAGATGTTCATGGCGGACATCCGGGCCGTGGGACGGCATATGGCCAACGCGAGTCCTCGGAAGCAAACGACGCACCGTGCGCGTAAATTGACGCCATGGTCAACCACCGCCCATCCGTCCGGCACCTCAAGCGCGTCGATCCGATCCTCGCGCGGGTGATCGAACAAGTTGGTCCGTGCCGCATCGAGCTGCGGACCGACGGAACGCATTATCACGCACTCACCCGCGCGATCGTCTTTCAGCAACTCTCCGGCAAGGCAGCTGGAACGATTCTCGGGCGCTTCAACGCGCTTTTCCCGGCCAACTCGCCCACGCCCGAAGCGGTCCTCGCGACGAGCGACGAACAGCTCCGTGCCGTTGGACTGTCGCGACAGAAGATCGGGTACATGCGAGATCTTTCATTGAAGGTCACGAGCGGCGATCTCCCGCTCGATGCCGTCGAGCACATGGCTGACGACGACCTCATTGCGCATCTCGTCCAGGTAAAAGGCATCGGCCGATGGACGGCCCAGATGTTCCTCATGTTCCGGCTCGGCCGGCCCGACGTACTTCCGGAGTTGGACCTCGGGATTCAAAACGCAATCCGCAAAGCGTACCGGATGCGCAAACGTCCAACGCCTAAACAGGTCAAACGCATCGGTGCCAAGTGGAGTCCGCATAGCTCCGTCGCATCGTGGTACCTCTGGCGCTCGCTCGAGAACGGCGACGGTCAGCTCGGAGCCGAATAGCCGGGGTCGCTAAGGAGGGCGGGCGTTGAGGTCGGCGCCGATACGCAGCGAATGATGGGTCGTCTTTTCCCATACCAAGTGGAACAGACATCGTCGTGGCAGCTTTGAATCCATCGACACCCAACAGCCCGCCATCGCGGTCACGTCAGACTTCGCGCTCTCTTCCGCTCGAGCGCAAGCTCCCGCTACTGAACCTCGCTCTGTTTGGGCTCGTCCTCGCGGGTTCTTTGAGCGCCTCCTATTACGAGATTCGGCATTCAGCCGAATTGTCCGCTGGCGAGCGCCTGTCGGGACTGTCTCAGGTCATCGCGTCGCTGATGGAGCAGCAAACGAACGCTCGGCTCACGTTGATGCGTCGCATTGCGCACGATTCGGGAGTTCAGAACGCGCTGCGCACACCGGACCGCGCCGCCAGTGAAAGCGTCAGGCGAACACTTGCCTCCTTGATCACAGTGCCCGCCGATACCGCAACACTCCCGCAGCTCTGGCGACCGGACGGACAATCGATCGGCAAGATCACCCTCGAGATTCCGGCTGACGTTCAGCATCTCCTGGACGAAGTTCGCCAACAAGGAAACTCTGACTCCGGCCGTGTCGGCCGGTTGCATGTCACGAACGGGCGCGCGTCATTCTGGATGGCCGTGCCCGTCCGCGATCAAGGCGGCCAACTTCTCGGCTTCATCGCTCAAGAGCGGCGCTTCAACAACAGTCCCCGTGCACTTCAACCGGTGCGAAGCCTCATCGGCTCCGACATCGAGTTCTATTTCCGCGACACGACCGAAAGTGCGTGGGTCATGCTCGCCGGAGCGAGCGTGGCGCCGCCGACACGCTCGCGGCCGTTCCTCGACAGCCTGAACGTCTACACCCATGGCGACAAGGGCGAGTGGTTGGCGTCGACCACGAGGCTCCGCGGGACACCGTTCGTGCTCACTGTCGAACGGCCGATGAACATGATCCTGGCTCGTCCCACGGCGATGATTCGCGTGCTGATGGTGGTTGGACTGCTGCTCGCCGTGATCGGTGCCGCCTTCGCATGGGCCATCAGCCGGCAGCTAGTCCGGCCACTCGGCGAATTGACCCAGGCCGCCGAGGCGGTCGCGCACGGCGAATATTCACGACGCGTGAGCGCGAGTGGGACGGACGAGGTTGCGCGCTTGGGCACCGCATTCAATAAAATGGCCGAACAGGTCCAGGATGCGTCCGATGAATCCGCACTCGCGGTCGAGCGGCTGACGAAGTCCGTCAAGACCGAGGAGTTTCTCGCCGAAGCAAGCCGACTTCTGGCAGGCTCACTCTCCGACGACACCCTCCTTCAAGATCTCGCACGCTGCTGCGTTCCGCGGATGGCCGATTACTGCACGATCCATGTTGCCGACGACGACGGCACCATTCGCCGCGTCGAGACGGTGCATCATGACCCGGAGAAGCAGAGCGCAGTTCTCGCGCTCGTGCGTCAATACGAGTATCGCGTCGACGGACCGGGCGAAGTCGCGGCGGTGATTCGAACGCAAGAGCCGATAATCATCCCGCGCCTGGATTTCGCCTCGATTCGGGGCGTGGCGCGAAACGAGATGACGGCAAAGTTGCTCGACGAGGTTCGACCCACGTCATTCATGTGCGTGCCCCTCGTCGCGCGGGGTCGTTCGTTCGGCGCCATGTCGTTTACGATGACCGACTCCGGCCGCGTTTTCAGCTCCGCCGATCTCGAGTTGGCGAGCGAGGTCGCGCGGCGCACCGCGGTCGCGATCGACAACGCGCTGATCTATCGACGGTCGCTCGCCCTGAGGCTCGAGGCCGAGGCCGCGAGCAACGCCAAATCCGATTTCTTGGCGAAGATGAGTCACGAGATTCGTACGCCGATCAACGCGATGATGGGCTACGCCGAGCTGCTCGAGATGAGGATCGCGGGTCCCATCACCGAGATGCAGGCCAAGCAGCTCGGCCGCATTCGCGCGAGCGGTGAGCATCTCACGTCGCTCGTGAACGAGATCTTGGATCTCGCCAAGATCGAATCAGGACGCATGGGCGTCGAGCCGACGATCGGTATCGCTGGCGACGCGGCCGACGCGGCGCTCAACCTCATTCGGCCGCAGGCGACGACGAAGGGCATCGACCTCGTCGCGAAAGCGATCGGTGATCCACGCGCCGAATACTTGGGTGATCCACAACGAGTTCAACAAATCATCACGAACCTGTTGTCGAACGCCGTCAAGTTCACGCCGGTTGGCGGCAGCGTGTCCATTCGTTGTGCGACCGCGGCGACTGCGCCGATCACTTCGACGAATGGCACAGAGGGCTGGACATGCATCACCGTGCAGGACACCGGCAAGGGAATCGTGACCGACGATCTCGATCGCATCTTCCAGCCGTTCGTCCAAGTCGATGTCGGCTATACCCGCGCGCATGGCGGAACCGGACTCGGCCTCACGATCAGCCGGAACCTCGCGCAGATGATGGGTGGGGATATCAGCGTCGAGAGCGTCTATGGTGAAGGCTCACGCTTCACGCTCTGGTTGCCCGCGCCCAATTCGTGCATTTGAGGCGGGCAGACAGCTTGCGGGGGAGTCTGCCATGAGAATACACAGCCGAACGCGAACTCATCGGTGCGCTGGCCGCGCCCTCGCGATAATCGGGCTCGTCGTGGGTGCACTCACGTCCGGCACGGCCGCGGCGCAAAGTGCTGCGGATTCGGTGCGTGATACTACACACTCGCAGAAGCAAGCGCCGTTCTTCACGCACAAAGACGTCGTCATGGCCGGCCTCTTCGCCGGTGCGACTATCCTCGCAGCGCCGTTCGACAAGCGTGCCGCGCTCGAGCTCCGAAACCCGGGCACGCAAGCCAATCACTTTTTCAAGAATGCTTCGACTGGGGTCGAGGCCATCGCCAGTCCGGGCTCGTACATCATTGGCGGGACGCTGTACGCGGTTGGCCGGATCGGCGGCTATGACCGTCTCGCCGACCTTGGCTTGCACGGTACCGAAGCCGTGCTCTTCGCGCAGGGCGTGACGTTCGTGCTCAAGGGCACCGTCGGCAGAAGCCGGCCGTTCTTGACCGACGGGAAAGACCCGGACGATTTCCACCTCGGCAAAGGATTCTCGCAGGGAGATTGGACGTCGTTCCCATCCGGCCACACGAGCACCGCGTTCGCGGCCGCGGCGGCCGTCACCAATGAGACGACGCGATGGTGGCCACACTCGACTTGGATTGTCGGTCCGCTCATGTACGGCGGAGCGACGGCAGTCGGTCTATCGCGCATGTACCACAGCAAGCACTGGGCGAGCGACGTAGCGCTCGGCGCGGCGATCGGTACGTTCAGCGGGCGAAAGGTCGTGCAGTACCAGCACGGACATCAGGGGAATCGACTCGACCGACTTCTGCTGAGAACATCGGTTGTTCCTGACGGCCATGGCGGTACAATGCTCGCGGTCTCGCTCCCGGTGCCTTGATCTTGCGCGCCGCGCCGCCGAGTGCATCGGCGAGCGCGGCGTTGCAGACCAAAGCGACGGCGCCGCCGAGCAGCCAACCGCCGACAACGTCGGTGGCCCAGTGCTCTTCTGAGATGCCGCGATACGCGCCCATCGTCACGGGCGCAATCGTCGCAATCGCAGTCGCGCGCGGCAGTGAGATCAGGTCGCGCCGATGGAGGACATACGCTGTCGTCAACGCCAAAGCTGTCGCACCGGTCGTGTGTCCGCTTGGATAGCTGTCGGTCCGCCGCTTCACGCCGCGTCGCCGTGGACGCTCGCGCTCGAACACGAGCTTGGCGGCCCGATGCACGAGCCATCCAAGCCACGCAGACGTCACGATCGCTGGCCCTCCGCGTTGGCCGCGTCGATGCAGCGCGCGCGCGGTCAGGTACGCCATCGTGATGTAGCCACCCGGCAACCCAAGGGGAAAGAGCGGCGACAAGACTCGATCGGCGCGACGCATTGGTCGCGATCGCGCGATCCGCCGGGCGCGCCGGTCGATCGATGGCGGATTATTGTCGCGAAGAGCTCGAGCGAGAAACACCATGGCGCCCAGCGCGGCCGTCGCGATCGCAATCTGCGACGTCGCCGCGCGAGACGGATGAGGCAACGCCCGGCGGGAGGTAGGGTTCGTGCTCACGATCTCTTGCTCGTTGCACGCGACGGACCATGAAAATGCCGGCGTCGAGCGCTTCGTCAGTCGAATTGTTAGACTTCGATGCTGCCACTCACACTCCCTCGCCGATGCTGGATACCGCCGTTCCCACCGAAATCACCGATCCCGTCAACGCGCGCATTCTCGCCGTCTCGGAAGATCGAATCACCGGATTCCTCACCGATCCATTCGCTGAGATCGCCGAGCAGGCGTCGCTCGACATTGCCACGGTGCATGAGCGCCTGCGCGCGATGTTGACGGCGGGAACGATTCGACGGATTCGACAAACCCTCATGGCGACGAACCTCGCGCCGGGCGCGCTGGTCGCTTGGCGAATCGCCAATCGAGACCTCGATGCGGCGTTCGATTTTTTGGTGAAACAGGATCCGTTTTCCGGTCACGTCGTCATTCGTTCGACCGACATGGAAACGCCGGGCTCGGCCTATCGATTGTGGACGACCCTCAAGGTTCCGCAAGGATTCTCGATGGCCGACCATTGCGACCTGCTGATGCGTCGCATAGGCGCTGATGCGTATCGTGCCATGCCAGCGAAGTGTTTGTTCGCGCTCGGCGTCGGCCACGTGCGACGCAAAGGAATGGAGCCGGGTAGCAAGAGCGATGAGCTCGGGGTCGTCATCGACACGAACATCGTGGAGTTGAGTGAGCTCGACTGGCGGGTGCTCGAGCCGCTCAAGCGCGAATTCGTGGTCGACGAAATTACCGATAACCCATGGACCGGACGCGCAGCCGAGGCTGGCCTGACGCTCGACGAATTCGTGCGCGTGGCGCGCGCGCTCAACGAGCGCGGCGTGATCGGTCGGTTCTCGACGTTCCTGGAGCATGTGAAACCGTCGAGCGCCGGCACGCGCGTCACGCGATACAACGCGCTCTTTCATTGGCGTGTGCCCGAAGGCCGCGAGATCGAAGCGGGACGACAGATCGGGCGTCACCACATTCTGACGCACGCCTACTGGCGCGAGGGCGGGGACGAGTTCGCCAACGTGAACATCATGGCGGTCGCGCACGGCACCGAAAAGGAATTGGTGCTCGCTCATAAGGCCGCGATCGACGCGCACCTCGAGACGATTGGCATGCCAGTTCTTTATACGAATGTGTTTTGGGGCGGGCGGAGCGAGATCAAACCATCGGAGATCTCGCCGCGAGTTTATGCAGAATGGAAAACCCGGGTAACCACAGCTATCTCGCAACCCCCCACGGCCTCTGACCCACGCTGATCCTTGCCACGACCCGATTCGTCGTCGTATCCAAGACGGAGACGTCGTTCGATAACCCGTTCGCCGTGTAGACGTACCGTCCATCGCGGCTGATCGCGACTCCCCACGGTCGTTTCCCGACTGGAACGCTCGCCAGCACCTTGTACGACACAGCGTCGATCACTGAGAGCGTACCGGTCCGCCCACTCGCGACGTACAAGCGCTTTCCGTTCGGCGACACCACGACGCCAACAGGTTTCCCTTCGCCGCGATCGATCGGGATCGTAGTGATGATGTCGCGCTTCTTGGTGTCGATCACGGTCACCGTGCCGCCAACCTCGGCCGTCACGAACGCGCGCGATCCGTCCGGAGTAAACGCAGCGGCGCGCGGTCGGAGATCGACGAGCAGATTCGCGACGACCTTGTTGGCACGCGCGTCGATGATCGAAACGCTATTGCTCGTCTCGCTCGTGACGTACACCCATCGTCCGTCCGGACTAACCGCAACGCCTTCCGGCTCGATGCCGACGACGAGCGTCGCGACCTGCTTGCCCGTTCGGAGATCGATGGCCGTCGCGGTCCCGCCATCCTCGTTCGAGGCATAGAGGCGGGAACCGTCGGGGGTTACCGCGAACTGCTCCGGATCGGAGCCTATCCGATACGTCGTAACGAGCTTGTTGGTCGCGACATCCAGCGCGGCGATCGCATCGGCACTTCCTTCCAGCTGTGGTTTGTCGTCGCTCACGGCGACATAGACGCGTTTTCCGTCAGCACTCCGATGAATTCCGCGCGCACGGCCACCAACGGGAATCGTTGCAATCACCTTGTTGGTTGCCGTGTTGATCACGCTGACGTCGTGCGAGAGCTCGTTGCTGACGAACAAGAGATCCGGCGTCTGCCCCAGAGCCGAAAGTGCCGCGGCGAGCACCATCGACGTCGCGGTGATCCAACAGGAAATTCTCACGGCGACATCCGGCACGTCGACCGCGACGCCGGGGTACCAAGCCGATCCAGCGCCTCGCGCGATGTCTCGTCAGGCGACCCCGACGCAGGCAGCTCGGCGACCAGCTTCGTTGCGCCGAGTTCATCCCTGCTGACGACATAGACCGGCTGTCGAAGTTGGTGGTCCCACTGCCGGAAGCTCAGCGGCCGCCCCTTGTGGCCATCGAACTGGGTTCCATCGCGCGCCATGTATCGCATGAGCATCTTCGCATCGGTCGATCGGGCGCGCAGAGACGACTCCCACAGTAACTTGACCGCGATCCAACCAAGCCACGCTTCCGCGGCCATAGGCCGGCCGAACTTCGCCCGGAAGCGTTCGTTCAAGGTGTCCGCGCCGAAACGTGCGAGCGACGGATCCCAGGCCACGGCCACCGCGTTGCCGGAGGAGTGCGCCTGAGCCAGCGCGTCACGATACATCGCATCGCTCGGCACGACATGGAACGTCGTCGACCGGCAGGCG
>JAICYT010000296.1 GCA_025934075.1 Gemmatimonadaceae bacterium
AGCCGTGCGTAATCGGGATAGTCGATGTACTGCGCCTCGTCCGTGAGCTGGTGATAATCCATGTGACCGCCGCGTGACAGCGAGACGCTCGGAATGCCGTAGCGCGCATAGTTGTAGTGATCGGCGCGGCAATAGTATTGCTCCGGATGGCCCGGCGCGTCGTACTCGTAGTTGAAGACGAACGGCAGGGGCGCCTTGGCGTTCACGGTTTCCAGCCAATCGCCAAACTCTTTCGACAAACGACGCGAGCCCACAACCTCGAGATAGGTTGGCCCGCCGCCTTTTATGTCGCGTGCCGCGCCGCGACCAACCATGTCGAGGTCGAACTCGGCCACGATCGAATCAATCGGTACCGTCGCGTGATCGGTGTACCACTCGGATCCGAGCAGGCCTTTTTCCTCGGCTGTGTGTGAGACGAAGAGAATCGAGCGGCGCGGCTTCACGTTTTCGCGCGCCATTGCCTGCGCGATCTCGATCAACGCGATCGTTCCGCTGCCGTCGTCGTCGGCTCCGTTGTAGATCGAGTCGAGTCGCGGTGGATGCACGTTGCGGAGCGAATCGAGAATGGCGCGAATGCGCGCCGTTTCTTCGAGACTTGGCGCATGGGGTCTGCTGTCCGCACCCATGGGGCGTATCACGATATTGAACGCGCGCAACGAATCATGGTCGACCGGGCGATGGCTGTACCCGATGTGGTCATTGTGGGCGGTGATCGATACGTACTCGCCGCGGAGTGCGGGATCGGTTCCACGTACGATCGCGACGACGTTGCGGGCCACACCGCGTTCGGCGCTGGTGTCGCGGACGACGATGTTCGGCACTGCTTGGAAGTACGTTCCATTCTCCCCGCCGGGCTCGAGGCCAAGCTTCGCAAACTCGGCGGCGACGTAGTCGGTTGCTTTCGTGTCCCAGATCGTTCCCGCCTCGCGCCCCATCATCGAGTCATGCGAGAACGCCGCGAGGCGGCCCTGGAGATCGCGAGCGCTGATTGCGCCCGGGTCGTCGGACGTCGACTCAACGCGTACGCGGACGCAGCCAGTCGCCACCAACGCGACGACGATGCACAGAATGGCGCGATGCAAACGCATGTCGGCACCTGGTGTGAGACCCCGCAAGATCACAAGCTTAGACGCAGTCGAGCAAGCATCGAGCCCTCGCCGGCGCCGAATCGGCAATCGCGCGCGGCGCCGAAACCCGCGGCGATTTTCTTTGATTCATTCTTTGCACCCTTGCGTCGTTCCTTCCATGCGAATCTGCCGCACACGCGCCGCATCGTTCTTTTTCCTCGCGCTTCCCTTCTCCGTCGGGGCGCAGATCATCGACCTGACGATCAACAACACCGGCCTCGCCATCGGCGACAAGCCTCGAGTCAACGGCGTGCGAATCAACTTTCGTGACCGCCATCTCGACCGCGTGAACGGCGTCAACATCACTGTTTGGTCGCCGTACGAGCCGCCTTCAGGCGTCGTGAGCGGCTTCGCCATTGGCCTTCCCGCGACCGGCGCGAAAACAATCACCGGTGTTTCCGTTGGACTACTCGGTGTTGGCGCGCAAAACACTATCAGCGGTATCAGCATTGGCGGCGCAGGCGTGGGGTCGGGCGGTCAATTGCATGGCGTCATGCTGGGCGGGGTCGGCATTGGATCGGGTGGAGGAATCACCGGCTTGAGCCTGGGTCTGATTGGAGTCGGCAGCGGCGGTTCGATTCGTGGCATTCAAGTCGGCGGCATTGGGGTGGGCGGCGGCGGTGATCTCTCG
>JAICYT010000213.1 GCA_025934075.1 Gemmatimonadaceae bacterium
ATCGCCGGACCGGAGCCTCACGACCCATTGACGATCAACGAAGATCCGGCGCAGTTCGCGCGGCCACTTGGTCGCAACTTCAAGGGCGTACGCGTCGCCTGGTGGAAAGGGCTCGGCGGAATTCCATTCGAGGCGGAGATTCGGCGCGTCGTCGATGACAATCGCAAGGTATTCGAGTCGCTCGGGTGCATCGTCGAAGAAGCGGAGCCGGACTTCAGCGGCGTCGACATCGCATTCCCGACGCTGCGACATCTCTCGTATCACAGCGGCTACGCCGCGTTGGCGAGAGAACATCCCGACATGGTGAAGGACACGATCAAGTGGGAGATCGCTGAGGCCGAGCGCCAGACGGCGGCGGATGTCGCGAAGGCGAGTGCACGACAGTCGGTCATGTTCAATCAGTCGTCAGAGCTCTTCCAGCGCTTCGAGTATTTTGTTCTCCCCGTCACGCAGGTCGCGCCGTTCGACGTCAACGTTCCCTACCCGACCGAGATCGCAGGAACACCTATGGCGACGTACATCGACTGGATGCGGTCGTGTTGGTACGTCACGTTCATGTCGAATCCGGCGATCTCGGTTCCCGCGGGCTTCACGAATACCGGGCTTCCGGTCGGCGTTCAGATCGTCGGGCGTGCACGCGGTGAGTGGAGCGTCTTGCAGCTCGCACACGCCTTCGAACAAGCCACGCAACATGGAGCGAAACGACCGCCAGTCGTCGGGTAACGCGGCGCAACGAGAAAGAATCGCTAGCGCGCTTCGCGGCTTTGGCCCGTTCGGCATCATCGCGTTACTCGTCATCATATTCGCCGGCAATCCGCTGAGCGGCGTGCTCGTGTTGGTGTGGGCTTGGGCGTCGCATACGCCGTGGCGCGATATCGGTTACATCCGGCCGACGAGCTGGCTCGGGTCCACGGTTGCGGGCATTGTGCTTGGCATCGCGCTCAAGTTTGCGTTGAAGGTGGTGGTGATGCCGCTGCTTGGCGCCGACCCCATCAATCATGCGTACCACTATTTGGTTGGAAACCGCGCGGCTCTGCCGGGGATATTGTTCGCGGTGATCGTCGGCGCCGGGTTCAGTGAAGAGACTGTGTTCCGCGGATTCATGTTCGAGCGATTCCGCAGGCTCTTCGGCCGCAGTATGATGGCGACGACGGCGATCGTGCTTCTGACATCGACGTGGTTCGCCGTCGCGCACTACCCGGACCAGGGCATCGACGGCGTGAAGCAAGCGGCGTTCACCGGTCTCGTCTTCGGATCGATCTTCGCCGTTACCGGTCGACTCTGGACGGTGATGGTCGCACACGCGGCATTCGACTTGACGGCTGTCGCGATCATCTACTTGGATCACGAGTCAGCCATCGCGCATTTATTCTTCAAGTGAGGGCTAATGAGCGATGGGACGCATAGAAGGGATCTGGGTCAAGCGCGCGCATCGGGGTCCGATGGACGGGGTGCCCGAGGCGACGCTAGTCGCAGGCGAAGGTCTGGCGGGAAGCGTCGACCGCAGTCGCCGACGTCAGGTCACGCTGCTCGAGCGCGAAGCATGGGAGCGTTGCTCGAGTGAGGTTGGAGCGCGCGCCGATCCGTCGAAGCGTCGTGCGAATATTCTCGTGAGTGGGTTGTCACTCGCTCGCACGCGTGGCCGCGTGTTGGTCCTTGGATCCGCGCGCCTTGCGGTTGGCGGGGAGCTGACTCCGTGCGAACGAATGGAGGAGGTTGCGCCGGGCCTCCAAGCAGCGATGCGCCCTGATTGGCGCGGCGGCGTGTTCGCGCAGGTGTTGACTGACGGCGTGATCCGTGTCGGTGATCGCATCGATTGGGAGGATGACGTGACGGAAACGTACGATGTACTCGCGACAGCAGCTCGCCGCTGACATTCGCGCGCTCGGCGTCGTTCCAGGCGACGTCGTGATGGTGCACGCGTCGGTACGCGCGGTCGGCGACATCGCTAGTGGACCGGACGAGATTCATCTCGCTCTCAAGGATGCGCTCACGCCCGATGGAACGTTGATGATGTATGCCGGCTGTCCTCGATACTATGACGAGGTCGGACGCGGCAATCTCTCACGCGAGGAAGAGGCGGAAGTTCTCGAGAAGCTTCCTGCGTTCGACGCCGCGACGGCGCGCGCGGATCAGAGCAACGGCACCCTCGTCGAGTTTCTGCGCTCCTATCCGGGATCGCGCGTCAATGACCATGTCGCGCGATTCGTTGTCTGGGGCAAGCACGCGGAATTTCTCATATCGCGTCAGCCGTGGAACTATGCGTTTGGCCACGACTCCGCACTGGAGCGATTCGTCGAACTGAATGGGAAGATTTTGCTGCTTGGCGCCGACCACGATACGGTGACGTTTCTGCATTACGCCGAGCACATTGTCGATATTCCCGGCAAGCGCGTGGCGCGGTTCAAGGTGCCGGTCAGGGAGAACGGAGTCCGCGTGTGGCGCGACATGGAGGAGTTCAACACGGCCGGCGATGGCGTCCACGCCAACTGGCCCGATCGGTTCTTCGCCGAGCTCACCGATGGCTACCTGGCGCAGACGTCCAGCCATGGTGGGGCGATCGGCGATGCGGAATGTTACCTCATGAGCGCGCGCGGGCTGCTTGATTTCGCGCTGCCAATCATGATCAACGTCGCGGGTGGCCCTATACTCCGTATCGGCGGAGATTGTGAGGTCCCCAGGCCGAGTGCGCCTTGACCGACGAACCGCCGTATTTCGATCGTGACAACAACGATTCGAGAATTCCAGCCCACCGACTACGATGCAGTAATCATGACGCCACCGCATTCTGGACGCGCATCGGCTGGGTCGATCGCACTGACATTCGCCTGATGTCGCACGTGTCGTCCGGCGTCGCGACGGCTTAGGGCGGCGAGGCGTCGCCTGCTTTGGCCACCCACATCGACGGCGGAGGTGCGCCAAAGCGCCTGTCTGCTCCGCGCCTCATCGCGGCCGCGTGCATTGTGCCCGCACTCCTCGATTCGTTTCAGACATATATGAAGGCGCGCGTCGGCGGCGACGGTCACGTGCCGTGGGGCTCAGTAATATTTGCCGGCACCGAATGGCTCTTCCTCGGCGCACTGACACCGATCACCTACCTTCTCGCACGTCGCTTCCCACTGCGACGCGACAAGCTGGGACGAATCCTGGCCGCGCACCTGGCCGGCGCACTGGCGTTATGCGTTGGATGGGCGACGCTCGGTCTCGCGTTGGGCGAAGTGCTCGGAACCTATCCGGCGGTCGGACCACTCCCAACGGCCTATGCCAGCTGGCTGCTCACCAGTCTGCCTTGGTCCGTGTTCATGTACTTCACGGCGCTCGGATGCGTATATGCGTTTGCGTATTTCGTCGAGGCGCGTGAACGGGAGGCGCAACAGGCGCGTCTCGCGGCGCAACTCGCCGAAGCCAGGCTCGGCGCGCTGCGGATGCAGCTCAACCCCCACTTTCTATTCAATAGCCTGAACGCTATCTCAGTGCTCGTACGCGATCAAAACACACGCGACGCAGGCCGCATGCTCGAGCTCCTCGGCGGCGTACTGCGCCAGGTGCTGCACGGCGACAAGCGGCAACAAGTGGTACTCGCTGGGGAAATTCGATTCATCGAACAGTATCTGGCGATCGAGCAGGTTCGTTTCTCCGATCGCCTACGGGTGCAATGGTCGGTCGACCCAGCAATTCGCGATGCAATCGTTCCCGAGTTCATTCTGCAACCGCTCGTCGAGAACGCCGTGAGACACGGCGTCGCAAACCGCAGCGACGCGGGAACGGTCGCGGTGTCCGCACGCATCGAGGGCGGCGACATCGTGCTGAGCGTTCAGGATGATGGGCCTGGATATCGTGCGGAGGGTGCCGATGTTGGCGTTGGTCTCGCGAACACGCGTGCTCGCTTAGAGACTCTGTTCGGCGACGCAGGGCACCTGGACATCATGCGAGCCGAAGGCGGCGGGACGGTTGCGATGGTTCGTTTTCCGTTACGGCGAGCCAATGATGGCTAGTCCGACGGTCGAGGTCCGCGTGGTGATCGCCGATGATGAGCCGCTGGCTCGCCGTGGCATCCGGCAGCTTCTCGCGACACATCGCGACGTTACCGTCGTCGGTGAAGCGCGGAATGGAGTCGAGGCGGTGACGGCCGTGCGCACGCTCCGCCCCAATCTTCTCTTCCTCGACGTTCAGATGCCCGAGCTCGACGGATTCGGGGTACTTCGCGAGCTTGGCACAGCGGAGATACCGGCCGTGATCTTCGTGACCGCATACGACGACTTCGCCGTTCGCGCGTTCGAGGAGAACGCGCTGGACTATCTGGTCAAGCCTGTTGAAGAAGCGCGTTTTGCCAAAGCACTCGACAGAACTCGCAATCGTCTGACTTCCGCCGACGCGCTGGCGATGTCGGAAAAACTGGCCGGTCTGTTTGCGCTGCAACACTCGAGTCGCGCACCAACCGCGGCGCGTCGTCTCGTCGTCCCGACGGCAACCGGAGAGCTCGTACTCGACGCCGACGAGATCGACTGGATCGAAGCGGATGACTATTACGCGGCGGTGCACGCGCGTGGACGGCGTCACCTCATTCGGGAGTCGCTGTCGTCGTTGGAGCGGCGGCTCGATGTCGAACAATTCGTGCGTGCGCACCGGTCGGCGATCGTCAACATTGAACGCATTCGAGAACTGCGCGTCGCGGCCGAGCCCACTGGTGAAACCGTGCTGGTGCTGCGCGACGGCACGCGCGTCCCCATCAGCCGGCGCCGGCGCGAGCAGGTGGCCAGCGCGTTGAAGCGTCTTTCAGGCTGACCGTTCGCTGCACCGAGATGACCGGTTGCTGCTTGTCGATTGCGCGCGCTATCAAGAGTGCGCGACAATTGACGGTCCTCAACGGAATCGGCAACGATGGCCACCGCGGCACGATCGCAATCGAGTCTCGAGGAGTACAGCGCCCGCCGCACAACCGGGTCCGAGACTCCGGCTCGTGAGCGAGTCGCGTCGCTGGACATCGTGCGCGGCGTCGTGATGATCCTCATGGCGATCGACCACGTACGCGTCTACTCAGGGCTGCCGGCTGGTGGACCGACGCCCGGCATCTTCTTCACGCGGTGGATTACGCACTTCGTCGCGCCGGCGTTCGTATTCCTGGCCGGCACCAGTGCGTATCTGCATGGCACGAAGCTGCGCGACACTCGCGCTCTGTCGCGATTCCTGCTCACGCGCGGTCTCTGGCTCGTGTTGTTGGAGCTGACCGTCATTCGCGTGGCGTGGACGTTCAACTTCGATTTCGCGCACTACATGCTTGCCGGTGTGATCTGGATGATCGGTTGGTGCATGGTCATCATGGCGGGCCTGGTTCATCTCCCGCTCATCGTCAACGCGGTCGGCGGCGTCGCGATCATCGCGTTGCACAACATCACGGATTTCTTCCCGGCCGCGATGTCCGCACTCGGGCAAGGCAGCGCGGGTTGGCTCTGGAAGATTCTCTACCTCGGCGGCGGATTCCAGGTCGGTCGCAACGGTCCGCCGCTGCTCGTGCTGTTCGTGATAGTTCCGTGGATCGGCGTGATGATGGCCGGCTACGCGTTCGGCGCCGTGATGCGGATGCCGGCCGAGCGGCGGCGCGCGATCTGTTTCAGGCTTGGCGTCGTCGCGACAATCGCGTTCGTCGCCTTGCGTGCGGTCGACCGCTACGGCGATCCACGACACTGGCACAATCCCCTCGCGTTTCTGGGAACCACGAAGTATCCGGCGTCACTCGCATTCTTGCTCATGACGCTTGGGCCGATGCTGATCGGATTAGCGTTCGCCGAGCGGGGGTGGGGGCGGGGGCGAATTGCTGGTGTGTTGGCTACGTTCGGTCGCGTGCCTTTCTTTTATTATCTGATACACATCCCGACGATTCACGCGGCGGCATGTGTCGTATCGCTCATTAGGGAGGGCGTGGTCGATCCGTGGCTGTTCACGAACCATCCGCTGGCGCCGGGACGCTTGCCGCCGGGATACATGTGGAGTTTGCCGCTGCTTTATCTGGTATTCGCGATCGTGGTCGCACTGCTCTACTTCCCGTGCCGGTGGTTCGCGCGGATCAAAGCGACGCGTAAATCACCGTGGTTGAGCTATCTCTAAAGGCGAGTCGGTTTGCCCCGAATACGCTCGGCTTCGAGATCGGCTGGCTCGATCCGGACGGGATCGGGGCGGTGTCGCGCGGAGACATGGCGATATTCTTTCGGAAGACGGCCGCGCCGTTCGACGCCGTGGTTCGCTGGGTGTTCGCCGACGATATCGACGCGACGTACGCCGAGCTGAAAGCGCTCAGTGCCAACATTGTCGAGCCCCTGGAGAAGAAGCCTTGGGGGCTACGGCAATTTACCGTCGAGGACATCGACGGAAACCGTTTCTATTTCCATCACGAATAGAGGAGCGCCATGCAGCAAATGGCTGCGTCATCTCAAAATGGCGAAGCGCTGTGGCGCAGCTGACTCTTACTGCA
>JAICYT010000067.1 GCA_025934075.1 Gemmatimonadaceae bacterium
GCGGAGCTCGATCGCGTGGCGAAAATCTGAATCCGCTGCGGCCCAGTTCCATTGAGCGAAGGCGCGCAGTCTACCGAGCACGCCGTAGGCCTCGCCGAAGTTCGGATTCAGAGCGATTGCTCGCCTGGCCGCTGACTCGGCGAGTGGCGGCCCCACACCGGGCAGCGTTTGCCCGTTGATGGCCATCGTCGCATGTACGCCGGCCAAGCCGGCGTAGGCTAGGGCAAAGCTCGAGTCGCGAGCGACTGCCTCCTCGAAGAGCCCGAGCGCGCGTCGCATCGACGTCGTGTCGCGTTTGTTCGCGTAATACCGCGCCTCGAGATAGCGTGCGTACGCAATCGCGTCACGCGTTGGCGCGGGCGGAGTGGCCAATGCGAGTTGTGGTTCCACCGATTGCCGGAACGCTCGGACCACGGCGCGTGCAACGTCTTCATCGGCGGCGAGCAAGTCGTGCGCTCGCTCGTCGAATGACTGCGCCCACAAATGGACGCCATCGCTCGCGCGACTCAGTTGCACGGTGATGCGAACGACATCGCCCGTACGTCGGACGCTCCCCTCTACCACGGTCTCGACCCCGAGCGTGTGACCGATCGTCCGAACATCAGTGGGCCGCGTCTTGAATTGATACGCCGATGTACGCGCCACGACGCGGAGACCGCGAATATTTGCCAGTGCTGCCGTGAGCTCGTCGGTCATGCCGTCGCTCACGTACTCCGCGCCTTGATCGCCGGTGAGGTTGAGAAATGGCAGCACGACGAGCGAGTGAGGCGCATCGTCGAGATTGATGACGCCGGCGTCTGCCCCGACGCGGTCCTTCCGCGGCAGCGTCATTGCCCCGATAGCAACGATACCCGCAACTACAATAAGAAATGCGGTGGCGGGCCATCGCACCGAGAGCTCACGGCGTCGCGCACCCGCCTCGGCGGCAGGCGGCGGTGCCGCGACCGGCGCGGTGGCGGCACTAAAGATCGGTACGTAACTCCCCTTGGGCAGCTCGATGCGAATCGGATCCGATCGCCCTTCGCCACTGAAATACTCGGCCAGCTTGAAGCGTAGTTGCCGCGCCTGCACGCGCACGACGGAATCACTCGTGGGATCGAACTTCGCCGAGCGACCGAGTGCCTCGACGGCGATCGTGTATTCCTTGAGACGGTCATCGCGGCCCGCAAGCGTTTCCTCAACGATGAAGCGCAAGAATCGAACGAGCTGCTCCGACTTTCCGAAGGCCCCGGACACGACGGCCCGCTCGACGGTCGCCCGCACGAGTTCGCAGTCAACGGTGCTCGAAGGGCTCATGGGCAATCGCCTGCCTGTCATTCGGAGAGCCGTGGCGCCGCGGGGACAGTGGGAATTGGGGCGCTGGGCGTCCTGTTATTAACGATCTCTTCACCGTTGCGCAAGTTGACGGCCCGGCACGCGCATCCAACGTTGCGCTCCTACTCTCGAGGATCGAGCATGCCGAGACGGGCGAAGCGAACGAGGGTCCGGGTCATTCGAGCCGCCATATCACAGGGTGACGTTCTCGCGCACATGAGCAGCGAGCTCATCGCGGCGAATACCGAAGACCCGCCGCCTGAGCTCGGGCAGAACATCAGGCAGGCGCTCGACGACGCGCAACAGATGGAAATGGACATCATCGACAAGAAGCCCGTCAGGAATGGGGACCTGATCAGCGACTTCGATAACCTGGCCAGTCTGTGCGGCCAATTGAGGTCGTCCAACAATGTGGTGGCCCCGTGATGGCTGAACGGCGAAAGCTGGTGAGCCACCGACTTCGCGGGTTTGGCCGATACGAGAACAGTCGGAGCTCGCTCGAGCGGGCGTGCGCGTCGTCGGCCCCTTATCTCGAGATCGACACGCGCGTCACCGCCGACGGACACATCTTCGTCTACCACAACCCGCGAGCCTCCGCGCCGCTCTCCGCCCGTGGATACTTCGCCGAGACGCCAGGTCGAGTCGTGCGGCGTGCACACTATCCGTCTGGAGAGGCCGTGCTCGAGTTCGAGCACGCCGTCGAGATCTTCAGTCGGCGTGGTTCTGCCGCCCAGCGCCTGTGCGTCGACATGAAGGACTTCGGGTTCGAGCGGGAACACCTCGCCATCGTCGACCGATTTGGCGTCGGCGATCGCATCTGCTGGATATCGTGGCTTCCCCGCTCGTTACAACGCCTCCGTGCTTTCGGGGCAAGCGGTCCACTGATTCTCGCGCACTGTAACCTCATCCGGCTCGCAACGCTCGGGCGTTGGATCGAGTCGGCGTGTGCGCGACGCGCCATTCAGTTGTCGCATGTGGTCCTCTTCGGAGCCGCTCACGAGCGTGCAATTCCGCTGGCGTTCGCGCACGGATTCCAACACGGATTGCTCGCCTCACGCCTGCCCTCATCTCTCGAGCGATTGCTCGCGGACTC
Source organism: Gemmatimonadaceae bacterium (assembly GCA_025934075.1). Lineage (GTDB taxonomy): Bacteria > Gemmatimonadota > Gemmatimonadetes > Gemmatimonadales > Gemmatimonadaceae > JAQBQB01. Next base: position 2,408 of record JAICYT010000067.1, read on the forward strand.
CGGCGGCGGCGTCTGTGTGAACCGCCTTCTCTTGAGCGAGCAGCTGCTTCGCTACTGTCGGGCCGCTGGACTGCAGCTATGGGTCTTCCGAGTTCGGACCGTCGCCGCGTTTCAGCGCTATGCGTCCCTCGACGCAGTGGACGTCGTGTTCTCGGACGATGCTCCGGCCGTTCTCTCCTCATCATTCATCGCTCGAGGTAATTCATGAGCATCCGACGCTTCGTCGCAGTCGCCATCCTGCTTTGGCTTCGTCTCGCCGTGCCACCGACGGCAGCGGCGCAGCGGGCAATCGCTCCGTTTGTCGGCCGCGAGTTTGACGAAGTGTCGGACTGGATTGTGTTCGGCGGGGAAGCGCGATTCACACTCGCGCCATCGGCGTGGTCGATCAACCCACGGTTTACCTATCATCCGATCGCCGGCAGCAAGATCATCCAGCTCGACGCCAACGTCGTGTACGACTTCAAGCCCGCGAGCGGGCCGCTGACACCATATGCCGGCGCAGGGCTCGGCTGGACGCACGTTTCCGGAAACGCGCCGTCGGACAGCAAAGCGGTGGCGAACTTCCTCTACGGCATCCGGGTCCACCTCACTGCCAACAGCAAGGTCGAGCCATATGTGCAGTCGCAGTACTCGTTCGCAAAGCAGTTTACGAACAGCTACCAGCTCATGGCCGGGTTCTTCTTTTGGATGTAGAGACCGACATCCAAGTCGCCGCCCACTCTCGACGCGAGGAAGCGTGATGCGAAGCGTTTCATCATGGCCCATTCGGCTGCTTGTGGGAATGCTCTCGATTGCCATCGGAGTGTTCGGCTCTGCCTGCAAGGACACCACGCACAACGACAAACCGGCCGGCGACCAGCGAGCCTGCGCGGATGCCGGCGATGCCGCGAAAGACTTCCAGAGCTTTCTCCAGAATTATCCGAGTCAGCCGGCCGTTGCGAATATCGCGCTCGCCAACATGCAGTCTTCGTTGACGCAGGCGAATCATGAGGGGCCCAGCAGTGCGGTGGCGAACGCGATTGGAAATGCGCAGCTCGCGATCGATACCATCCAGCAGGCAATCGACAATTCCAAACCGGTCGACAGCGGGCCGCTGTCGGCGGCAATGGATGACTTGGGCAACGCATGCAGCCAAGCGCTCGGCGGTTGAGATTCCCCCGGCGCTCAGGCCTACGAGCGACGATCGCCACGATTGCGGCCGCCGCGACCCTTGCGGCGTGCGGCGGTGGAGGCGGCGACAACAGCACCGGCTTGCCTGCCGGTTGCCAGGTCACGTCCGTGTCGGTCGGACCTGATACGCTCTCGGTCGTCGTCGGCGAGACCAAGGATCTTTTCGCGGCGTTCTCGGGCGTGAACTGTACGGCCGGACTCTCGGTCACGTGGAACACGAGCAACGCATCGGCGCTCTCGCTGCAGCCGGCTGGCAATGTTGCGCATGTCACGGGACGCGCGATCGCTGCGGAACCTGTCAGCGTCACTGCGTCGCTGGGTGGCGTATCTGGTGCGTCGCAGGTGATGGTGCGGCCGCCGCCGACCATCAAGCTCACCCCTGAAACGCTCACGTTCAACGCGGTGAGAAACGGACCGAGTCCGCAGTCGAAAGCCGTCTCGATCACCAACGCAGGTGGCGGCACTCTGAGCCAACTCAGCGCCGGCAACACGGCGTACGGTCCCGGTGCGAACGGATGGTTGCTCGTTCAATCGCTGTTTCTCAATCCCACCGCTCCGTCCACTCTCAACATCGTGCCGACGAATACGACGTTGTCCGCCGGCACCTACACCGCGACGGTGCCGATTGCCTCGCCCGTAGCGACGAACAGCCCGAAGAACATCACGGTGCTGTTCACGATCACCGGCGGCTCGGCCCCGTAACTCATGCGTGCGAGATCCGTCATCCTTCGACTCATGTTCCTGCCGGCCGCCGTGACGAGTTGTGGCGGTGGCGGCGCAGACGCGAGCACGGGCCTTCCAGCGGGCTGCCACGTATCGGCAGTGGCGGTCTCGCCGGCGACGCTTTCGTTGGCCGTCGGGGAAACCAGAGATCTCGTCAGCACCTGGATCGCGACCGGTTGCACGGATCATCTACCGGTCACGTGGAGCACGAGCAACTCGTCCCAAGTCTCGCTGCAATCAGACGGCGAAGTTGCGCATATCACGGGTGTCGCCCCGTCGGCATCGGTGACGGTTACCGCCATCATCGGCGGCATCTCCGGCCGCGCGCAAATAACGGTGGCGTTGGGGCCGAGCATCAAGCTTACGCCACAGAGTCTCACCTTCACCGCAACACGGAACGGACAGCAGCCGTTGCCGCAAACGGTCGCCCTCACCAACGGCGGAGGCGGGGTTCTGAGTCAGGTCGGGCCGAACGCGACGGTATTCGGGCCGGGCGCGAGCGGCTGGCTCTTCATTCAAAAGAGCGGTCTGACATCCACGGCGCCGTACAACCTCATCGTACAGCCGACGAACACCATGCTGGCCGTCGGCACGTATACGGCGACGATACCGGTCACTTCACCCGTCGCGTCGAACAGTCCGCAGAATATCAGCGTGACGTTGACGATCACGCCGTAGCCCGACGGCTGGAGGCTTAGACTACCAGCCACTTCACCCCGCGCCGCGGATTCACCGCGATCGCGAGGTTCGGCCGGGGGTCGTGCGTGTCGTCGCTGATCTGTAGGTTGTAGCCGTTCGGTGTCGCTGTGTGATAACTCTTGAATTGCGCCACGTGAATCTCGGCGCCGTCCGACCTATCGATTCGTGCTTGAAATCCTCGTCGAGATAGACCGTGGCCATGCCGCCCGCCCCGAGCTCGCGCTCGATGCGGTAGCGGTCTGCGAGCGATCTTGCAAGCTGATCGTACACGGCGAGGCTAGCGTGCCGCCGTGGACTTTCTCATTGGCTGCCACCCCGGTGTGCCCTCTTCCCACTGGTTGTCCGTGAGCTGCCGAACGTCGCTGCCGTCAAAGCGCATGACAAAGATGTCGCCGTACGGCTGCGGCGCGTCGGTATAGATCACCTCGTCCTTGTACCCTTTGCGCGACGACGCGAAGACGATGTACTCCCCGTCCGGCGACCACGCCATGTGCGCGTCGTTGCCGTGGCTGTGCGTCAGTTGCTTGAGCCCCGTCCCGTCGGGCTTGATTGTACAAATCTCATAATATCCGTCCTGTTGTCGCGAGAACATGATCAAGTCGCCGCGCGGAGACCACAGCGGGAAGTTGTCATAGCCGCTCGCGATCGGCGTGATCGCCTTGGTCTCGATGTCCATGATGCGAAGACCGCCGCTGCCGTCGGGGTCGAACGTTCGGTAGACGAACCTTCGACCGTCGGGAGACATCGACGGAAACGCGCTGTTGCTCGCACCCGATGTGAGTTCGCGGTATCCGCTGCCGTCCGCGTTGATCATCGCCACCCGCGCCCCGCCTTCGACGCGATCTTCCGGTTTGTGGAAGGTTCCGTGGAACCCGTTGAAGAACGCGTTGAAGGTGCCGATGCCGAAGATGATCTTGTCGCCGTTCGGCGACCATTGCGGTGCCAGAATGTTGCGCGTCGAATCGCGATAGAGGAGGCGCATGCTGTCGGTGCCGGGGACGCCGATCATGATGCCCGCGACGCTGCCGTTTGTCGCAAACCCTCCGAACGTAAAGGCATCGCCGCGCGGACTGAACGATGGCGTGAAGCCGACGAGCGTGAGCTCGTAGCGCGAATCTCGACTGAACGTCTTCACCCACGGCTTGCGCACGAACTGGAGCCGCTTGTGGAAAACGACTTGCTTTCCGTCGGGTGACCAGGAGGCCGTGCGAATCTCTCCCGCCGGTCCCCGCTTTCCGTCGGAATACTGGATGCCGCGATCGGTGCCGTCACGTCGGATGTATCCGACCACCCCGCCCGCGAGTGGTGACGGATTGAAGTTCACGCCGTGTCCCACCGTCAGATCCGCAATCTTCCCGGTCGCGAGCTCGATCGAAACGACCCGCGTGTCCTCGGCGCGCTCGGGCTTCGCGAGGCGATTGTCGAGCGTCTGCTCGCGGCCCATGCAATACGCCACGATGCGCTTGCTGTCGGCAGTCCACTTTGGGCTGCCGCAGAAATCACCGTGCGGCGTGAGTCGCTTGAGTCCGGATCCATCCGGATGAATGACATAGACGTCCGCAATCTGAAGCCGCTCCCACCGTCCATTCGAGAACGGGAAATCGCTCGTGCGGTCCGACGAAAACGCGATCCATTGTCCATCGGGCGACCATGATGGACGAAAGTCTCCCGCGGCTCCCGAGGTGAGCTGCTTCGGCGATCGCGATGCGATGTCCATCGTGTAGAGATCCGCCGTGCCGTCGCCGCGCGTGCTGACGAAGACGAGACGCTTCCCGTCGGGGGCAAACGCGGCTTGATCGTCGTACGCGGGACTGTCCGTCAGCCGCTCGAGTCCACTGCCGTCGGCTTGGATTCGATAGAGATCGGCCGATCCATTCCGCTCCGATGTGAACACGATCGACTTGCCGTCGGGCGACCAGGTTGGGTCGTAGTCGATGTCGGGAGTGCTTATGAGAGGATGTTCATGACTTCCGTCGGCGTCGGCGACGAAGATGCCAAGTTGTCCCGGCTGCGGAAACACTCGCGTGATGACGATCGACTCGGGCCTCGAGGGACCGAGGAACATGAGCCCGGCGAGGGCAGCGCAGAGACTGACGCGCATCCGCGTCTCCTTTTCGCGAGTGGTGACTGGACTTCTGGCGGTGCCAGCGGTGGGAAGGACGAATCTTACAAAAAGATGGCACACGAAGGACTATCGCGTAACCAGATTACTGCAGGCCTCTCACGAGATAACGGTCATGATGCCGGCGTTCCGACAGGTTACGCGATCGCTCGCGCGCGCGCCGCTCTTTGCGGCAGCGGCCGTGCTCACACTCGGTCTTGGCATCGGCGCAACGGCCGCCGCCTTCAGCGTGATCAATGCGGTCCTGCTTCGCCCGCTGCCGTACCCCAACCCCGATCGGCTCGTGGTCGTCCGGCACTCGCTCATCGGCATCGGGATCCCAGACGCCGGCCAGTCGCTCGGAACGTTCTATCACTACCGGCACCTGAGTAAGACGCTCGCATCGATCGCCGCCTACGCGCCGCTGTCCCTCAACCTCGCCGACATGAACGGCACCGGCGAGGCAGAACGCGTCCACGCCGCGGATGTCTCGGCAAATTTCCTCTCGACGCTCGGCGTTGCGCCCGCGCTGGGGCGCGGCTTCGTCTCCGCCGACGAGCGGCCGAATACGCGCGTCGCGCTGCTCAGCGACGATCTGTGGCGGCAACGCTACGCCGCCAATAAGAATGTTCTAAACCAACAGGTTCGGATCAACGGCGAAGTTTATCAGATCGTTGGGGTCATGCCCCCGGAATTTCATTCGCCCGAGGCCACGACGGAGTTGTGGCGGCCGCTCCAGCTCGATTCGCTCACTCCCCATGCCGGCCCCTTCAACCTTGGCGGCATCGCGCGTCTGGCGCCACGCGTCACCGTCGAGCAAGCGCAGGCTGAGCTCAACAAGCTATTGCCGCGCCTTCCGGAATCGTTCCCGGATCTCTTTCCGACGCTGCCCACCGCACAGTTGCTCGCGCAGTCGAAGGCGGCGGCCGTCGTTCGGCCAATGCATGACGCGGCGGTTGGCGCGTTCGCGCGCGCTCTCTGGGTGGTCGGCGCAACAGTCGCGCTCCTGCTCGTCGTGACGTTCACGAACGTGACGAACCTTCTGCTCGTGCGCGCACAAGCTCGCGCCCACGAGCTCGCGGTTCGTGCCGCCCTCGGCGCGAGTCGCGGCCGGCTCGTCTCGCGCTTCTTCGGCGAAGCAGCGGTTCTCGCGGCGGCGGGCGCGGCGATCGGCGTCGCGTTCGCGTTCGGCGCAACTGGGCTGCTCGTCCGCTACGGCCCATCGAATTTTCCGAGGCTCTCGTCCGTGCACGTCGATGTCGCGACCGTCGCGTTCACGGTGGTGATCGCAGTTCTTGCGACGTTGACGTGCGGTGCGTTCCCAGCGCTGCGCTTCGAGGTGGCGGCGCTTGGCGCCTTTTTGCGCGAGGGCGGACGGTCGGCGACGGGAGGCCGAGCGACGCATCGGGCGCAGCGCGCGCTCATTGTGGTTCAGGTCGCGCTCGCGGTCGTGCTGCTCGCCGGTTCGGGCCTGCTCGCGCGTACTGTCGAGCGTTTGAACGCCGTGAAGCCCGGGTTCGACCCGTCGGGCACGCTGGCGTTCACGATCTCCCTGCCGCAAGTCCAGTATCCCCATTCCGGAAACGCGAGCCGATTCTATGACGAAACTATAAAGCGCCTCGCGGCGCTGCCGGGCGTGTCCGACGCGGGTATCGTCTCGCATCTCCCATTGTCCGGTCCGGAGCCGCTCGCGCCGGTCTTCGTGGAACATTCGCCGCCGCCACCGAACACGCTGCCGCCCGTGTATCCGTTTACCATGGTGAGCGCCGGCTACTTCCGTGCGATGCATATCCCGTTGCTCGCGGGCCGCCTATTCGTCGATCCGCAAGATCCGACCGACGCGAACAACGTGATCGTGAGCCGCGCGTTCGCGGAGAAATATTGGCATGACTCGACAGGCCACGCAGCGGTCGGACAGCGCGTGCGCGTGCTCGCTAATCGATGGTCATCGATCATCGGCGTGGTCGAAAGCGTGCGCGACACCTCGCTCGAGGCGGCTCCGATCGGGCAGACGTATTTGCCGCTGAGCATCACGAGTCCAGGCGTACCCGATTCGGTGGCGCCATTCACGCCACGCGTAGCGAGCATCGTACTTCGAACGCATGGTGATCCGGCGGCGCTCGGTACGTCGGTGCGTCGTGTGTTGCACTCGATGGACGCGAGCGTTCCCGTCTACGATTTGGAGCCGGTCACCGACGCGCTGGAGCGTGCAACAGCACGAACGCGTTTCGTGCTGTTGGTTCTCGCGGCCGCCGCGGCGATCACGTTGGTGCTCGGTGCGGTTGGCCTCTACGGCGTGATCGCGTACATCGTCACGCTTCGCACACGCGAAATCGGATTGCGTCTCGCGCTCGGCGCGGCGCCGAGCGGAGTGCTTGGCACGGTGCTGCGCGACGGGATGGTTCTCGCGGTGATCGGGGTCGCGGCCGGCCTCGTCGCGTTTGCAAGCGTCGCACGATTCCTCGCGGGATTTCTCTACGGCGTCGGGCCCACGGATCCGCTCACGCTGGCGGTCGTAGCGGTCACACTGCTCGTCGTCGCCGGCGTGGCGAGCGGAGTGCCGGCCTGGCGCGCGTCACGGATCGATCCGCTCGAGGCGCTGCGGTCCGAATAGTCTCCACCGACACTACCTGTATGGCGCGGTATCGAAGTAGATCGCGAGCGAGTCGATCTTGTTGCCCTTCACCGAGAACACCTCGGCGACATCGCTCGTAAACGAGGCCTTGCCGGGCTGCTGAATCTCGTAGCGCGTGAGCGCGACCGCGCGTGTCCCGTCGACCAAGATTTGCCGGAGCTCGACGCTCTGCATCGATGAATAGAATCGGTCAGTCGCGTCGAGGTATGCGGCTTTGCCTTTGACTTCCCTCGTCGGACTAGCATAGCTCGTAAACGTCATGTTGTCGGCGAAGGACTCCTGCCACTCGCTCTTGGCGGCGAGCCTGTCGAAGTAGCGCTCGATCGTCTCGCGTGTGGTCATGACGATATCCTCGGTTGTCTGGCCGCGAGCAGAAGACACAGCGTGACCAGTATCGCGAACACCAACGGCGCGGCGAAAAAGTTCGTCCACATGAGCAGCGTGATGACCACGAAACACAACGCGAACGCCCACCGCACCGTCGCGAGCTGGGCGCGCGTATCGTCGCCGAGACGACCAAGCTCGAGCGCCAGCAGCGACGAGAACAAGAGAAAGGCTGTCGAGAAGAACCCGAATCCGGAGAAGAAGCTCCAATATGAGCGGTCGAATCCCTGCACCGTGAAGTGAGTTTGCTGCATGGACGCGACGACCTCGTTCGCGTGCCACGTCGGATCGACTTTGCGGAAGCCCAGCTGGTGTCCGATGGCGAAGAAGGCCAGCAACACGCTGGCGATGTAGTAGAGCCAGCGCGTCTTCATGCGGCGGCGCGCTCCTTCACGCGATTCGCGTAGAGGCCCATGATCGTCGTCCAGCCATTCGGCGCGTCGACCGACGCGCGCATCGACTCGCCACCCTCGCCGTGACGCTCGAAGTGCCGATGCTCGAGGTCGACCCGCGTCGCGGCGCCAAGTGGAATGAATCGCACTTCGACCTCACTCGACTTCGCGACGTCGGGCTCATAGCCCCACTGGTGCGTGATCTGCCACGCCAAAACGACGCGGCTCGGCGGCTCCCATGCGAGCACGCGTCCCCAGTCGCATTCAGTGCCGTCCGCCTGCTCGGTGTAGCATCGTCCGCCCGCGCGCGGTTCGACGATGGCGCGCACCATTGGCGACTTGCCAATGTGATGCGTGCGCGGCCACCAGGAATCGATCTCCGCGGTGAACACGTCGAATGCGTCATGGACGGACGCATTGACGATGATGCTCTTGCGAACCGGGCGATCGTTGAGACTTGTGGTCATGCGCCTCTCCGGCGTTTGGTGTCCTTGGTTTGGCGGGCGTCCGCGCGCTTCTTGAACTCCGACAAGGCGACGTTCCAGAAGTCGTCGAAGTAGGCGCGCAGCGAGACGAACGCGTCGGGGTTGATCTGGTAGAGCCGCTGCGTCGCGACGGCGGTGTCGGTGACCAGGCCGGCGTCCTTGAGCACGCGCAAATGCTGCGAGATGGCCGGGCGGCTGATCGGAAACTTCTTCGCGATCGCCGCGACCGGCATTGGGCCGTCACGCAGGAGCTTGAGGACCGCGCGGCGAGTCGGGTCGCCCAGGGCGTCGAGTTGTCGGTCTTGGTTAGTCGTCACTTACGTAAGTTACAACTTACCGACTGCGCCGTCAAGAGTATGCCGCAGGGCGCGTTGTCCGCCGAACGCGATCCAAACGGTTATCAACTAGGGGCTACTTTAACCCGCGCCGCGGATTCACCGCGATCGCGAGGTTCAGCCGCGTGTCGTGCGTGTCGTAGCTGATCTGTAGGTTGTAGCCGTTCGGCGTCGTCGTGTGATAACTCTTGAATGGCGCCACGTGAATCTCCGCGCCGTCCGACGTGTCGATCGTCCACGGCAACCCGCGCTTCTCGAGCTCCGCCCTCACCTTGTCCGTGTCCCACGGCGAGATCCCGAACGAGATGTGATCGATGCGTCCGCCGGCACGCGCATTCCCTTGGCCGAAGCTCGGATCGAGCGGATTGCCGCCGCGAATGATGATGTCGCCGACGTCGCCGATCATCAGCTCGTTCTGACTTCCCTCATCGTACGTCGGACCCCACCCGAGCAGGTTGACGTAGAACGAGACGCTCGCCTTGTAGTTCGTGGCGCCGTATGAGAGGTGATCGAGCCACACCGTCCGCCATTCGGTGGATTCGAACGGCGCCGCCGTCGTCGTCGAGAGCGTCGCGTTTGCCGGCGACTCGAGCCGCGCTTTGGTGTGGCGTTTGCCGTTGCCGATCTGCAGATCAAAACCGTCGGGATCTTTTACATGAAAACTCTCGAATCCGTTCGGGCCATTCTCGGCGACCGGCGTGAGGCCACGCTTGCGCAGCTCGGCTTCGACTGCCTTGGCGTTCCACGGCTCGATGTCGAACCCGAAGCCTTCGACGACGGCGCGCGCCGGCACCGCGTTGGCGCGCCCGGCCCGCGGCGGCGGAAATGAATCCGCCGGTGCTTGTCGAAGCACGACGGTTCCCCAGTCGCCGACATCCATCACGATGCGTTTGCCGTCGTCGCTCCGCACCTTCCATCCCATGAGCGCCACGTAGAATGCCGCTTCCTTCTGCGGATTGGCGACACGGAACGCGATGTGATCGAGTGACGTCGTACGCCAACCTGTCCGCGCGAAAACCGGCGGGATCGAGTCGGTGTTGCAGGCCGGCGTGCCGTACGCACGAATGCATCGCCCTTGCGCTGCGACGGTGTGCGGCTCAACCACCACCGCGACGACCGCGGCAATTACCGTGACGACTTGACTGGCGTGTTTCATCTCGGGGCACTCATCGAAGGGTCGGCCGAGGCTCAAGGATGCGCGGATGTCCCACGTCTACGTCAGGCTACGTATGGGGCAGAGCGCGACACGCCGCTTGCTTTACCACAGCGTAGTCTCGGAGCCCTAAGTGATCACATCGATTCGAAAAACGCGAGTAGCAATAATCGTCATCGCGGCGATGTCCCTCGCAAGCTGCAAGGTGACTTCGGCGCCGTGGTGTCTCGAGATGGAACCCGGCGACTGCTCGAGCCGAGGCGCTAGCTCCTCGCCGCTGAATGATGCCATGCGCGTTGTCGGATTTCCGACGACCAAAGTCACGGCATACATCCAGAACGGAAGCCAGGCGTTCAGAGGTGACCTGAAAGTCGGCGACACGTTGACGCTGTATCTCGTATCACCGCCGCTCGCGGGAGACACGCTGCGAACAGTTGCGTGGTCGACGGACGCATCGAGCCCACAGCTTCAGCTTGAAGCAGGCGCGCAGGGAAGAGGCAAAGCAACGGCGGTTGCTGTCGGCAATGCATATCTCGTCCAAGCGAATGGACAACCCTTGCCGCTCTGGTCGTGCAGCGCGGCGGTGTGCAACCGCCTCGAGTATGTCACGGTCTCGCGGTGAGCGAGGCACGCGAGTAGGTGGACGGTGTTGACGTGTGCGACTCAACCGCCCAGAACTTCGGCAAAGTAGCGTGGCAGATCGATCACGAGCGCGGTACTTGCGCCCGCGACGCTCCACTCGAGCCGATCCGCGATAATCTCGACTCGCGGATCGGCCGGCGTCGATCGCTCCACGGCTCGCGCATCGAGGTCGACGACCCAATACTCGGCAACGCCCTCCTCGCGGAACAACACACGCTTCGCGACTCGGTCCGCTCTCGCGGTGGCCGGGCTCAGCACCTCGACGACCAGCAACAGTTGCCGAACTTCATCGAAGTGACGTGGCGGTCGCAGACCGCCGAGGAGCGGAACGACGAAGAGATCAGGCTGCACGCTTCGCGTCCGAGAGAACGCCACGTCCGCAGGAGCGACCATCGCGTGACCGTACGGCTCGCGGTCGAGATACGCGGCAAGCGTCCGATACAATCTCATCACCGCGTTCTGGTTCGTCCACGACGGCGCAGGCGTCACGAACAGCTCGCCGTCGATGACCTCGTAGCGATTGCCGTCGTCCGGCAGCGCTCGCACGGCGTCGACGTCCCAGATCCGATTGGCCAGTGGCATGGACATACAATAGAGAACTCGGCGGCGAGTGAGCAAGCGAGCATGCTCGACGATATGGTCGCTCGACGCGGACGCTGGTATCAATCGGTTTCCAGCAGGATCTATCGCCCTGCCGCTCTCGCCGCGAACCAGTTGAGCACCACATAAAGTCCGCGCGCATCACGCGACTGCACCGGACGCACCAGCACGAAGCTCTTCCCATCCGGCGCGACGTCGTAGTTCGCGTGAAACGGCTCGCGCGCATAATGCCCGGTCAACACGAATCGCCGCGACCCAACCGACAGTGAGGGGGACGTCACAACAGGTGCCGCATATAGCGTGTCGCGACTCCAGTAGTAGATCTCTTTCCCAGTTGGCGCCCAACGCGGCTCACTGCCGCCGCCGGCCGACACCGGCACTCGGCCCGTTCCCTTGATCGGCTGCACGTAGACTTCGTCGCGGCCGGATTCGTCCGACGCGAAGGCGAGATAAGCTCCATCCGGCGACACGGCCGGTGAGCGCTCCTGGAACGGGCCGGCGGCCAGCGGCGTGAGTGGCGCCTTGGCGTCGAGCGACGTGGTCACGATATCGCGTCCCGTCGAGTCGGCGTTCTGTCGGACGATCAGCATCCCGCTCGCCGGCGCTGCCACTGCTTCGAACACCGGCGACTTTCCTTCGACCAAGCGAGTCGGCGGCGCGCGGAGGTCGGCTGGGATCTTGGAGATTCCGCGCTTCCCATTGGCTACGGTGGAGTAGAGGATCGACGCACCATCCGGTGTCCATTCAGGAAAAACGCTAGAGTTCTCGAATGTGAGTCTCGTGAACGCGGAGCTGGTCAGGTCGTACACCCAGACGTCGCCGATCAGGTCGCCGCCTTCCTCGATGTCGAGCGCGATACGGCTGCCATCGGGCGAAAAGCGCGGTCCACGGAATGCGTGCTGGCCAACCGGCAGTACCGTCGTTGTGCCGTTCACGCCGACGCGCACCAGCTCACCATCGCCGAACAACCCGCCGGCGTAAACGATCGTCCCGCTGGGCGAGATGGCCATCATGCGTGAGCGCGCATAAAACGCTTGTCGCGCGACAGGCAGGGCGATCGGCGGGCCCGTCGGCCGCGCGCCTTTGCCGTCGAACGGCAACGCCATCAGTGTGCCGTCGGGCGTGACGTACACGAGATAGCCCGCGTCGACGTACTCGAGCGCGAGGCCGACGCCGAGGTTCGCGAGGACTTTGCCGTCGGCGATGGAGAGCACGGCCATGTGATAATCGGCGGCCGATTGCTCGACGCTGACCACGACCTTCGTGCCCCCTGGCAGTGCGACAGGAAGGTTGACCCCGCCCGTGATTGACGACAGGATTTTCTGCGGTGGTCCGCCGGACGCGTTCACACGAAAGAGACGCGCGCCCCGGGTGGCGATGACGATCGTCTCGTTGTCGGTCCACGTGCCGCCATCCACGAAGTCCGCCGCGCCGAGATCGGTGACCAAGCTCGCTGTCGGTGCGCCCTGTCCATCGATGCGCGCGCGCATGAGACGCGAGCCTGCCGTCCACGCGAGCCACGCACCGTCCGGTGAAAAGAACGGTGACAATCCTTTCTCGCTTCCCGTGATCGGAATGGACGGGCTCAGGTCGAGCGGATGCACGACGATTTGCGTCTCGAGTCCGCCCGGCAAGAACTCGGTCGTGGCGATCTTCGATCCATCGGGCGAGATAGCAACGACGCCGCCCGTCGACATGCGCGCCAGCTCGACGGGAAACTGGAGCTGTAGCACCGGCTCCGGCGCAGCGGGCCGGCGCGACATCCGTTGTTGAATGCCCCACGCGAGCGCAGCCAGCGTCGTGGCGCCGAGCGCGGCGGCGATCACGGTGATCGCATCGATCCTGTTGCGACGACCGTTACTTCGCGTCGGGCGCGCACGAGGCGCTGCGCCGCCCTTCAGAGCGTCGGCGAATTCCGCGGCGCTCGCGAACCGGTCGGCCGGCAGCTTTTCGAGCGCTGTATGCACCGCGTCATCGACGTGCTCGGGCACTGAGCGACGTATCTCGCGAATGGGACGCGGGCTGTCGGCGATCAGTTTGGCGACGATCGCCTGCGCGGTCGCACCGGTGAACGGCGGCTCGCCCGTGAGCATCTCATAGACGACGCAGCCGAGCGCGTAGACATCGACGCGGGCATCGATGTCGCGTTCGCCCATCGCCTGCTCGGGACTCATGTATGTCGGTGTACCGAGGCTCAATCCAGTCTCGGTGAGACGCCCGTCGCCCATATTCGCCACCGCGAGCGCGATGCCGAAGTCGGCGACGAGCGCTTGCCCGTCGTGCAGCAGAATGTTTTCGGGCTTGATGTCGCGATGAATGACGCCGTGCCGGTGCGCGTAGCCGAGCGCACTCGCGACTTCGTCCGCAATGCGCAACGCGTCGCCAACGGGGAGCTGTTTCTCGCGCATGAGGCGGTCGCGCAGCGATTCTCCCTCGACATACGGCATGACGTAGAACACCGTGCCCTCGACTTCCCCCGAGTCGAACAGCGGCAGAATATGCGGATGTTGGAGATTGGCCGTCGTGCGAATCTCCGCCAGAAACCGTTGCGCGCCGACGACCGCCGCTAGCTCCGCGCGGAGTACTTTGATCGCGACCGGGCGATCATGCCGGTCGTCGTGCGCGAGATAAACGGTCGCCATGCCGCCGGCGCCGAGCTCGCGTTCCACGCGGTAGCGGCCGGCGAGGTCGGCGGTCAGTCGTACTAGTCTGTCTGAGCCGCCGGAGGCGCGAGGAGTGTTGGGCACGCCCGCGAATATGCCACCGCCCGCGCAGCATTCAAGGTTGCAACGCTTCTTCTTCGATCGATCGCACAGCCTGTCGCGGGAGCGTGAGCGTAAACGTCGATCCTCGCCCAACCTCGCTCTCGACGCTCACATCACCCTCCATCGCGCGGGCAAGGTCGCGGCTGATTGCCAAGCCCAAGCCCGATCCCGCTTTTCCGCTGCTGTCGTATCGTCCCAATTGGACGAACGGTTGGAAGATCGACTCCTGCTTGTCCGGTGGTATGCCGCTGCCGCTGTCTTCCACGGAGAAGCAAACTGAATCGTCTTCTTCGCGACAACTCATTCGCACGCGACCTCCCGCCGGCGTGAACTTCACGGCGTTGGTCAGCAGATTGAGCAGGATTTGCCGAAGGCGCTCCGGATCCGCGAACGCCGTCAACGAGGGCGGGCATTCCTCGACGTCGAAGTGAACTCGCGCATCGGCGAATTGCGGCCGCATGAGGCTGGCGACGTCGTCGAGAACGGCGCCCGCGTGGACAACCTGCGGCGTGAGCGCAATGCGCCCCGCTTCCATCTTCGCGAAGCTCAGGACGTCGTGGATCAGCGACAGCAGGTACTTCTCACTTCGCTCGATGCGATCGAGATAGGCGGACTGCTCGGCATTGATCGGGCCTCTAATTCCGAGACGCAGGAGATCGACATAGCCGGCGATCGCGTTCAGCGGCGTGCGGAGCTCGTGCGACATCGTCGCCAAGAACTCGCTCTTGGCGCGATTCGCGTCTTCCGCCATCCGCTGCGCTTCGCGAGCCGCCCGATGCAGCTCGGCGTTTTGTACTGCCGTCGCGACACGATGCGCGAGCCCTATCGCGAGCTCGAGATCCTGGTCGTCGTATCGGCGCCCGGATTCTGCCGCGACGAGCGTCATCACACCGCGCGTACCGCCTTCGACCGACAACGGGACGATCATCGCGGAGTTGAGCCCGAGCTCGCGCGAAATACGCAGATGCTCGGCATCATGAGCGGCCGCGACGAGCAGCTCGTCCGGAATCTCGGTGTACAACTCCGGCTTGCCGGTTCGCAGCACATTGTACGCGCCGAACGATGCATTGCCGTCAGCCGGGTAGTCGGCGTCCAAGCGTCGAGCGAGATCGGCCTTCGACGGGTCGAGGTGCGCCACGACGACCTGGCGCAACGTCCCATTCTCGTCGGCGATCTGCACGCTGCACCAATCCGCGAGCGTGGGCACGACGAGCCGAGCAACTTGATCGATGGTCGTCTCGTAATCGAGCGACTGATTGAAGACGTCGCTAGCCTGAGCGAGAAAGCGTGCCGCTTCTTCGGCGCGCTTTTGTTTCGTGATATCGCGCCACTGCATCGCCAGTCCCCCGTCGGGAAGCGGATAGCAGTGGAGCAGCGACCAGAGCATACGTCGCGGTGATTTTGCCTCGAACGTCACCGCCACGCGGTCGCTCGCCGCGCGTCGCATCTGCCGCTCGAAGTCCGTTCCGAGAATGTCGGGATATGCGTCCCAGACCGAGCGGCCGACGATTCCGTCGGCGTTCTGCCCCGGCGACTGGGCAATCATGCGTGCCGCCGGCGGATTGACGAACCGGTATGTCCAGTCGGGGCCGAGCACGACGAATGGGTCCGCGATGCTTTCGAGAATGCCCCGAGCGAAGCGCTCAGCGGCCGCCAGCGCGTCGCGCGCCTCCTCCGCGTCGGCGAGCGTTTCCTGCAATTGCTCGTTGGCTTGCTCCAGCTCGACCGTCAGCATGCGCGACGCGGCGTGAGCCGATTCTTCGGCCGCGAGCTGGCGTGCGCGATCCTCGGATTCGCGGCGCGCCGTCAAGTCTCTGGTGATCTTTGCGAAACCGACGTGCTTGCCCTCGTCGTCGTGCAGGGCGGTGATGAGCACGCTCGCCCAGAAGCGCGAGCCGTCCTTTCGCACCCGCCAGCCTTCGTCGCTGGCGTGGCCCGTTCGTGCCGCTTCGGCGAGAAGCATCTGCGGCCGTCCCGCCGCTTGCGCTTCCGGCGGATAGAACCTGGTAAAGCTCTCGCCGATGATTTCCTGCGCGCTGTAGCCCTTGAGGCGCTCTGCGCCCGGGTTCCAGGTACGCACGTGCCCTTCAGTGTCGAGCGCGAAGATCGCGTAGTCCTCGACCTGGGTTACGAGCAGACGGTAGAGGGCGTCGCTGTCGAAAACAGTGGATGCCATGGCCGAGCCGTACGGGGATTTCTGACGACTCGAAAACTAGACGTCCGGAGGGCGATCAAACAACTGGTTCGTGCGTCGCAAGTAGTCGCTGGACGGCAAGCGCAGCTGGGCGTCGCAAGCGCGTGTCGCTCACTCTCCTACTTCTCGCGACAACTCCGCGGATTCGACGTTTTCGGCAATACGGTCGGCAGCCACGCCGCAAATCTGCCGTTGATGTCCGCGAAGGACGCCCCCAACGCCTGCTCGATGTTGGCCCGCCGCCGCGCGTCCCCGAGCAACGTGGTGTCCGCCTGTACGATGGCGTCCGATAACACATCCTGCCGCCGCAGTCTCCGATAGACGGAATCGAGTCGCCCTGTCTGTTGCAGTTGCAGCACGAAGTAGCGCGCCAATGCGTGATTCACCGGTGCGCGCTCGAAGTCGCCGCTCTGGTACGCGTTGAAATCGTCGCCGTGCATCGTCAGCAGCGCCGCGA
>JAICYT010000231.1 GCA_025934075.1 Gemmatimonadaceae bacterium
CGTCCGGGAATTGATTGGCCGCCGGTGCGACGTAACGAAGCGCGCTGTCTCCCCACACTTGCCCGTGCGCAGTGTCACCAAGCAGGAGCAGCGTTCGCCCGATCTTGAGTGAGCCCATTCCCGCATCTTTGTAGAAGTCTATCGGCTTCGCCGTCACGATCTTGCGCAGCAGCGGAGGGTCGAGCACCCACATCATTTCCTGATAGTAGGCAAAGCGAATGGCGATCGTCGTGCTATCGACATGCGTCAAAGCCGTAGCGATCGTGCGCTGCGCCTCGGGCATGTTACCCATCATCACCAGAATCCGAACCTTTCCCTGAACGGCGTCCAGATTCGATGGCGAGACGGCCAACATGCGATCCCACTCCGCCACCGATTCCTGATAGCGACCGACGTAACTGAGCACGGTCGCCGACCGACGCATCGTCCCGACTGACTTGGGGTCGACTCGGCGCGCGCGCTGCATGTGCACGAGCGCGGAGTCGAACATGCCGAGCTGCGCCTCGCTCTGGCCGGCGGCCGTGAGCAGGTCGGCGTTGTTGGCGTCGGTCTTGAGAGCGCTCGACAGCTCGTCGTACGCGGCGCGAAACTCCTTCTTCACCGTACGCTCGTATGATGCCATGACGCGATGCGCGTTACTCGAGCCCGGAGCAAGCTGCTGCACGCGTTGGACCGCCTGAAGCGTCGCCGAATCTCGCGCCGCGGACGGATGATCGCCGAACATCGCGCTCTGTACCATCGCGATTCGTACCCACGGCTCGACGAATGCACTATCCAACGCTACCGCCCGCTCGTAGTGCGGCAACCCCGCCGCGAGCACTTTCGGGTCCGTGTTCCCGAACGCTTCGGTAATCTTCTCGCCCCGCAGATACTCGTCGTACGCCTCGAGATTCTTGGTTGGCTGCGTCGCGAGCTGCTCCCTCACGCCGGCGCCCATCTGGACGTCGAGCGCCTCCGCCACCTGAGTGGCAATGGTGCTTTGCGTCGCGAACACATCGCTCATCACGATATCGAACGGCTGCTGCCACTTGGTCGAGTTGTCGGCGACGCGAATCAGCTCCGGCGTCACCCGAACGGTTTTCTTTCCGTCGGCGGCGACAGCCCACCGCACAGTGCCGGTCAGGATGTACGCCACACTCAGCTCGTTTCCAATCTCACCGGCGGTTTTCTTCGTGCCGCGATACTGGTTGGCGCTGGATCGCGCAGTGACACGAAGGCTGGGAATGCTCGCGAGCTTGCCGCGTACTTCGTCGGTGATGCCGTCGGCGAAATACGCGTCGTCCGTCGATCCTGCGCTCTCGAAGGGCAGCACCGCCAGGGTCTGGCTGTTTGGATCGACGTGCGTGCGACGCCACGCGAACAGTCCGCCAAGCCCAATGAGCACGCCGAGCGTGAAGACGCCGAAGATCGGCGTGCGCCAGCGTCGCGTCGCATGCGCTGAAGACGCCTTGACTGCGGGCGCCGATTCCGTCGCTCCGGTCGAGAGTGTGGCGCCGAGAGCGTCCGAGAATTCGCCCATGGTCGCGTAACGATCGACCGGTACGCGAGCGAGCGCTTTCGCCAACACCGCGTCGAGCGCCTCACTCACGCCAGGCCGCACAGCGTGGATCGGTCGCGCGTTCTCGGTGAGCATACGCGCAATGACGGCCTGCGCGTTCAGGCCCGTGAACGGCGGCTCTCCAGCCAGCATCTCATAGAGGACGCACCCGAGCGCGTAGACATCGCTGCGTTCGTCCAATTGCCGCTCGCCAGTCGCTTGCTCGGGACTCATGTAACCAGGCGAGCCAATGCTCATCCCGGTCCCAGTCAGCCCAGTCTGCGCCTCGGCGGCGCCAAGTGCGCGAGCGATGCCGAAGTCGGCGACGAGCGCGTGACGGCCACTCAGTAGAATATTTTCCGGCTTGATGTCGCGATGGATGACACCGTTCTTGTGCGCGTACTCGAGTGCGTCCGCGACTTCACGCGTGATGCTGATCGCCTCGGCGACCGGAAGCTGGCGCTCCCGCTCGAGACGATTGCGCAACGGCTGTCCGTCGATGAACGGCATCGCGAACCACAGGCGGCCATCGATCTCGCCCGAGTCGAACACGCCGACGATGTGCGGATGCTGCAGCCGTGCCGCCAACTTGATCTCGCGCTCGAATCGCTCGGCGCCGACTGAGGCGGCGATGTCGTCGTGGAGGACCTTGAGCGCGGTCGGGCGATCGTGCCGAAGGTCGTGCGCGAGATAAACGATGGCGAAGCCACCGCGACCAAGCTCACGGTCAATTCGGTATCGACCGGCTAGCGCTTTGGCCAGCGCCTCGAGTTCGGGCAAGGCGGACTCCGCGGGGAGTGAACGGACTCAACGCTACACGCGGCGTCACGGGCCGTCTAGTGGGAAATCGGCCTTCGGTCCGCCGGGTTGGTGGCCGCCCGGCGAAGCATGTCGTTGTTCGACTCCGCCATCGATCGCGGCGTCGCTATTTCTTGATGACGAGCGCGGAATAGGCGATGCCGTCCGACCACGTTCCGGTTGGTGCATAGCCGATGATCTTGCCGCGCTCCAAGTCGATGGTCACGACACGATTACGGCCTTGCAGCGTCACGAACGCCCACTTGCTATCGCGTGAGACGACCACGCCCTCGGGAGAGGGCGACCCCGGCACCTCGGCCGTGGCCACGAGGCTGTCGTGGGGAACGTCGATCACAAAACGCTCATGGCGCGTGTCGGTGTCGAATACTCGAATGGTCGCTTTCATCGGGTCGGTGATCACGGCTCGGCGTCCGTCGGGCGAGATCGCAAGGCGATACGGAAGCCCGAAGCCGCGCAGCGTGTCCGTTGCGACGCCGGTGTGCGTGTCGACGACGAGAACGATGCTGTCGCGGTTGCTGCCGACCCAGGCAAAGTTTCCGTCGGGTGTAATCGCGATGCCTTCCGGCTGATGGGCGACCGGAATGACCTTCGGCTCGTCGGTGGAGGTCGGCGATACCACGCTAATCGTGTTGTCGGCGATATTGCCGGCCGCGATGCGATCGCCTTTTGCCGAGATGCCGAGCATGTGCGTCGCGCGGCCGTTCGTGGGTAGCCGCCTGACGAGTGCGCCAGTGCGCAGGTCGACGAGGATGATGGACTTGCTCGTCTCCGAGGTTATGGCAACGAGCGAATCGCCAGGGAGGAACTTCATGCCGTGCGGTCGTTGGTCTTGGCGGAGCTCGATCGTGCGCGCGACGGCGAGCTTGCCGATGTCGATGATGGTGATGGTGTTCCCGGGTTTGCCGCGCACTCCGTAGTTCGACACGAGCGCCCACTTCCCGTCGCTGGATGCGGCGACTTCGTGTGGGCCTTCGCCTGTTGGGAGTGTCGCCAACACTCGTCCAGTCGCCGCATCGATCACGGTGGCCGTGTTGTCGTTCATGTTGCTGACGACCAGCGTACCAGTCGGCCGATTGTCTTGCGCGCTCATTGGTCGCATCCCCGAGCCGATGAATGCGGTCGCGATCAGTGCGGTCGGGAGTCGTCGCATGTGTCTCTCGGGAAAGAAGGCTTATTGACCGCGCGGGTGACCACTGGCGGCGGCCTGGCACCGCGCAACGATGCGGGCGTCGCCCGTGCGTTGCACGAACGCGTCGAACGGCGCCGTCGGACCGCGCCAACGCAGTTCGTCGACGTCGTGAAAGAGCGGTGCGTCCGTGCGCAGCGTTGCCAGGTTCTTGAAGAGAAGGGCCAGCTCGCGGCGATCGCCGAGGACGTCGGCGGGAAAGTCTTCGAGCTTGCCGTGACGATTGATGAGCCGCGCCGCGGTGACTGCGCCGATCCCTTGAATGCCTGGGTAGCCGTCGGCACTGTCGCCAACCAAGGCGAGATAATCGGGGATCAACGCCGGATCGACGCCGAACTTGGCGCGCACCGCGTCGGCGTTCCGAATCTGCTGCGTTTTGCGATCCACTTGCACGACCCGGTCGTCGCGCACGCATTGGGCGAGATCTTTGTCCGGCGTCCAAATGCAGATCTTCTCGACGGCGTCGTTTTCGGCGGCGATGCGTGCGCCGGAGGCGAGACCGTCGTCGGCCTCGAGATCGGTCATGGGCCAGACGGCCACGCCCATCGCGGCGAGACCGTCCTCGAGCGGTTGAAATTGCGCGACGAGCGCCGGCTCCATTCCGTCGCCGGTCTTGTAGCCAGTCCACAGATCGTTCCGGAAGGACTCGATGACGTGATCGGTCGCGACAGCGAGATGCGTCGCGCCCGTCTCGAACATCTGGAGCACGGTGTTCAGAACGCCGATGACGGCGCCGAACGGCGGATCCTCGCCCTTGGTGAATCGGCGGATGCCGTAGAAGTGGCGGAACAACTCATAGGTTCCGTCGAGCAGATGAACGACCATGCGTCAGTATACGACATCGCCGCCGCCGACGTCTACCGAGATGATGGGCATCCGTATACCTTCGCGGCTGTCGTGAACGCAACGCGTACACTCCTACATTTCGCGAACAACCGCGCCGGGATCGTGCCTTTCATGAACCCACGACATAGAGAGAGATCGATGACGAGACGACTCGCCATGCTGGTGGCTTTTCCCCTGCTATCGATTGTCGCCGCGGCGTGCACTGACAAGGCGGCGCCGAAAGACACGACCACGGCGACGACTGCGACCGCCGCGGCCGCACAGGCGCCCGACTCGTTTCGCGTCGCGTTTGAAACGAGTCGAGGGCCGTTCGTCGTTCAGGTCCTGCGTGCTTGGGCGCCGCGGGGCGCGGACCGGTTTCATGACCTCGTGCAGCAACACTTCTTCGACGACACGCGATTCTTTCGCGTCGTGCCGGGGTTCGTCGTGCAGTTTGGTCTGAGCGGCGATCCCAAGAAGAACGAGCCTTGGGACAAACGTCTTCCGGATGATTCGATTCGGCAGACGAATGCACGCGGCACGATCGTCTTCGCCACGCAGGGACCAAACACGCGGACGCACCAGCTCTTCATCAACCTTGGCGACAATGCGCGTCTCGACGGAATGGGCTTCGCTCCGATCGGCCATGTGGTCGAAGGAATGAGCGTCGTCGATTCGCTGAACAGCGAGTACGGCGAGTCTCCCGATCAGCAGTTCATCCAGACGTTGGGGAACTCGTACCTCGATCGCACATTCCCGAAGCTCGACCGCATCAAGACGGCGAAGGTGAAGTAGCCGCGAGCTCCCGGAATCGGCAAAGTCCGTTCGCCAACTGCATCTGCCTCGGGCTTCGACACTCTGGCTCGAACAAGCGCGGCGACGCGACGAGTATCGCGAGACACCGCGCGCGCGACGTCGCCACGTTGAGTCGATTGAGGCTGTACAGAAATTCCATACCGCGTGGCGCGTCTTCGGGTCGCGACGTCGCCATCGAGTAGATCACGATCGGTGCTTCCTGTCCTTGGAACTTGTCGACTGTGCCAACCCGTGCGCCGGTCGAGGCTAGCCGCTCCATCAATCGGGTGACCTGCGCGTTGTACGGCGCGACGATGAGAATGTCGGAGCCGAGTATCTGCGTTTCACTCCCGTTTGCGTTGCACCAACTCGAATGCGGAGCGGTCAAGCGCTGGACGAGATCTGCAACCGCCTCGATCTCCTCGACTGACCAGTTCTTGTTGCCGTCGTGTTCGAC
>JAICYT010000252.1 GCA_025934075.1 Gemmatimonadaceae bacterium
CGCTCAAGCCGCACACGAAGTTCGAGGCGGAAGTCTACGTGTTGAACAAGGACGAGGGCGGCCGTCACACGCCGTTCTTCAAGGGCTATCGCCCGCAGTTCTACTTCCGCACGACAGACGTGACGGGATCGGTCGAGTTGCCCGCGGGCACCGAGATGGTGATGCCGGGCGACAACATCCAGATGACGATCGAGCTGATCACGCCGATCGCGATGGAGGAGCAGGTTCGCTTCGCCATTCGTGAGGGCGGACGCACGGTCGGCGCTGGCGTCGTAACGAAGATCTTGGCCTAAGAACCGGTTGTACGGTGGAACGGTGGTCCGGTGGTCCGTGACTGCCGTTTCGTTCCACCGTTCCACCGTTCCACCGTTCCACCATTTTCATTAGGCAATCAGCATGGCCGGTAGAATTCGGATCCGTCTCAAGGCCTTCGATCACGCCGTGATCGATCAGGCGTCGGCGGACATCGTGCGGACGGCGGAGAAGACTGGGGCGCAAGTCTCCGGCCCGATCCCGCTTCCGACCAAGACGCAGCGATGGACGGTGCTCCGTTCGCCGCACGTCGACAAGAAGTCGCGTGAGCAGTTCGAGCTGAAGACCCACAAGCGGGTCATCGACATTCTCGATTCGCGCGCGCAGACGGTCGATGCGTTGACGAAGCTGGATCTCCCAGCCGGTGTCGACGTCGAGATCAAGGTAGAGTAGGTCGTCAAGCAGGCCGTTGTCATCCTGAGCAACGCGAAGGATCTGCTGTGTTCGCGCAAGAAGCGGATCGGTTCGTTGCTGCGCTCCTCAGGATGATGGGTAAAGGATGGCGACGGCCATAGTCCAACTGGCACGCCGAAGGGCGCGACACCAGTGACTCCGCAGAGGAATTTCAGGCAATGATTGGAATTATTGGAAAGAAGCTGGGCATGACCCAGATCTTCAATGAACTCGGACAGCAGATCCCGGTGACGGTGATCGAAGCGCCGCCGAATCCGGTGATGGCCGTGACCGACAAGGCCGAGGCTGGCTTTGCCGCATTGCAGCTCGGCTACGGTCAGGCGCGTCTCCGTCGCGATTCGAAGAAGGGTGAAGGCAAGCCCAAGGGACATCGTGCATCGCTGTCGTCCGTCGGCCACGCCAAGAAGGCGGGCCTCGAGACGCCGCCGCGCATCATGCGCTCCGTTCGGCTCGACGAGCCGGGCAACGCGAAGATCGAGATCCCGTCGTACTCGGTCGGCGACGTCGTCAAGGTCGACGTGTTCGCGGTCGGCGACGCGGTGAAGGTCACGGGAACGTCCAAGGGTCGCGGATTCCAGGGCGTCGTGAAGCGCTACGGCATCGGCGGCGGTCCGAACACGCACGGTAACACGAAGCACCGTCGTCCCGGCTCGATCGGACCCGGCACCGATCCGTCGCGCGTCATCAAGGGCAAGAAGATGCCGGGCCACTACGGCGCGGCGCGTCACACGCAGACTCACCTCCGCGTCGAGAAGGTCGATACGGATCGCAATCTGATCTACATCCGTGGCTCCGTTGCCGGTCCGACCAACGGCATCGTCGTCGTGCGGAAGCAGGGTTAAGGAAACTCTCATGGCTGACAACACGACATTTCAAGCCGCGGCCTATACGGCGCAGGGGACGACGCGCGACAAGTTCGCGCTCCCCGAGCAGCTGTTCGACGGCACGGTGAACATGCCCGTCATGCACCAGGCGGTGAAGGCGTATCTCGCCAACCAGCGCCAGGGCAACGCGGCGACCAAGATTCGCAAGTACGTCGTCGGCGGCAATCAGAAGCCGTGGAAGCAGAAGGGAACTGGTCGCGCGCGTCAGGGCTCGATCCGCGCTCCGAACTGGGTCGGCGGTGGCACCGTATTCGGTCCGATTCCGCGCAGCTACGCGCAGTACGTGCCGCGCCAAGTGCGCGCACTCGCTCGCAAGAGCGCGCTCAACGCGCGGGCTCGTGAGAACGCGATCTACGTGATCGACTTGTTCGACTTCGACGCGCCCAAGACGTCGCGCCTCAAGGGTCTCATCGACCGCCTCGGCGCGACCGATCAGAAAGTGCTCATTCTCACCGACGGCGTGAAGACGAACGTGTTCCTGAGCGGCCGCAACCTGCCGACCGTGCACGTGATGCCGTACAGCGACGTGTCGACCTATCACATTCTCTGGTCCGACGTCGTGTTGATCGAGTCCGGCGCCCTCGGGCAGTCCCTCGATCCGATCGCTGAAGAGCGAATCGCGGAACGCCCGGCGCGTGTGACCAAGAACGCCGTCGCCAAGAAGACGACGAAGGCCGCCGCCGCTCCCGCGGCGAAGAAGGCCGCCAAGAAGGCGCCCGCCAAGAAAGCGGCCAAGGCCGCGAAGAAGTCGTCGCCAAAGAAGGCGGCACCCAAAAAGTCGGCGGCGACAAAGTCTGCCAAGAAGAAGGGGAAGTAATCCATGCCGACACTCCATCGCACCATCGTGCGGCCGCTGATCACCGAGAAGACGTCGGCGGCCTATCAGACACGCGGTGAATACGCCTTCGAGGTGCACTCCGAGGCGACCAAGTTCCAGATCCGTTCGGCGATCGAACAGCTGTTCGGCGTCAAAGTCACCGGTGTGTGGACGTCCAACGTGCGCGGTAAAGAGAAGCGCATGGGCAAGACCGTCGGCCGCCGTCCGAATTGGAAAAAGGCGATCGTGAAGCTTCGTGAAGGCGACACGATCGACATCTTCGAAGGTTGAGCAGCGAGCACTGGAGCATATAGACAATGCCAATTCGTCAATTCAAGCCGGTGACTAAGGGAACTCGTTTTCGTTCGGTGTCGGATTTCTCCGACATCACGACGACGACGCCCGAGAAGTCGCTGCTCGAGCCAGTCAAGAAGAGTGGTGGGCGTGACAATCACGGCCACATCTCGATGCGGCGTCGCGGCGGTGGTCACAAGCGGCAGTATCGCATCATCGATTTCAAGCGCAACAAGCACAGTATCGCCGGAACCATCTCGTCGATCGAGTACGATCCGAACCGCTCGGCGCGCATCGCGCTGGTCACGTACGCCGACGGCGAGAAGCGCTACATCATTCATGCGAAGGGCTTGAGTGTCGGCGACACGATCATGTCGGGGCCGGGCTCGGACATTCGTACGGGAAACGCGCTGCCTTTGGCCGAGATGCCGCTGGGCACCGCGGTGCACAACGTCGAGCTGAAGATCGGAAAAGGCGCGCAGCTCTGCCGCTCGGCGGGAATGTCGGCGCAGGTCGTCGCGAAGGAAGGCGAATACGTCACGCTTCGCATGCCGTCGAGCGAGATGCGGCTGATCCACGGTCGCTGCTATGCGACGATCGGTGTCGTCGGGAACGAAGAGCACGAGCTCATCTCGTGGGGCAAGGCCGGCAAGACTCGTTGGAAGGGTCGCCGTCCGAAGGTCCGCGGTGAAGTCATGAACCCGGTCGATCACCCACACGGTGGCCGTACGCGCGGTGGACGCAACGTCGTCAGCCCGTGGGGCAAGAAGGAAGGCGTGAAGACGCGCAACAAGAAGAAGTCCTCGCAGCGCATGATCGTCCGCGGTCGGAAGCGCGGCAAAGCAACGCAGTAACCCAAACAGAGATTCACGACATGGGTAGAAGCGTAAAGAAGGGTCCGTTCGTTCAAGAAGCGCTCGGCAAGAAAGTCGAGGCGCTGAACGCGAAGAGCGAGAAGCGCGTGATCAAAACCTGGTCGCGGGCGAGCACGGTGCTGCCGGAATTCGTCGGTCACACCTTCGCGGTGCACAACGGGAACAAGTTCATTCCGGTCTACGTGACGGAGAACATGGTGGGCCACAAGCTCGGCGAATTTGCGCCGACGCGGCTCTTTCGTGGACACACCGGACAGAAGGCCGTCGACAAGAAGACGTCGGCACCGGCTCCGGCCGCTGCGCCGGCGGCACGAGGAGGCAAGTAGCTCATGGCTGCCCAGGCTCATGCGACCCAGCGCTCCGCGCGCCAGTCGCCTTACAAGATGCGGCTCGTCGTCGACGAGATCCGCGGAAAGAACGTGAACGACGCGCTCGCTTACTTAGCGTTCTCTAAAAAGCACGCCGCCAAGCAGATCGAGAAGACGCTGCGCTCGGCGGTCGCGAACGCGGAGCATGCGGCGCGCGAGAACAACACCTCGCTCGACGTCGACGCGCTCTACATCTCGCGCGTGGTGGTGAACGAAGGTCCGAAGCTCAAGCGGTTCATGCCCGCGGCGATGGGACGCGCGACGCCGGTGCAGAAGCGCACGAGCCACATCGAGATCGAGATCGCCGAGAAAGCCGTGAAAGTGAAGGCTGCACGCGTTGCACCAGCTGCGAAGACCGGGAGAAAGCGCTAATGGGACAGAAAACACATCCGATCGGCTTCCGCCTCGGCATCTCGAAGGACTGGAAGTCGCGTTACTACGCCGGGCGTGAGCTGCCCGCGCTGCTCAGGGAAGACGAGCTGCTGCGCAAGTATCTCAAGGCGCGCCTCGGGCACGCGGCAATTGCCGACATCATCATCGATCGGAAGCCGGGCAAAGTCGTCGTGACGTTGCACACGGGTCGTCCGGGCGTCGTGATCGGCAAGAAGGGCGCTGAAGTCGACAAGCTGCGTGACGAGCTCGCGCATCTCACCGGCAAGGAAGTCGGTATCAACGTCGAAGAGATCAAGCGTC
>JAICYT010000082.1 GCA_025934075.1 Gemmatimonadaceae bacterium
GACAACAACTCTTGCTCGGCGCGTATCAAGCGCTCGAGAAGGAGATCGCGCGTGGCGGGGTGACGATGTTTCCGCGGACCGAGATGCTGGACTTGATCGTGGTCAATGGTCGCGCGCGTGGGATCGTCACCCGTGACATGGTAACGGGGGCGATCGAGACCCATCTCGCCGATGCGGTCATCCTCGGAAGCGGCGGGTACTCGAACGTCTTCTATTTGTCGACGAACGCGAAAGGCTCGAACGCGACGGCGATTTGGCGCGCGTACAAGCGCGGCGCGGCATTCGCCAATCCGTGCTTCACGCAGATTCACCCCACGTGCATTCCGGTGAGCGGCGAACATCAGTCGAAGCTCACGCTCATGAGTGAGTCGCTCCGCAACGACGGGCGCGTGTGGGTCCCGAAACGAAAGGAAGATTGCGCAAAGTCTCCGCGTGACATTCCGGAGCAGGATCGCGACTACTATCTCGAGCGCAAATATCCGAGCTTCGGCAACCTGTCGCCGCGCGATATCGCGTCGCGCGCCGCGAAGGAAGTCTGCGACGAAGGACGCGGCGTTGGTCCTGGCGGACGGGGCGTGTATCTCGATTTCAGCGATGCGATCAAGCGCCTCGGCCAAGCGGCGATCGCCGAGCGCTACGGGAACTTGTTCGAGATGTATGAACGCATCACGGACGAGAACCCGTATGAAGTGCCGATGCGCATCTACCCGGCCGCCCACTACACGATGGGCGGGCTATGGGTCGACTACAATTTGATGAGCACGATCCCGGGCTTGCACGTGATCGGCGAGGCGAATTTCTCGGATCACGGCGCGAATCGGCTGGGCGCGAGCGCATTGATGCAAGGCCTTGCCGACGGATACTTCGTCGTGCCGCTCACGCTCGGTGATTACTTCGGATCGAACAAGCTCGAGGCAGTGACGACCGACAGCGCGGAGGTCCGCGCGACGGAGACCGACGTTCGCGAGCGAACGGAGCGGCTGCTCGCCGTGAAGGGAACCCGCACGGTTGCTTCGATCCATCGTGAGCTCGGCAAGATCATGTGGGAGTACTGCGGCATGGCGCGCGATGCCGCTGGACTCAACAAGGCGCTGGAGCTCATCCCCAAATTGCGCGAAGAGTTCTGGCGCGACGTCCGCGTACTCGGGTCGGGGCAGGAGCTCAACCAATCGCTCGAGCACGCGGGCCGCGTGGCCGACTTCCTGGAGCTCGCCGAGTTGATGTGTCTCGACGCGTTGTACCGGGAGGAATCGTGCGGTGCGCATTTCCGGATCGAGCATCAAACGCCAGACGGCGAAGCGCTGCGTCACGATGAGACGTTCGCGTACGTGGCCGCGTGGGAATACGCCGGCGACGGAAAAACGCCGATCCTCAACAAGGAACCGCTCGTGTTCGAGAACGTCGCGCTGTCGCAGCGGAGCTATAAATGAATCTCATCCTGCACGTATGGCGTCAGGCGAGTTCCGATTCGCCCGGGAAGATGGAACGCTACGAGGCGCGCGACGTCAGTCCGGACATGTCGTTCCTCGAGATGCTCGACGTCGTCAATGAAGGCTTGGTGGAAAGCGGCAAAGTGCCCATCGCATTCGACCACGATTGCCGCGAAGGGATTTGCGGTTCGTGCGGCATGATGATCAACGGTGTGGCGCATGGTCCGA
The DNA here is from genome assembly GCA_025934075.1 of Gemmatimonadaceae bacterium. Taxonomy (GTDB): domain Bacteria; phylum Gemmatimonadota; class Gemmatimonadetes; order Gemmatimonadales; family Gemmatimonadaceae; genus JAQBQB01. The sequence goes on from JAICYT010000082.1 coordinate 1,659, forward strand.
TGAAGGGGACCGCGACCTGTCAGCTGCATATGCGCAGCTTCACCGACGGCGCCGAGGTGTACGTCGAACCGTGGCGATCGCGCGCGTTTCCAGTGATCAAAGATCTCGTCGTCAACCGCGGCGCATTGGACCGGATCATCGCGGCCGGCGGGTTCATCAGCGTCCGCACTGGCAGCGCACAGGACGGCAACAACCTACCAGTTGCCAAAGATGCCGCTGAGGACGCGATGGATGCCGCGGCTTGCATTGGTTGCGGCGCGTGCGTTGCCGCGTGCCCGAACGGGTCAGCGTCGCTCTTCACCGCCGCGAAGATCTCGCACCTCGGGCTGCTGCCACAGGGCCAACCGGAGCGGCAGCGTCGCGCGGCTCGCATGGTCGCGCAAATGGATGCCGAGGGCTTCGGACACTGCACACTTTACGGCGAGTGTCAGGAGGCATGCCCCAAGGAGATCAGCATCGACACCATCGCGCGCATGAATCACGACTTCATCACCGCCACGCTCGCCACGCGCGAGGAGAAATCACTCGGCGGCGTCGGCTGAGCGTGACTGAGTGAGCGGTTCGACGGCGATCAGATCTTGGGCAGCGTGACGCCGACCTGACTCTGATACTTGCCACCCTTGTCCTTGTATGAGATCTCTGGTTCTTCTTCGCCGCGGAAGAACAGCACCTGCGCGATGCCTTCGTTCGCGTAGATCTTCGCGGGGAGCGGCGTGGTATTCGAAATCTCGAGCGTCACGTAGCCTTCCCATTCCGGCTCGAGCGGGGTGACGTTGGTGATGATGCCGCAGCGCGCATAGGTCGATTTGCCGACCGTGACGGTCAGGATGTTGCGCGGGATGCGGAAATATTCGACCGACCGGGCCAGCGCAAAGGAATTCGGGGGCACGATGCAGACGTCGCCGTCGTATTCGACGAACGACTTTGGGTCGAACGCTTTGGGGTCGACGATCGAGTTCAAGACGTTCGTGAAGATCCGGAACTCGCCGGCGACGCGCATGTCATAGCCGTATGAGCTGACACCGTACGAAATCACGCCCTTGCGGACCTGCCGGTCCTCGAATGGTTCGATCATTCCATGCTCGCGGGCCATTCGCGAGATCCAGCGGTCGGCCATGATCATAGATGCAGGGTGGAGGGTGGGGGTAGGTGCGCGGCGCTCCGCGCCGCTCGACTGCAGTTCGCGCGGCATCGAAACCTACATCCATGCGGTTCGGCGCCGAAGGAGCACACACTCCTTCGACATTCCGCGCTCGACCCTCCAGCCTGTTGTCATCGTTGACCCGTTAAAGCGGCGTGGATAACTTTCCGCGGCTGGACTTAGTGAAAGATTTCACGAAGTTGGGAGACTCATGCTTCACACGTACTTCCCAGTCCTGCTTCTGCTCGGCTTCGTCATCATCAACGCGGTGATGATGTTGGGCCTCTCCCACCTTACGCTTCGCCCCCGACCGAGCCCCGTCAAACAGGTTCCGTACGAGTCGGGCATGCCGCCGCTTGGCGACGCGCACGAGCGCTTCTCCGTCAAGTTCTACATGGTGGCGGTGTTGTTCATCATCTTCGACATCGAAACCGTCTTCATGATCCCATGGGGCGCGTACTACCGACAACTGTCGTGTGCGGTTCCGCTGGCGACCGGCAATTGTCCCACTGGCGAGCTTTCGTTGTTCGGGCTGTCCGAGATGATCGTGTTCATGCTGATTCTGCTGGTTGGTTTTATCTACGTTTGGAAGAAGGGAGCGCTTCAATGGGATTGAGTCCACGCCCTGACACGCGACTGATCGATACCTCGAGCAACGAACCCTGGATCACGACGAAGCTCGATGCGTTCGTAAACTGGGGCCGAAAGAATTCGTTGTGGCCAATGCCGTTCGGCACGGCCTGTTGCGCCATCGAGTTCATGGCAACGGCGGCAAGCAAGTACGACTTGGCGCGGTTCGGTATGGAGCGGCAGGCGTTCTCGCCGCGCCAGGCCGATCTCCTCATCTGCGCCGGTCGAGTTCCGTTCAAGCTCGCTCCGGTCCTTCGCCGAATCTGGCAGCAGATGCCGCAACCTAAATGGTGCATCTCGATGGGTGCGTGCGCGTCCACCGGCGGCATGTTCGACAACTATGCGGTCGTGCAGGGCATCGACAGCATCATTCCGGTCGATGTCTACGTGCCGGGTTGTCCGCCGCGTCCGGAAGGGTTGCTCTACGGCATCATGATGCTGCAGAAGAAGGTCGCCAATGAGCGGTCGGGCGATCCGTCGTTGCGCAACGAGATGGAACCGGATCCGGACACGCAACTCTACATTCCGCCCTCAGTCATCGACGAGGTGTCGGAGCCATTCGGCAACTCCATTCACCAGACGCGCTCCGGCTTGTGACCGAAGGCGACGCAGTGAACGGAGTGAACCGCGACGGCAGCTTCGCGCCGGTCATCGCTGGCAGCGCGCTCGGCGCAACAGCCGCGCCGGCGACGCCTCGGAATGTCCCGAACCGCGGCGGCGCGCCAAACGAGTCCATTGAGCCAATGCGGCAGCAGTTCGCCACCGCCGTGCGACGCGTCGACGTCGTCTGGGGCGAGACGACGGTCGTCGTCGATCCGACCAGAGTCCACGACGTAATTCGTTGGTTGCACGACGACCCATCGCAACGCTACGACTATCTGTCGGATGTTACCGCGGTCGAGTTTCGTGACCTCGAGCAGCCGCTCGAGGTGGTGTGGCATCTGCGCTCGCTGCCGTATCGACGGTTCATCCGCATCAAGGTGTTGCTCGAGCGTGGCGCGGCGCTCGAGGTTCCGAGCGTGTGGGACATTTACAAAGGCGCCGATTGGTTGGAGCGTGAGTGCTACGACATGTTCGGCATCAAGTTCGCGGGGCACCCGGACCTCCGCCGTCTCCTGATGTGGGAGCAGTACAACGAAGGTTTTCCACTCCGAAAAGACTTTCCATTGCGCGGCCGGTTCAGTCGGTCGGAGCAGCTGCGTCAGGCGCTCGCGGCGAATCCGGAGGCGCGGTACTCGAAAGAAGAGCTTTCGATCGCCGACGCGTTCGAGGATTTGCCGGCCGATATGCGGCGCCGCTTGACCACGGGCGAGCGCACGGGCGAGTAACTGAGTCACTATGGCAACGACGAAGCGAACTGTTGAAGTCGAGCTGTCGACGACCGGCCTGGATGCGCAGGGTCGTCCCCAGCGCGTTCCGTTGGCCGTGGACGAAGGCGGCAACGTGCTCACAATGGAGGCGCCGCTCGGCATCGAGCCGGATCTGTCCGGTGAGCATATGCTCATCAACCTGGGACCGCAGCATCCGGCGACGCACGGCGTGTTGCGCCTGGTGCTCGAGCTCGATGGAGAGACGGTCGTCCGGTGCATCCCGCACGTCGGGTATCTCCACTGCGGCTTCGAGAAGATCGGCGAGTATCGGCAGTACAATCAGATCATCCCGTGGACCGATCGTGAGGATTATCTCAACTCGCCCGGGAACAACGTCGCCTTCGCGCTCGGCGCCGAACGGTTGTTCGGCATCGACATCACGGAGCGATGCACGGTGCTGCGGGTCATCGCGTGCGAGCTGTCGCGCATCATCTCGCACTTGGTATGGCTGGGCACGACGTGCATCGACATCGGCGCGTTCACACCGTTCCTCTGGGCGTTCCAGCAGCGGGAAGAAGTCTACGAGATGCTGGAGATGTGGATCGGCGCCCGGCTGACGACATCGCTGACGCGCGTCGGCGGCATGGGCGCCGACATTCCCGACGGCTTCACGGAGAAGCTTTCCGCATTTGTTCGTGGATTTCCGAAGGTCGTCGACGAGATCGATCGCGTCATCACACGCAACGGCATCTGGGTTGGCCGCACCGTCGGACTCGGCGTGATGTCGCCCGAAGAGGCGGTGAACTACGGACTCTCGGGCCCGATGGTGCGCGCCTCGGGCGTCGCGTACGACGTGCGCAAAGACTTCCCGTATCTCGACTACGAGACGTACGACTTCGATGTCCCGGTCGGGACGAACGGCGATGTCTACGATCGGTTCCTCGTTCGCATGGAAGAGCTGCGTCAGTCGACGCGTATCCTGGACCAAGCGCTCAAGCGTCTGCCCGACGGACCGGTGAACGTCGACGACCATCGCGTCATTTTGCCGCCGAAGAGCAAAGCAACGAGCGACATGGAATCCATGATTCATCACTTCAAGCAGGTGATGGAAGGTCCACGCCCGTCGACTGGCGAATGCTACGTCGCGGTCGAGAGTCCGAAGGGCGAAAAAGGCTACTACATGGTTTCCGACGGCTCGTCAAAGCCCGTGCGGTGGCGCATTCGACCGCCGTCCTTCGTGAACCTGTCGGCAATTCCGCGCATGGTCGAAGGTCACCTCTTGTCCGACGTCATCGCGATCAATGCGTCGATCGACATCGTGATGGGGGAGATCGATCGATGAGCAATCACGTCCATGCGGAGTACGCACCGCTGTTCACGCCAGGCAGCGCGCGTCGCAAAGAGTTGGACGAGGTGCTCTCGCGCTATCCGACCAAGATGGCAGCGCTCCTCCCGGCCTTATGGATGGTACAGCACGACCACGGGTGGGTGAGCGATGAGGGCATGGCCGAAGTGGCCGGCGTTCTCGATCTCACGCCGGCGTACGTGAAGGGCGTCGTCACGTTCTACACGATGTACCATCAGCATCCCGTCGGAAAGCACTTCATCCAGGTGTGCACCACGTCGCCGTGCAATGTCTGCGGCGCTGAAGCCGTGGTCGACTCGCTCCTGCGACATACGGGCTGTCTCGAGCTCGGTCAGACCTCACCCGACGGCAAGTACACGGTGATCGAAGTCGAATGCCTCGGCGCGTGCGGCTTCGCGACGCCGATCATGATCAACGAGGATTTCATCGAGTCGGTGACGCCGGAGAACGTTCCTCAGATTCTCGGAGCGCTCGAGTAACGCCATGGGATATCCGCACAAATCACACGCGCGCGAAACGGCCGTCCTCTCCGAGTTTTTCGGTGTGAAGGAGGCGACGACGCTCGACGGTTGGAAGAAGCGCGGTGGCTATACGGCGCTTCAGAAGTGCCTCGGCATGGCGCCGGCCGATATCGTCACGGTCGTCAAAGATTCTGGACTTCGTGGACGTGGCGGCGCCGGCTTTCCCACGGGCGTGAAGTGGTCATTCATGAAGCCGGGCGACGGCAAGCCGCACTATCTCTGCTGCAACGCTGACGAATCCGAGCCGGGCACGTTCAAGGACCGCGAGATCATGCGGTGGACGCCACACGCGCTCATCGAGGGTTGCGCGATCGGCTCCTACGCAATCGGCGCCGAGACGTGTTACATCTACATTCGCGGTGAGTTCACCGAGCCGATCGTGCGCGTGGAAGCGGCACTCAAGGAGTGCTACGCCGGCGGCATCCTCGGTAAGAATGCGATGGGGACCGGCAAGACGATCGACATCTACGTCCACCGCGGCGCCGGCGCGTACATCTGCGGGGAAGAAACCGCGTTGATGAATTCGCTCGAGGGCAAGCGTGGGAATCCGCGCATCAAGCCGCCATTCCCGGCCGTCTCGGGCGTCTTTGCGTCGCCGACCACGATCAACAATGTCGAGACGCTCGCCGCAGTGCCGCACATCATCAACAACGGCGCGGCGTGGTACAAGCAATGGATGCGCCCCGACAATCCGAAGAGCACCGGCACCAAGCTCTATTCGGTGTGCGGCAACATCCAGCGCCCGGGAAACTACGAAGTGCCGATGGGTTTTCCGTTCAAGGACTTCTTATATGACCTCTGCGGCGGTCCGCTGCCGGGTCGGAAGTTCAGGGCGATCATCCCGGGCGGCATCTCTGTGCCGATCCAAACGGTCGACGAAGCCGAAGCGAGCTTGATGGACTACGAAGGGTTCGTCGCGCAGGGAACCATGCTCGGCTCCGGCGGCGTGATCGTATTCGATGACGCGCAAAATCTGGTCAAGCAGATCGCGCGCGCCGCGCGATTCTTTGCCCACGAGAGCTGCGCGCAGTGCACACAGTGCCGCGAAGGCACGGCGTGGACGACGAAGATTCTCGAGCGCATTGTTGCCGGCGATGGAACGCCGGAAGATCTCGACACGCTGCTCGAGATTGCCGAGAACATGACGGGGAAGACGATCTGTGTGCTCAGCGACTCGTGCGCGACACCAGTGGTTTCCGGCCTCAAGAAATTCCGCGGAGACTTCGAAGCGTTGATCAAGAAGAAGAAGCACTTCCTCGTGCCGGCGGTGGCCTGATGGCTGACATGATCAATCTCACCATCGAGGGACGGCAGGTGAGCGTCCCCGCTGGTACGTCGATCCTCGAGGCGGCCAAGTACGCCGGCGTGCTCGTCCCGCACTACTGCTACCATCCCGGACTACCGGTCGCCGGCGTGTGTCGCATGTGCTTGGTCGAGGTTGAGAAGGCGCCCAAGCTCGCGCCGTCGTGCGCGACGGCAGCCGCCGAAGGTCAAGTCGTTCACGTGCACTCGGAGAAAGCGCTCGAGGCACGCAAAGGTGTGCTCGAGATGCTGCTCATCAACCATCCGCTCGACTGCCCGATCTGCGACCAAGCTGGCGAATGTGAGCTGCAAGACTACACGTATCGCGAGGGTCGCGCCGAAGGGCGCTATCGCGACCCGAAGCGCTTCAACCCGGTGGAGGATTTCGGCGGCGACGTGATGTATACGCCGAATCGCTGCATCCTGTGTACGCGGTGCGTTCGCTTCATGGAGGACGTCGCTCAGGATCCGGTGCTCAACGTCAGCGAGCGCGGCGACCGCGCTGTCATTGGCAAGTTCGAAGGTGAAGACCTCACGCATCCGTGGGCCGGCAACGTGATCGAGCTGTGTCCGGTCGGCGCGCTGCTCTCGAAGGATTCGCTCAACAAGGCGCGCGCGTGGGAGCTCGATCGAACCGCGTCGGTGTGCCCGAACTGCACGCAAGGCTGCAACATGATCGTCGAGACGCGGGACAACACGGTGATTCGTCTCCGTCCGCGTCCGAACGAAGATGTGAACAAGTACTTCATGTGCGACCACGGTCGACTGAATTATCGCTGGATGAATCGCCAGGACCGCGTCGACGTCCCAATGGTGCGGCACGGTGCGACACTCAACGGCACCGATTGGCAGCTCGCGATCAGTGAGGCCGCGCGGATCCTGGCAGGCAAGCGCGCGTTCGTGCTCGCGTCGCCGATGCTCTCGAACGAGGCGCTGTATCTGTTGTCCGAGCTGATCAAGAAGACAAGCGGCGCCGGCGCATTCCGCGTCGAGCAAGGCGACGAAGCACCGTTGACTGGCGTCGAAGATCTTGCATTGCGTCGCGATCGCGCCGCCAACGTCCGAGGCGCTGAGCTGCTTGGGTTCATGAACAGCGCGACTCCGTTGTCGACGCTCACGAGCGGCGACGTGCTCGTCGTCGCCGACGAAGAGTTGGCCGGCGTCGATGTGCCGGACATCCCCAAGGCGAGCGCGATCATCGTCATCGGCACGACGCTGCCTGCGTGGGCGCGACACGCGGCCGCAGTTGTGTTGCCAATCGCGAACTTCGTCGAGGAGGAAGGAACGTTCACCAACCTCCGCGGACGCGTTCAGCGATTCATGCAAGCGAAGGCGGCACCCGGATTCGCCCGACCAAGCTGGTACGTGCTCGCGGATTTGCTGACCGCCGTCGGCGCACGCAGTAACTATTCGCTCGCCAGCGAGGTCTTCGGCGCATTGGCGGCAGCGCACCCTGAGTTCGCCGGCATGAGCTACGACGCGTTGGCGCTCAAAGGCAAAGCAATCGCCGGCGCTGACGCCGCAGCGGGAGCGACTGCATGATCGCCCTCGCGCTCGATGCCTTTGTCCAAGCCGCCACGCAGGCCAATGGTCTGGAGCATTTACCCCCTCCGCCAAGCGGAGGCGCGTGGTTCTTGGCGACGGTGGTGAAGCTGCTGCTGACGTTCACGATCTACATGATCGGCGTCATGATGGTCATTTGGCTCGAACGGCGTGTCTGCGCGTTCATTCAGGATCGTCGTGGACCCAATCGAGTGGGCCCGCACGGCCTTTTGCAGTCCGTGGCCGACGGCGTCAAGAACATCATGAAGGAAGAGACGTATCCGTCGCAGGCCTACCTCCCATTGTTCGTTCTCGCGCCGGTGATGTCGTTCATTCCGGCGCTACTGACCTGGTCGGTGATTCCGTACGGCGCGCCGTGGGACTCGCAGTGGGGAACGATCGACACGGCGCTCGCCCCCATGCCGATCGGATTCCTGTTCATTCTCGCGATCGGATCCCTCGGCGTCTACGGGATCGTGCTCGCGGGCTGGTCGTCGAACAACAAGTACTCGCTGCTCGGTGGATTGCGCTCGAGCGCGCAAATGATCTCGTATGAGATCGCCATGGGCATGTCGACGATTCCGGTGCTCATCCTCGCCGGCAACGTGTCGCTCGATCGTATTGTGTCGCAGCAGGGTGGCTGGGGACTACACTGGAACGCGATCAACTGTACGATCGCGTGGTTCATCTTCATGATCGCCGCCTTCGCCGAGACGAACCGGCTGCCGTTCGATCTGCCCGAGGCGGAATCGGAGCTCGTCGCGGGATATCACTCCGAGTACAGCGCGATGAAGTTCTCGATGTTCTTCATCGCCGAGTATGCGAACATGATGACGGCGAGCGCGCTGATGGCGACGCTGTTTTTCGGCGGCTGGGACATTCCCTTCACGATGTGGGATAACGTCGCGCCGCATACGCTGCTCAAGACCTTGGTGACGTTCGCCTTCTTCTGGGTGAAGATCATGGTCTTCGTCTTCATCTACATCTGGGTCCGCTGGACGCTGCCACGATTCCGGTACGATCAGCTGATGGCGCTCGGGTGGAAGTTCATGCTGCCGACCGCTCTGACGTATATCGTGGTGATCGCCGGCGCGACTCTCGGCCTCGAGTTCGCCGGGTTCCATCCCGACTCATGGCAATTCGCCGTCGCCATGCTCGTGATCAACCTCGTGCTCACGGGAATCTTGTTCGGTCTGATCGATCGCGGTCGGCTCATCAGCCCGTCGTACTCACGTCTCGACAAACGCGATCTCGCCAAGCTCCGCCGTGCGCGATTCGATCGCGCACGCTTCGAGCCTGCAACCAGTGAAGGGGGAGCGGACTGATGGCCATCGGAGTGAAGGTGCTCGAGCGCCCCATTGCCCAGACGAGCTACGTGCGCGCCACGCTGCAAGGCATGGGGCTCACGCTCTCACACATCTTCCGCGACAAGGTGACGTACCAGTATCCGGAAGAGAAATGGTCGCTCTCGCCGCGGTGGCGGGGCACGCACCGGATGCTCACGAACGAAGACGGCAAAGCAAAGTGTGTCGCCTGCGGCCTCTGCCCGACGGTTTGCCCGGCCAATTGCATCAAGCTCGTGCCGGGCGAGGACGAGAACGGCAACCGATATCCGCTGGTGTTCGAGATCGACGAGTTCCGTTGCATCTTCTGCGGCTACTGTCAGGAGGTCTGTCCGGAAGAGGCGATCCATGTCGGCCGGCATTACGAGAACTCTGAATACAGCCGCGAAGGATTCGTCTACGACCTCGAGCGGTTGATGGCGCAGACGCATCCCGTCTGCGAGATGTGGGATCCCGCCGATCCAAAGGGCGAGTGATGGTCGTGCAAGACATGCCGCACGGGACGCTCCCGCTGCTCTACACGTTCCACTTCTATCTATTCGGGATCATCGCCATCGTCTCGGCGCTGCTCTTCGTCACGCGAAAGAGTCCCGTTGCCGCGGCGCTTTGGCTCGTCAACACGATGTTCAGCTTGGCCGCGCTTTACGTGATGTTGGACGCCCAGTTCATCGGCGTCATCCAAGTGCTGGTCTACGCCGGCGCGATCATGGTCGTGTTTCTGTTCGTGATCATGCTGCTCAATCTGGGACAGGGAGTGGTCGGCGATGCGCGCGGACTCGGGTGGAAGTTGATTGCCGGTGCCGTCGGCGTCGCGCTGTTGGCCCAGATCTTCGCGCTCACCCGATCGCGAACGCCGGTCAATCTCACGCTGCCCGCCGGCTACACAGCGCAGCAGGTCGAACGCACGGGCGCGATCACGCCCATCGCCGGTCCGCTGTTCAATGAATACCTGCTTGCATTCGAAGTAACGAGCGTTCTGCTCCTCGCGGCAATTGTCGGTGCCGTGGTCCTCGGAAAACAGAGAGGCGAAGGCGATGCTGGCTGAGGCCCTCTTCTTCTCGGCGGTCTTGTTCGCGATCGGCGTGGTCGGCGTGCTCACGCGCCGCAACGCGATCATCGTGTTCATGTGCGTCGAGCTGATGCTCAACGCGGTGAACCTGACATTCGTCGCGTTCGCGCAGTCGTATGGCGCGGCGGGCCAAGTGTTCGTGTTCTTCGTGATGACGGTCGCCGCGGCCGAGGCCGCGGTTGGGTTGGCGATCATCATCGCGCTGTTCCGCCATCGACAAACCGTCGACCTTCAGAACATCAACCTGCTCAAAGGCTGATGATTCCTCTCTTGCAGGCTGCCGCGACCGCGGGCACACATCCACTCACCGGAACGATCGCGGAGTGGGTCTGGCTGGTTCCGCTGCTTCCGCTGCTCGGCTTCGTCATCAACGGCGCGTTGTCGCTGGCCAGCGTGTTTCACGCCGGCCCGGGCGATCCGGCCCTCGCGCATGGGGAAGCGCACGGTGTCGACGACGGTGGGCACGGACACGCAGCGGCGCATGACGACGATGCGCACGGCGCGACGGGCGACGATCATCATCCCGTCGTGCGACACCGCTTCGCGGGCGTCGCGAGCATCGTCGGTCCGGGCGTACTGATTCTCTCATTCCTGCTGGCCGCCGCGATCTTCCTCGCGATGCGCGGAGCGGGAGAGATGACGGCGCCGTTCATTCAGCGCTATTTCTCGTGGATGCCCGTCGGCGACATGCACATCGACGCGGCGTTCCAGCTCGACCAACTGTCGATGATGATGACGCTCGTCGTAACGGGCGTCGGGATGCTCATTCATCTCTTCAGCGTCGGCTACATGCAGGACGATCCCGGGTACCCGCGCTTCTTCGCGTACCTGAATTTGTTCGTCTTCTTCATGTTGGTGCTCGTGCTTGCCGGCAACTACCCGCTGTTGTTCATCGGATGGGAAGGCGTTGGCGTCTGCTCGTATCTGCTGATTGGATTCTGGTTCAGCGACAAGGTGAACTCCGACGCGGGCAAGAAGGCGTTCATCGTGAACCGCATCGGCGACGTCGGGTTCCTGATCGCGATGTTCATGATGTTCGCCAACATGCATGCGTTGGATTTCACCGGTGTCCGCGAGGGCGCAGCGTCATTGCCGTTCGGCGGGATCGTCGTTACGACGATCTGTCTGTTCTTGTTCTTGGGATGCGCGGGTAAGAGCGCGCAAATCCCGCTGTACACCTGGTTGCCCGACGCCATGGCCGGTCCGACTCCGGTCTCGGCATTGATCCACGCCGCGACGATGGTCACGGCGGGCGTCTATCTGATCGCGCGGACAAACGTGCTGTTCTCGATGGCGCCGGTCGCGCAGCTCGTCGTCGTCATCATCGGTGCTCTCACGGCGATCTTTGCGGCGTCGATTGGTCTCAAGCAGTGGGACATCAAGAAGGTGCTCGCGTATTCGACCGTCTCGCAGCTCGGCTACATGTTCATCGGCGTTGGATCGGGCGCGTATGTCAGTGGGCTTTTCCACCTCGTCACGCATGCCTTCTTCAAGGCGCTGCTGTTCCTCGGATCCGGCTCGGTGATTTTCGCGATGCACCGAGCGTATCACCACACCGACAACCATGACGATGCGCAGGACATGCGCAACATGGGTGGACTCAAGCAGTACATGCCGGTGACGTTCTGGTTGATGTGGATCGCAACGCTTGCCATCGCCGGGATTCCGCCGTTCGCCGGCTTCTTCTCGAAGGACGAGATCCTGGGCGGCCTCTTCGCGCGCGCGCAGCACTCGACGATCGCGAGCGCATCGTTGTTCGGCATTCCGGGAAGTGGCTGGCTCTATTTCGCATATCTGCTGGGGCTCGTCGCCGCGTTCATGACCGCGACGTACATGACCCGCATGATGATCTACACCTTCCACGGCCCGAATCGGACCGGGGAGAAGGAGCGCGGTCATTTGGCGGAGGCGCCGTGGATCATGACGGGGCCGCTCGTCGTGCTTGGCATTCTCAGCGCGATCGGGGGGTGGCTCAACCTGCCGGAGTTCGCGCCGCTCGGCAGAGTCGGTGCGCTCGAGCATTGGCTCGACCCAGTGGTTGGCGAATCGACGGCGCGCGTCATGGCAGGCGCCGGCGAAACATCAGCGAGCCTCGAGTACACCTTGGTGGGCGTCGCCATCTTGATTGCCGTCGGCGGTATCGCGCTCGCGTGGACGCGGCTCAAGCCTGAGTCGCTCGTGCCGAAACGCGAAGCCGCGCCGGAGGAGGGCTTCGAGAAAGTGCTCGTCAACAAGTACTACGTCGATGAGATCTACGACAAGACGATCGTGGAGCCTGTTGTCGGAGTTTCGCGCGGCCTGTTGTGGCGCGGCATCGACGCCGGGCTCATCGACGGCGTCGGCGTCAACGGCAGCGCCTATTTGGCGCGTTTCGTCGGATGGATCGGTTCGCAATTTCAGTCCGGCCAGCTCGGCACCTACGCCTGGGTGCTGGTCGCGGGGGTCCTGGCCGTCTTGGGCGCGTTCAGCATTCGATGATCACGACTGACTAATACATGAACGCTCTGCTGACGTCCATCGGATACACGCACTGGATTCTGCCAGCGCTGCTGATCATTCCGCTCATCGGCGCGGCGGTGATTTGGCTGCTCGGCGCACGGGGCGGCGGCGCGGGGGGCGATGAAGTGGTAAGCGGCGTCGCCGCAACCCCACGCATGGTCGCGCTGGTCACGTTCGCGGTCGAGTTCATCGTCTCGCTCGGCTTGTGGTGGAGCTTCGATCCAGGGAACAACGCGTGGCAGTCCGTCGTCGACTACGCGTGGATTCCATCGTGGGGCATTCGCTTCACGATCGGCGTCGACGGCATCGCGGTGATGATGGTGCTGCTGACGACCTTCATCATGCTGCTCGCCGTCGGCGGAAGCTGGACGAGCATCCGCGCCCGGTCGCACAGCTATTACGCGTTGCTGCTCGTGCTGACGACGGGCATGCTCGGCGTGTTCCTTTCGCTCGATCTCTTCCTCTTCTACGTGATGTGGGAAGTGATGCTGATTCCCATGTACTTCATCATCGGGATCTGGGGCGGCGACCGTCGCATTTACGCGAGCCTCAAGTTCTTCATTTATACGATGGTCGGGTCGTTGCTGATGCTCGTCGCGATCATCTATCTCGGGCTCGCGGCGCGTGATCCAGCGACCGGGATTCCGACGTTCGCCTACGACTACGTTCTGCAAAACGCGATGGTCACGTCGACCGCGGCCAAGTGGTTGTTCGGCGCGTTCTTCTTGGCGTTCGCGGTGAAGGTTCCGATGTTCCCGTTCCACACCTGGCTACCGGACGCGCACGTCGAAGCGCCGACGGCCGGCTCGGTGGTCCTGGCGAGCATCATGCTCAAACTGGGAACGTTCGGATTCCTGCGCCTCGCGGTGCCGCTGTTCCCGAGTGCGGCGATGGATCCGACGATCCGCGGCATCATCCTCGGACTCGCGGTCATCGGCATCGTTTACGGTGCGCTCGTTTCGCTCGTGCAGCCGGATTTCAAGAAGCTCGTCGCGTATTCGTCGGTGAGCCACCTCGGGTTCGTGATGCTCGGCATCTTCGCGCTGACCGTTCAGAGCGTCCAAGGCGCGCTCATGGTGATGATCAATCACGGCATCTCGACAGGCGCGCTGTTCTTCCTGATCGGCATGATCTACGAGCGTCGACACACGCGTTTGATCGACGCCTACGGCGGCATCGCGCGCGTCGTGCCGATGTTCGCCGCGATACTGACCATCGTGACGTTCAGCAGTATCGGCGTACCGGGGACCAATGGATTCATCGGTGAGTTCTTGGTGTTGCTTGGTTCCTTCCAGACGCAGCCCGTTCTCTCCGTCATCGCGACGACGGTCGTCATCATCTCGGCCGCGTATCTGCTGTGGGCCATTCAGCGCATTCTGTTCAATCCGCTCGACAAGCGAGAGAACGAGCATATCCCGGATCTCAACCGGCGTGAGCTCGCGATCATGGTTCCGCTCGTCGCGGCCATCGTGTGGCTCGGCGTGTATCCAGCCCCGGTCCTCCGGCGCATGGAGGGCGCGGCCACGAAGTTCGTCAACATGGTCGACGCTCGGCGCAATCTGTTGACCACCGGTGTCGCCGAGGCCGAGCGATGATCACCACCCTCGACCTTTCGATTCCGTCGCAGTTGACGCTCGCGTTGGTGCCCGATCTCGTGCTGATGGGCGGGGCGATGCTCATCCTCATGTGGGCCGTGTGGCGCCCGGACAGCGACGAACATCAGCGAAGCGTCGGCATCGCGAGCATCATCCTGGCCGGCATCACCATGGTACTGGTGATGAATTGGGTCGGTCGGTTCGACTCCAGCGGCGGACCAATTGCGGTCGACAATTTCCGCTGGCTCGTCGACATCGTAATCCTGCTCGGCACGGTGTTCACGATCGCGCTGAGCATGGACGATAACATGCGTTCGGGGCTGCGAGCCCCGGAGTCGCACGTGCTGGTGCTGCTCGCGTCGTCGGGCATGATGCTGCTTGCGGGAGCGCGCGATCTCATCATCGTGTTCCTCGGCATCGAGCTGATGTCGATCTCGGTGTACGCGCTCGCTGGAATGAATCGTCGCAGCATTCGATCGGCCGAGGGTGCGCTGAAGTACTTCCTCCTCGGCGCGTTCTCGACTGCGTTTCTGCTTTACGGCATCGCGCTCGTGTACGGTGCGACCGGCACGACGAATCTGCCGATGATCGCCGGTCGCATCACGATCTACAGCCTGTCCGGCAGTCCGCTGCTGGTGACAGGCATCGCGATGCTGCTGATCGGCTTCGGGTTCAAGGTCGCCACCGTTCCATTCCATATGTGGGCGCCGGACGTCTACGAGGGCGCGCCGTCGGC
>JAICYT010000055.1 GCA_025934075.1 Gemmatimonadaceae bacterium
CCGTGGCTGAGCACCCCGTTCGTGCACGAAGACTTCGCCTTCTCAGCGCGCTTCACCGGCGCGAAAGAGATGCTGCCTCGCTGGAAGCGGTGTCTCCGCGTCGCCGACCACGCGGTTGGTGAAGCGCTCGGCCAGGCGTACGTCGCGAAGACTTTCCCACCCGCGGCCCGCGCGCGGGCGAAGGCGGTGATCGATGACATCAAGGCGTCGTTCGGCCAACGCGTGCAAAAGCTCGACTGGATGTCGGAGGCGACGAAGAAGCAGGCACTGCACAAGCTGGCGCTCATGGGAGAGAAGGTTGGCTACCCCGATAAGTGGCGCGACTACTCGAACCTTCAGACCGTCGAAGGTCCGTTCGTGCTCAATCTCCAGCGCGCCAACGAATTCGAGTGGAAGCGCACGATCAATCGTCCCGGTGCGCCGGTCGACACGACGGAATGGGAGATGACCGTGCCGACGGTCAACGCATACTACAATCCGACGAAGAACGAGATGGTGTTTCCGGCGGGGGCGCTGGCGCCGCAGACGTTCGATCCCAAAGCCGACGACGCCGCGAACTACGGGTCACTCGGCGGAAGTTGGGCGGGGCACGAGCTGACGCATGGCTTCGACGATGAAGGCCGCCACTTCGACGCGAAGGGCAATCTTCGCGACTGGTGGACACCGCCCGATTCGGTGCACTTCACGAAGGAAGCACAAAAGGTCGTCGATCAATTCAATTCATACATCCAAGTCGACACGTTCCACGTGAACGGCAAGCTCACGCTCGGCGAGAACATTGCTGATTACGGCGGGCTGCTCACCGCGTTCGACGCGCTACAGCGCGCGCTCAAACGAAACGGGCGTCCGGCGAACATCGAAGGTTTGACGCCGGAACAGCGCTTCTTCGTGGCATACGCACAGAGTTGGCGGAGCCACTCGCGACCGGAGACGATGAAGAGTCGTGTGACATTGGATCCGCACGCGCCGGAGCGCTGGCGCACGAACGGTCCGCTGTCGAACATTGCGGCGTTCGCCGCGGCATTTGGCTGCAAGCCGGGGGACCCGATGGTTCGTTCGCCGAGCCTCATTCCACATATCTGGTAAGAATATGGGCACGAAGCTGTCCGACCTTCCATCAGAGAAAACTCTCGCCGGATACGTCGGGAAATACCAGTGACCGCTTGGCCCCGCTGGGCGGTTGCGATTGCGATAACGGTCGCGTTCGCGCCTGCTGCGCGTGCGCAGGGCCGCTATCGCCTCGCGATCGGCGTCGTTGGCAAGACCGACCCGCTGGTCGCCGAATTCCGCGTCTGTGTGCCCGCGGAGACTAGCGACTGCGGGTCATGGCTCGTGCGGACGCCGGGCGGCGATGACCCACTCGTCATTACGGCGCCGACTGCGACGCAACAACTCCTATCGCCGAGCGGCGCGGACTCACTCTCGATCGAGGGTGACGCTGTGACGATCAGGTCGCTCGTCCCGCGTTCGATTCCCTCGCGGAATTCGATTCGCGAGAAGGATTTTATGCCGCGGGCAATCGCCGTGGCGCCAGATTCGCGATACGCCTTTGTACTATTCGAAGGTGTGCGCGGTGAGTCGAGCGTGATCGACATGATCGAGCTGAAGAGTATGGCCGTGATCGACACGCTCGTGATCCGCGAGCGCCCGACCGGCATCGCCCTGCTTCGCTGATCGAGCGAGGCATAGGGCCGGCTCGTCTCACACAATGGAGGAACAGTGCACCTCGCAATGGGACTGGTTCCAATCGTCCCGATCTTATTACTGCCGTTCATACTCATCTTCTTCGTCATCGTTTTTCCGATCTGGGGATTGGCGCTCGGCGTCCTCGGCTTCTTTCTCCTCGTGATTCGCGGATTGAACGTGCTCGTGAAAGCCCTCGGCAGCGATGCAATGGAGGGAGCCACGCTTGGAATGGAAAAAGCGTTTCGGTGGGTGTTGACGTTCGGCGGATTCGCGCAGCGCAAGAAACCTGAATGATGTCGCGCTCAGCGCCTCACTTGGTCACACGAGCCTACGAAGGTGCCTCGCTCGACGCGTTGCTGCCGCATCGCTACCCATTTGTTCTCGTCGATCGGATCGATGTGATCGAGGCCGGAAAGCGCGTCGTCGCGTCGAAGCAGCTTTCGGGTTCCGAGTGGTGGAATGACCCGCGCGGCGAGAACATGATGCCGTTCGCGCTCGTGCTCGAGGCGCTCGCCCAGACGAGCGGCGCGCTCATTCCAGATCTCGTCGGCGGCGACAAGTTTACCACGGCGTATTTCATGGGTGCCGACCGCGTGCGGTTCCGTGCTCCGGCTCGCGCGGGCCAGCTCTTATCGTTGGACGTGACGCTGCAACAATGGCGACGGGGCATTTGTCGAACGCGAGGCGTCGCGACGATCAACGATGCTGTGGTGCTCACGGCAGTGTTGACGACGGTGGTTCGGGCGAGCTAGGGATCTCGCGGGTTCGAGTTCAAAACAGCTTCACCGCAGAGGCGCAGAGCACCTCTGCGGTGAACGCTTTTCTGCGGTGAATGCAGGTGGAGCTGTTGCCGTTTCAGAAAACAGGCGCCCGAAACACATAGCTCGCCTTCACGAAAAACGCATCACTCGTCCGCCGCAGTTGCTGGAACGCCAATGGGTCCGGTTCGCTCATGCTTCCGCCGTAACCAAGGAAGAGCACCGTACCTGGCGCGGGGCGGTACGAGACGAGCCAGTCCGTGCGGAGCACGTTGCCGGAGCTGGCCGTCGACGGCGTCGTGCTTCCGCTGCCGCCCACGAGCAGGATCTCGCCAGTGCGTGGATCGCGCAGCGGCTCTCGACGCGTGGCCGTGTATTGCGACACCACGCGCACGAAGAGTGGCCGCGCGAGCTGGTACTCGATCTTGAGACGCGGGATATATGTGAACGCCGACCGCTCGTCGTCGCGTCGGCGCGTGAATGCGCTGCTCACGTACGTCGCGCTGACGCGCAGACGATCGCTCGGACGCAAATCGAGCGACGCATTGTAGTCGGTGCGCAAGACGCGCGACGTCTCGAGAAAATCGACGTCGTTGCCAAGCGTCGTGCCGACCGAAGCGGCGAACGCGCGGAACTGCGGCGTCGAGATGCTAAATCCACTCACGAGTGTCTCGATCCGGTTCGCTGGAATGAACGCGGTTGGTGGCACGCCGCCGCTCGCACTTGGCGACAAAAGATCGGCGTAGTCGCGGCGGTCGAATGCGTATGTCGAGATACGCGGTGTCAGTCCGACATTCCATCCGCCACGCAATGTGAACTGCATCTGCGCCGACGCGTGATCCTCGAGCAGATTCTTGCCGCTCGAGAAATCGTCGTACCCCCAATAGGCGTTCATGCTCGTGAACACATTGAAGCGCTCGAGCGTCGCGCCTTGCTTTCCATACCACGTATATCGGTTCGAGATGCTCGGCTGGATGTATCCGGTTCGGGGGACGAAACCGTTGTCGGCGCGAAAATTCTCGTGGATGCCGATGATGTTGTAGTGGAACCCGAAGCTCCGACCCGTGCGATCGACGACGGCCTCCCACAACGGCCCCGAAAGCGTCGCACCGTTCGCGCGCGTCATACTCTCGGCGAGCTGAAACTGCGCGAAGTACTTGCCGCCGAATACAATGTGTGAGTCGCCGCCGACAACGCGGTTCTCTCGTCCGTCACCGACCCGATCGCTATACAGTAATCCGGCGAGCGATTGCTCTCCGAAGTTCTGTCGCAGCCGGACGACGTCGACCAACGGACGTCGTCCGATGTCCGCTTGATTCTGGTCGAGCGCGGAGAGCCACGCGACATCGGTGCGCCCGATCTTGCCGGTGATCTTCGCGGCGCCGTCGGGCTGCACGATCGTCCGCGTGTACACGAGCGTGTTGGGCACGTTGAATTGGTCGGCGCCCTCGACGAAAAACGGTCGCTTTTCCGGATAGAACAGAGCGAACCGCTCGTCCGCGGCGACTTGCGTCGCATCCGCCTCGACCTGCGAGAAATCCGGCTTGACCGTTCCGTTGAGCACGAAGTTGCTGCCGCGTGTCCACCGGACGTTTCCGCCGAGCTGCGGATTAGCGTCGTAATTCCACGTGCGCAGCGTGGGCGCGCAGCATGGCGCCCCGTTCACCGTGTTCGTCAGCTCGGGATTGAGCTCGACGATCTCACCATGGTGCATGCCCGTCATTCCGGTCAGCGTTCCTTCCTGCGAGACGAAGGACGCAGACGCGCGCACGGCTGGCGTCCACGTTTCCTCGTACCCGCTGTGCTGCACGTGACGGTCGAACTGGATGCCCCAGCGCTGCACGCTCTTGGTCGGGTACCGCAGGCTGCTGAACGGGACGCGGACCTCGACCTCGTAGCCGCCCTCGATCACATGTCCCTTTGACTGCCAGATGAAATCGGCGCTCAGATCGTTCTGTCCGGGCATCACGTTCGAGCCCGGAATGAAGCCGCCCGCCTCACTCTTCGTCCCGTCGGCTTGTACACCAAACGGATTGACGATGAACACGAACGCGCGATTGCGTTCGTCGAAGGTGTCGAGATGGATCTCGATGTTGTCGTCGGTGCTGATGCGATCACGATCGGCCTGCGTGGCCGACACCGCTGCGTGTGGCTCGAAGGCGCGAATGCCGAAATAGATTGCCGTCGCGGAATACCAGACACGGACTTCGGTCGAGTCGGGGGCCGGGCGTCCGTCAACCGGCTGATAGAGCGAGAATCCTGTGAGCAGCGCGGCATCTCGCCATACGGGCTCGTCGAAGCGTCCATCGATCGTGACGTCCGCCTCGATGCGCGGGATTGCCACGGCGGTGTGTCCTTCGCGTCCGTTATAGACGGTCGGCGTTGCCGCGGCGAGCTGAAAGCTCGCGAGGAGAGGAAAAAGCATGCGCGCACAATATAGAACAATGCGGAGAACGTCGCGCCCCACTGTTCCTCGTTGCGCGCGCGGGATACTCTATTCGTCGACCATATATTGCTTACACTCGGAGATTCCTCGATGCGCCGTGCGCATGCGTTCTTCGCCGCGACCTTGATCCTCGCCACTTCTGTACTATCGGCGCAGCAGCGCCGGGCGGCGGCGCCACGCCCTCCGCAGCCGGACCCATTCCGCTTTCAATCGATGGGACCCGCCGAAGGCGGACGCATCTCGGCGATCACCGGCGTGCCCGGTGACCCGCGCGTCTGGTACCTCGGCGCGGCATCCGGCGGCGTGTGGAAGTCCGTCGACAGCGGCGCGACGTTCCGCCCGGTGTTCGACAGTATGCGCGTGCAGGCAATCGGCGCCCTCGCCGTCGCGCCATCGAAGCCGTCGATCGTTTGGGCCGGCACTGGCGAAGCATGGGCAATCCGTGACGCCGACCTGCAAGGCGACGGCGTCTACAAGTCGACCGACTCGGGCACGACCTGGACCAATATGGGTCTGGCCGAGACAGGGCGCATTCAACGAATTCTCGTGCATCCGACGAATCCGAACATCGTGTTCGTCTGCGCGCTCGGACGCGCCACGGGACCGCAGCATGAGCGCGGCGTCTTCCGTACGACAGACGGCGGCAAGACGTGGAAGCAAGTGCTGTTCGTCGATGAGAACACCGGTTGCTCCGGGCTGACGATGGATGCGCACAATCCGAACGTGCTGTTCGCCGGTGAGTGGCAAGTCGTGATGCACACGTGGGCGATGTTCAGCGGCGGTCCGGGCAGCGGCATCTACGTCACCCGAGACGGCGGCAACTCCTGGAAACACATCGAGCACCCCGGACTTCCCAAGTCGCCGCTCGGCAAGATCGACGTCGCAGTCGCACCGACGAATTCCAAGCGTGTGTACGCGTTGATCCAAACCGCCGATCAGGGTTCCGTCTGGCGCTCCGACGACGCGGGCGCGTCGTGGAAGGTGATCAACTATCAACGTCCGCTCATTGGGCGCGCGGGCTACTACCTCAACATCAAAGTCTCGACGGGCAACGCCGATGAGATCCTCATCGCCAACTCGAGCTTCTACCGCTCGCAGGACGGCGGCAAGACGTTCGCCGAGGTTCCGTGGGGTGGCGACAATCACGACATCTGGATCGATCCCAAGAACCCGAACCACTTCGGTCTGACCAACGATCTCGGCGCACGCCTCACGACGAACCACGGCAAGTCATTCGAGTCGGTCGCGCTGCCGATCGCGCAGATGTATCACGTGGCCGTCGACGATCAGATCCCGTATTGGTTCTATGGCAATCGTCAGGACAACGGCACGATGCGCGGACCGAGCACGGCACCCGAAGGCGCGCAGGCGACGCGCGGCATCGCCGTTGGATTCGGGCGCGGAGGGCGCGGTGGTGGCCGCGGCAACGATTCAACGGCTGGCCGGGGAGGACGGGGCGGCCGGGGGGCGCAGCGTCCGACGCAGACACGAATCGTCGGCGCGGCGCGTCCGGATACGATGACCACCGTTGCCGGTCGTAGCGCGCGACCGGATTCAGCAAACGCTGATTCGCTCGGCGGCGGGGGCGGAGGCGGCGGTGGTGGCCGCGGCGGATTCTCGACGTGGGACCACGGACTTGGCGGCTGCGAGTCGGGCTTCACGCTGCCCGATCTCACCGATCCGAACATCGTGTGGGCGAGCTGCTATGGCAACGAAGTCACGCGCTACGACCATCGTGTCAAACGCGCGCGCTCCGTGAGCCCATGGATTCATACACTCGACTCGCCGCCGGACAAGCTCAAGTATCGCTGCCATTGGACGCCGCCGCTTGCGATCGATCCGTTCGATCACAACACCGTGTATTATGGCTGCCAAGTCGTATTCAAGACGTTTAATGCCGGTCAGAGTTGGAGCGTCATCAGTCCCGACCTGTCGACGCAGGATTCGTCGCGGATCGTCTCGTCGGGAGGCATCGTGCCAGACAACCTCGGCCAATTCTACGGCGAGCTGGTCTTCGCGATCGCGCCGTCGGAGACGCAGCGCGGTTTGATCTGGGCCGGCACGAACGACGGCAAGGTGTGGTACACGAAGGACGGCGGGGGTAATTGGACCGACGTCACCAAAGCGCTCAACGCCGCCGGCGCTCCGACGTGGGGCACGGTGCGCAAGATCGAGCCGTCGCACTTCGACGCCGCGACGGCGTACGTTGCGATCGACTACCACATGATGGACGACCGCAAGCCGTACGTCTTCAAGACGACCGACTTCGGCGCGACGTGGACGAATGTCACCGGCAATCTTCCGGCGACGCATCCGCTCGACTACGTGATGGCGGTAACGGAGAATCCGAATCGCAAGGGCATGCTGTTCGCCGGCACGGGACATTCGTTCTATTACACGCTCGACGACGGCATGCATTGGACTGAATTCGCCGAGGGACTGCCGCACACCGCCGTCTCATGGATCATCGTGCCCAAACTTTGGCACGACGTCGTCGTTTCGACGTACGGCCGCGGCGTCTACATTCTGCGCGACATCGCGCCGCTCGAGCTCAAAGGCACGATCGCCGATGATGACGCCGTGCTTTACCCGCCGCATCCAGGCTTCCGTCAGGCGCGCAGTGGACGGGCCGACATCACGTTCTCCCTCAAGACCGCCACGCCGCGCCCGCTGCGCGTCGAGATTCTCGACTCGGCGGGTGCGGTCGTGCGCACGATCCAGACGCCAACGCGGGCCGGCTACAATCGCGCAACGTGGGACTTGCGATATGATCCGCCGCGCGTCGTCGCCCTGCGTACGCCGGCACCCGACAACCCCCACATCTTCGAGGAGCCGCGCTTCCGCAATCGACAAACGCGCCCCATCGTGCACTGGGGAATTCAAGGCACGCAGACCGCCGGGCCGCTGGGTTTACCCGGCTCGTATACCGTGCGTCTCGTCGTCAACGGCAAGACGCTGACGCAGCCACTAAAGATCTTGCGCGATCCGGAGATCAAATCCGCCGAGGGTGACCTCATCGCGTCGACCAAGGCGCAAATGCGCGTTCGAGACGACATGAACGCGGCGGTCGACATGGCGAACAAGCTCGAGTTCATGCGAAAGCAGATCGTCGACCAACAGAAGGCGAACGCTGAAAAGCCCGATGTCGAGCGCACCCTCACGGATCTCGACAAGAAGATGCTCGACGTCGAGCTGCGATTGCTCAGTCGCGAAGATCTCAACAGTGACGACAAGTATTACACCGAGCCGTTCAAGATCTATCTCAGTCTGATCTGGTTGTCGGGAGAGCTAGGCAACGGTGCCGGGGACGTCGCCGGCGGCGCCGACTATGCGCCGACCGACGCTTCACTCGCTTGGCTGGGCGATATCGAGAAGGAGCTGAACGACGCCAAGGCCGCGTATAAGAAATTGGTCGAGGGCGATCTTGCGGAGTTCAACAAGAACATGAATGGGAAGATTCCAATCATTACGGAATCGACGAGACCAATCGTACCCTGATCCTCTGTTGCTCCGCTGTGTCCGTCTGTGTCCGTTTCACAATCGTTATGGTTTGCGTGGCGGCTCAGATCTCGCCCGCCCAATAAATCATAACGATTGTGAAACGGACACAAACGGATGGAACCGACACGAACGGAGAACAGCAACCGCCCAGGAACGCGTTACAGGTGTCGAGGCACCCAATGATGCACTTGCGATCGGGTCGTCGGTTTCTTCTTTCGATCTTCTGCATGTTTGCGGGAGCGCCGCTCTCGGGTGCGTCGCATTCCTCGCCGCAAGTTCAGTCGCCGCTCGGGCGCGCCGATTCGACCGTGATCGTGCTGCTTGGCACGGGCGGACCGCCGCCTACCCCGGACGCCGCCGGCCCGGCGACCGCCATCGTGGTCGGCGCGCGCGTCTTCTTGTTTGACGCCGGGGCAGGCGTCATGCGACGAATGACCGCGGCGAGACTTCCAGTCACCGGTCCGACAGCAACATTCATCACGCATCTGCACAGCGATCACACGCTCGGTCTTCCCGATGTGATCCTCACGACGTGGGTCGTCGGCCGGAAGAAGCCGCTCGAGGTATTCGGGCCCCACGGCCTTCAGTCGATGACCGCCAACATCTTCGCGGCGTGGAAGGAAGACATCGACATCCGCAGCAAAGGCCTCGAGCACGCGTCGCCCACGGGCTATGCCGTACACGTTCATGAGATCTCGCCGGGGATCGTGTACGACAGCGGCGGCGTCAAGATCACGGCGATCCCGGTGTTACACGGCAGCTGGAAAGAGGCCTACGGTTATCGCATCGATACACCCGATCGGTCGATCGTCATCTCGGGCGACACGCGGCCGTCGTCGGCGCTCCAGCAAGCCGCTCGCGGCGTCGATGTGCTCATCCACGAAGTGCACCCCGAGGGATTCATGGGGGCGCAAAAGGTGTCGGCGGACACTGATCGGTTACGCTACATGCGCGAGTTTCACACGAGCGACGTCGAGCTCGGACGCATCGTCGCGGACGCGAAACCGAAAATGCTCATTCTCTATCACTTCGGTGCGCGTGCAACGGCGAGCGACACGGTCGTGGCGACCATCCAGCATGCCGGATATCAAGGTCGCATCGTCGTCGGCAAGGACCTCGACCGTTTCTGACTGCTGTGGGTTGGCGTCATCGGAAATGAACGTGACGAAGTGAGCGCCTCGCGGGCATCAGCGTAGCTCCGTTCCGCATCGTCGAGCAGCCACCATCCGACATTTGCAAGCTCGTCGGATTATCGCGGCGTGTTCTGAGGTCGCTCGACGTCTCACGCACTCCAACGCTGAAGGCGGCGATCAATCTATAGCTGCCCAGTGCGCGCGCCCCACTGCTCGATCAACGAGACATACGCCGCATCGTCGTAGCGCGACGGAGAAAACGCCGGCGCATACGCGGGTAGCGGACCCCCGGTCACATGGAGCGCGACCAGCTCGCCGGCCGCATGCGCCGACATGAGCCCAATGCCCGATAGCGCACCGCAGATGAACGCGCCGTCGATCGGCAGGCGACCGATGAGTGGACGGTTCTCGCGCGTCTTGCAATAGTAGCCTCCATCGAGAACGCCGCTCGTGCCACTCCCGATGTACGGCGTCATCGCCGGAATCATCCGGGCGCAGCCGCGCAGCAAGATCTCACGATGCCGGTCGTCGAAGCGCGGCGGCCACTCGTATTGGCGCAGGTCCGTCTCGAACGTCCAGATGAGTTGCAGTTCGTCGCCATGCGTGAGGTCCACGGGGCGCATGTGCACGCCCGCCGGCAGCGGTCGACCGCCGATCTCGACTGGGTCGTTCCAGATCACGAATGGCGCATCGCGCTGCACAGCTCCGCGCGGATCGCGAACGGTGAGCTTGGCATGCAGCTCGTGCATTACCGGGACGCTCAAACCAAGCATCTGCGTCATCTCGTGCACGAGCGGTCCGGCGGCGACCACGACCCGAGGCGTTGACACGCCGACTCCGCTCGCGAGACGGACGCCGCGAATGGTGCCATGCGAGATGTCGAAACCTGTGATACGATCCTCGAGGAACGCCGCGCCGGCCGCGACCGAACGCTGAAGCAGAAGCGCGCCGAGCATCACGGCGTTCATTGTCCCCGCGCGACGAACGTGCAATGCGCCGATCATATCCGGGGTGAGATATGGAAATGCTCGTCGAGCGGCGTCTCCCAGGAGCAAATCGGCGCCAATCGGCTGGTCCTCGAACCCTTCCGCAAGGTGCGGCGCGTACGTCTCGAGGTCACGGTGTTCACGCACCGCACCCATTCCGAATCCGGAGACCTGCGCCGCCGTCGTTCGCAACCGTTCCACTTCCGCGGGCTCGGCGGTCGCGAACAAATAGCCGCGTCGATTCATCCGGAACGCGTTGCCATGCGCGCGCGCGGTGGCCTCGAGTAAGTCGATGCTCCGAGAGACGAACCGGAGCATCGTGTCGTCCGGGCCGGGCCACCAGTTGCGGTAGCCTTGGGTACCCTTGTCGCTCGTGAGCGTGAGTGGCTCGCGTTCGTCGACGATGACGACGCGACCGACGCGCTGCTCCACCGCGAGATGATATGCCGCGGCGACGCCCGCGATGCCGGCTCCGCACACGACGACGTCGGCGCTCGTGATCATGGGATCGACCGCATTCCGCTCTTGCTCACAAAGCTATCGGCGACGGCTCATCCAGGAGTACCGTCACCTTCAACTCATCGTCACGCTGTGTTCCGTGTAAGTTGCGCAACGACGAAGGAATTACGCCGCGAGGTCGGACGTACACTGAGGGCAGCGCGTCGCCGCCTTCGGAATAGGCATCGTGCAGCGCGGACACGCTTTCGTGTTCTCGGTAACTGGCGCAGGCTTGGCGTAGAGTCGGCTGACCATCCGCACGATGATGAACACGGCCAATGCGATGATCAGAAACGCGATGACGTTGTTCAAGAACGCCCCGTAATTGAGCGTCACCGCGCCCGCGGCGTGTGCGTCGGCAAGCGACGCGTACGGCGGCGGCGCTTTCGGACCTTCCTTCAGCAGCACGAAGAGGTTGCTGAAGTCCACGTGCCCGAGCGCCAGGCCGATCGGCGGCATGATCACGTCGTCGACCAGCGACTTCACGATCGCACCGAACGCGGCACCAAGCACGACGGCGACAGCGAGATCCATCACGTTCCCGCGCATGATGAACGCTTTGAAGTCTTTGAGCATGATCGTCTCCAAGGTCAGCGGTGAGTCCTCACGCCTAATCTTCCTCGCCGTGGCCGCTTTGTCGAGCCGGTGATACGCGGAGGACTCTGGTGTTTACACCTGCCGACCTCGAGATCTCGCAACCAACTTCACTGCCCGTCGTTCGTCACAACCGGCGGTCGTGAAATCTTCTTCGCCTCAGGGGCCGTTTGGAGGAACGATCACGACACTGTACGGCCGCTCGCCGACCGCAATCGTCGCGCGCACGCGGCCGCTCGCCGTATGGATCACGGAAATCTGATTCGACCGGCCGTCCGCCGTATAAAGTGTCTTCCCATCCGGCGACAGCGCGACGCCCCACGGTCTCGCGCCACCCTGAATCGACGACACGACACGCGCCGCGGCGGGATCGATCACGGTCACGCGATTGCCCGCGCCGTTCGCAACGTACAATCGTCGCCCGTCCGGCGAGAGCGCGACACCGGTCGGACGGGTCGTTCCATCGGCGATATGGACAATGTTCACGATGCTATCGCGACGGATGTCGATGATCGACAGCGTTCCGCCGGCCTCGGAGCTCACGAATGCACGATCGCCCGCTTTGTCGAACGTCACGAAGCGCGGCCGGGCTGGAACGTGAATGGTGCGGAGGGCGTTGCCACTCCGTGCATCGAGTATCGTCACGCTCGAATCAGTCTCGCCCGTGATGAACACTCGCTTGCCGTCCGGCGTCACGCCAACGCCCTCCGGTTCCTTGCCGACCGGGACGGAGAACAGTTGACGATGGTCCGAGACGCGAACGCCGGTCGCCCGTGCAGCGCTTTCGTTCGACACGTACACTGCGGCGCCATCCGTGCTCACCGCGACCTGTTCGGGATCCGGACCGACCGCGAGCGTGTCCACCACCGCGCGTTTCGCGACGTCGATCACCGCGACGGCGTCAGCTTGCCCGAGCGCGACGTACACGCGCCGGGCGTCGGGCGAGAGTGCGATGCCGCGCGGCCGCTTGCCGACGTCGATCGTAGCAAGCGGCCGCAACGTCGCGACAGAGATCACCGTGACGGTGTTCGAGCCCTCGTTGCTCACGAAGAGCTCCTGGGCGGTGGCCGTGTGTGCACCTGCGACGAGCATCATGACGGCGCCGGCCGAGGCGCGCGTCCACGACGTTTTAGGTTTCATATCGGTCCAGTGAGCATCAATGCAAGGTGTAGAGGTACGCGGCGATGTCGCGGGCCGCACTCTCCGGCACGCCAAGATTCGGCATCGCCGTGCCCGGCTCGATCGCCTGCGGCACTTCGATCCAGCGGACGAGAAAGTCCGGCGTGTTCGGCACCTCGCCCGCGATGTACGTCCGCTTGCTCCAGAAAAACAGCGGCGGTCCAACCGTTCCCGTCGCGGTGCTCACACCAGGAATCGTGTGACACGAGCCGCACCCGAACGTCTGGATTGCGATCTTGCCGCGATCGGCTCGCCCGCCCGGAACGCTGTAGCTCGGCTCGCGCCCCGATGCCTCCTTGCACGCAACCGGGAGCGCGAGACTGGCGAGCAGAACGCTAACAGCTCGTAGTCTGCGCGCCACAGCAGATCGAGACATGTGAATCACCTCCTTCACGAGTTCTCATCAGAACTGACACACGGGCATCGCGATCAGCGGGATGCCAGCCATGAGCACACCGTACACGAAAATGCCGCTCACCAGAATGCCGGCCATCGCCATGAACCGCGTGCGACCCTCGCCGATCTCGGCGACTTCGTGATGCTCGGAATCGCGGCGATACCGCGTCGCGTTCCATGAATGCAGCGCGACGAACAGCGCGGCCACCGCCACGAGCAGCAGGACCGCCGCAATGACGATGGCCAGCGGACGAACCCCGCCGAACGTCGGCGATGCCAGCGGCGTGTCGCGTGGATAGCAGAAATGGCTCATCAGCGCATAGTTGCTGATCAACTGCGCCGCCCACGCCGCCGGCGCGCCGAACAGACCAAACCAGAGCGCCGGAAGCCCGACCCGGTGCTGCTGCGGAGCGGGATGGTTCGGTGCCGCCTCGTGTCCGTAGATCGCCGTCATCGGAAGTAGGGTGTGATGTACAAAGAGAAAAACACCACGAGCCACACGCCGTCGACGAAATGCCAATACAGCGCAGCGTTCGTCACGGCCAGATGACGCTCAGCCGTGAACCAGCCGCGCCAGGCCCAGGTCTGGACGGCAATGTTCAGCAGGAGCCCGACAAACACGTGGGCGCCGTGAAATCCCGTGATCGTGAAGAACAGACCGCTGTACGCATTCGTTTGCAGCGTAAATGTCTTATGAGAGTACTCAATGCCCTGAATCGTCAGGAACACGATGCCGAGTACGAGCGTGATCAGCATGCCGAGGCGAAGCCGCGTTTGGTTGCCGGCTCGGATGCCTCGCTCGGCCCAGTACATCGTCCCGCTGCTCACGAGCAGAATGATGGTGTTGGGCAGGGCCAGCTCCAGCTTTGGCGGACCGTCGCTCGGGAATGGTCCGATCGTCATCGATCCGAGATAGAAATAGGAAAACAGCAGGTAGGCGAACAACATCCCCTCGGTGACGATGATGAGCACCATCGCCCACCATCCAGGGTTGCTTTCCCGTGCAGGATTGATCGGGAGGTCGTATGGATTCGCCGATGTCGCCATATTCACGTCTCGAGCGTTAGGGTCGGCTCGTGACTCGGCATGAACCAGCCGATGATGCTGATGAACAGTCCGACGACCCCGATCGCCGCCAGCCAGATGACCCCGAACAGCAGGCCGTACGCCAACACCAGCACCGATAGCGCGAGAAAGAACGGCCACGCCGTATCCTCGGGCATTCGCAAGATCTCATCCGGCTCGGCGTCGAGTGGGGTCGTGCCGAACGTGTCGCGCCCTTTGTCGAGCATCGGCCCGGTTTCGAGCACGCTACGGCCGGTTCCCTCGTTGATGCGATCTTCCCAGAGCGGATGCCGGCTAGCCACGATCGGAATGCGCGCGAAGTTGTACGGCGGCGGCGGAGACGGCGTCGCCCACTCGAGCGTCGGCGCGTCCCACGGGTTCGATCCGGCTTCGGCGCCGTTCACCAGGCTCCAGAAGAAGTTGACGATGAACACGACGACCCCGAGCGCGAACACGTACGCGCCGATCGTGATCCACATGTTCTGCCAGCCCCATCCCAACCCGTCGGCATACGTGTAGATGCGGCGCGGCATGCCGAGCAATCCGAGCGTGTGCATCGGGAAGAAACCCACGCCGAATCCCAAGAACATCAACCAGAAGTTGAGCTTGCCCATTCGCTCGTCGAGCATGCGTCCGGTTATTTTCGGCAGCCAGTAGTAGAAGCCGGCCATCACCGCGAACACGTTGATGCCGATGAGCACATAGTGAAGATGCGCGACGATGAAATACGTGTCGGTGAGCTGGAGATCGTATGCGTTCGCGGCCGTTGCCACTCCCGACACGCCGCCGATCACGAACAGCACGATGAAGCCGGCGGCGAACAGCATCGGCGTCTTGAACACCGGCCGTCCGTGCCACATGGTTGCGAGCCATGAGAACACCGCGATCGCGCTCGGGATCGTGATCACCATGCTGGCCGCGCTGAAGAACGAGCTCGCGGTCGCATTGATCCCTGTTGCGAACATGTGGTGCACCCAAACACCGAAGCCGAGGATGCCGGTGCTCACCGTCGCGAGCGCAACCAGCGTGTATCCCACGAGCGGGCGGCGGCAGAAGGTCGGGATCAGATCGGAGACAATGCCCATCGCCGGCAGCACCACGATGTAGACCCACGGATGCCCGAAGCTCCAGAAGAGGTGCTGCCACAGGAGCGAGCTGCCGCCCAGCGCCGGGTCATAAAAGTGAGTGCCAAAGCGGCGATCGAAGTACAGCAGCACGCACGCCGCGGTGAGCGCCGGCGCGGCGAATAGAATCGCGAACGACGTCGTCAGCGTCCCCCAGACGAAGATCGGCAAACGATTCACCGAGAGTCCCGGAGCCCGCGTCTTGAACAGCGTCACGATGAAATTGACCGCGCCGACAGTCGTCGAGACGCTCAAGAACGTGAGCCCGATGGCGTAGAAATCCATGTTGAGACCGGGCGAATACGCCGCCTCGGTCAGCGGCGCGTACGCAAACCAGCCGCGATCGGGCACCGCGCCGACCAGCACGCTCGTGTAGAGGAACACACCGGACATGAGGAAAGTCCAATAGCTCAGCGCGTTGGCGCGCGGACACGCCATGTCGCGCGCGCCGAGCATCAGCGGCCACAGGTAGTTGCTGAACCCGGAGAGCACCGGCGCGGCATACCAGAAAATCATCGTGATGCCGTGCATGCTGAAGATCTGATTGTACGCCTCGGGGCTCAGCAACTGCTCGTTGGCGTGCGCGAGCTGCGCCCGCATCACCGCGGCTTCCGCTCCGCCGAGGAGCAGGAAGATCATCGATGTCACGAGGTACCGCTTGCCGATGACCTTGTGATCGACGGTTGCGAGGACGCCGTATAGCCCAGGCGCGGTCTCCCAGATTCGGGTCAGGCGTTCAGGGAGGGGAACGGGAGCAGTCGTCGACGCCACAGGATGCTCCTATTTCAACGTTTCGAGATATGAGACGAGCGCTTGCAGATCGCCTGCGCTCAACGTCATCGTCGGCATGTCGTTGCCCGGCTTGATCGCCTGTGAGTTGGCAATCCATCCGGTGAGGTTGCCGCGCGTATTCTCGAGCGCACCGGCGGCGAGCGTCATTCGCCCGACGAGGTGCGTCAGATCGGGACCGACCTGGCCGAGCGCATCGGAGCCGCGAATCGCATGACAGGCCGCGCATGCTGATTTCTGAAACACCGCGAGTCCGGCGGCTGCATCCGGGTCCGACGGCGGAGCGGCACTCTTGGCTTGCGTCTCGAGCCACTCCGCGAACTGCGCCGGCGACTCGGCCACGACGAATGCGGCCATGTTCGAGTGCTGCAGGCCGCAATACTCCGTGCACGCACCGCGATAGATCCCTGGCGAGTCGGCCTCGAGCCAAGCGACGTTGCGTTGGCCCGGGATGACGTCCGTCTTACCCGCGAGTTGTGGAATCCAAAAACTGTGAATGACGTCGGCGCTCGAGAGCTCGACGCGTACCGGCTGTCCGACTGGAATATGGATCTCGTTTGCCGTCACCACCGTGTGCGCCGGGTCGGCGAGATATTTCACTTCCCACCACCACCGATGCCCTATGACCTGCACGGTGACCGCGGGATCTGCCGGTGGCGACGCCGTGGCGTCCTCGGTCGCAATGGTCAACGCAAACGTCACGACGAGAACGGTCGCGGGAACGATGATGCCGCCGACGATGACCCAGCGCATGCCGCTGCCGGACCGCGCAACCTGGTCGCGACCGTCGTGTCGGCGGCGCGCTCCGGCGAGCACGAGAATACCGACGACCACCACGACGATGATCGAGACGATCATCAAATACCAGCCGAGCTTGTCCTGCATCGCGGCGACCGGGCCGGCGCCATGGAGAATGTACATGGGTGACGTCATGGCATCGCTGCCGCCGGAGCGCCAAGGTCGATGAACATGATGGAACTCATCATCGCGGCGGTTTTCGCTCACCCGGCGGGCGGCTGCGGACCAGCGCGCGCGTCGCCGTTCCTTTGTCGATGCCCGCGACCACCATCCCGCTATGCGACGTGTGCCCGCCGGGCCATGGCTCGCCGCGCGTCTGGCTGATCGCCCAGACGTACGCGGCAACACGCTGCACCTCTTCGTCGCTCAAGTTCGATTTGCCACCGCGCGGGGGCATTTGAATTGGACTACGTGTGAGCACCTGCGGAATTCCGTGATCGATCAGCGAGTCGATCGACCGCCAATCGTACTGCGCCCAATTGAGCCCCACGGTGAGCGCGTCGCCCGCCGCCGGCAGTCCTTCGCCTTCCACGCCATGACACGCCGAACAGTTGCCCTTCCCGTGGTAGGCGCTGTCGCCTTGCACGATCGTCTGGATTGTCATGCCTTTCGGCAACGAAGGCAACTGCGCCGGTTGCAGATCATCGTGCGTCTGAATGGCCGGCCGGGTGGCGGTTCCACTCGGCTGCTGCGTGCGCTCCTGCGCCCACGTCGCTGTCGAGACGAGCATCAGCAGACCGACACCGGCTGGCGCGACCCGCCGCGCAAGATTGGATCTCGTGCGCCGCGCCATCATGGCTTCTTTCCCTTCTTGGAACCGCTATCGGGTTTCGCGGAAGGCAGACCAATCTGCGAAGTGTCCGGACTCGAGCCGGCCACATTTGGAATGCTCGCGCCAGCCGGACCTTCGTGCGGCAGCGCATACGCGATCATCTCGTCGCCGCGCGGCGTGTTGAGAGTTTGAAGCCCGGTCGCCGCGACGGCGACATACTGCACGCCGCCGACCTCGTAGCTGATCGGCGGCGCGTTGACAGCCGCGTCAGTCGCCGCGCTCCAGACTTGGCGTCCTGTCTTGGCGTCGAGCGCGATGAAGTGCTTGTCGGACGTGCCGGTGAACACCAGGCCGCCCGCCGTCGCGACAAGACCACTAATGATCGGCTTCTCGAGCCTCGTCTGCCACGCAATTCGCCCAGTGCGCAGGTCGATCGCGCTCACGATGCCGTAGTTGCCCTGTTGCTTGGCCGCGGTCGTGCCGCCCCACCACTGCGCCGGCGGCTTGAGTGTTTCGTGATTCACCCAATACATCATCGGCATGAAGTTGCCGTCGACATACAAGTATCCGGTCTCGGGGCTGTACGCGGTTGGACTCCAGTCCGATCCGCCGAGCGTACCGGGGTTCACGAGCTGCGGATGCGCCGTGTCCGGACGCGCCATGTAGTTGAGCACGGGTACGAACGGCGCACTCTTTCGAATGGGCTTTCCCGTCGCCCGATCGAGCACGTACACGAACCCATCCTTCCCCGCCTCGGCAACCGCATGTACGGTGCGGCCGTTCGCGTCGGCAACGTCGACGAGCACGGGTGGCGTCGTCGCGTCGTAATCCCACACATCATGCGAGATCTCTTGATAGTACCACTTGAGCTTTCCTGTCTTCACGTCCACCGCGACGATCGACGACGTATACAGGTTGTCGCCGGGACGCACCTCGCCGTCGTTGTCGGGCGCCGCGTTGCCGATGTTCATGATCACCAGGCCGAGCGCGGGATCGTACGCTGGGTGATGCCACATCGGGCCGCCGCCGTGCTGCCATGCATCGGCATACTTCGCGCTGTCCGACTTCTCTTTGGCGATGTCCCGATTGAACGACAGGCCCCACTCGTCGTGCTCGCGCCACGGGCCCCACCAGCCGCCGTCGGCGGGACTCGGAATCGTATAGAAGCGCCAGAGTCGCTTTCCATCGTTCACGTCGTACGCGTCGACGTAACACCGGCAGCCTTGCTCGCCGCCGCTCACGCCCGTGATCACACGCCCGTCGATGACCGTTGGCGATCCGGTCATGTGATATCCCAGATCGTTATTGCCGACTTGCGCGCGCCAGATCTCGTGTCCGTTGTTGGCGTCGAGTGCCACGAGTCGCGCGTCGAGCGTACCCATGAAAACGCGGCCGCCGTAGACCGCGACGCCCTTGTTGTTGGTGGAGCAGCAGTCGGCGACGGTATGTCCACCGTAGTCGTACGCGTACTCCCATTTCTTGATGCCCGTCGCCGCGTCGACAGCGATCACGTGATTGAGCGCCGTCGTGAAATACATGACGCCATCGATGACGACGGGGCCGGTCTCCGAAGCATGGAAGATTCCCGAGTGATTGATCCATGCGGGCTCGAGCTGCGCGACGTTCGCCGTCGTGATCTGCGTGAGCGGCGACCACCGTTGGTTGGTGTAGTCGCGACCGTACTCGACCCAGTTGCCCGCCTTATCCATCGCAGAGCGATGCGCGCGATCGGCGGTCGCAACGTCGACGTCGCGCTGAGAGACATCACCATTCGCCGCGCCCCGTGGCTCGTCATCGCGCTCGTTGACCGCGCATGTCGAAGCGAGAAAACCCACGACGATGCACGTGCCCAACAACCACACCATCCTTATGTGTGCACGCATCGAACAAACCCACGGCTGCTATTTCGTTGTCTGCTCGGGATGCTCGAGCCGGCCCGGCTCGACACATCTCGATCACGTCCCGGGCCGTTGCAAGGAGTTTGCCGAACCTATGGACCACCAACGAATGTCCCAGGTGGAACGCGCTTTGAAGGAAGCGCGATTGATTCGCACTGCGAGAACCACCATGCCGTCGACCTCCATTCGTAAATACTCATCCATCGGCTTGCTGCTGGCCGGTGTAGCGTCCTGCGCGCGGCAGGGTCGGCCGATCGCGCTCGTCGACACCACCGCGCTGAAGACTCCGCCGAGTGCCGCGCCGCGTGCCGATGCGTTCACGCGAGTTGGTGTGACGACCGGATTTGACAGCCCTGAATCCGCGATCTACGACTCGACGCAGAACGTGTGGTTCGTGTCGAACATCGCGGGCGGCGCAACCGATAAGGATCACAACGGCTTCATCAGTCGGCTCAACGGCGACGGCACGCTCGATTCACTTCACTTCATCAAGAGTGGCGTGAACGGCGCGCTGCTCGACGGCCCCAAGGGTTTGGCGCTGCATGGGGACACGATCTGGGTCGCGGACATCGACGTCGCGCGAGCGTTCGACAAGCACACGGGCCGACCGCTCGCGAATGTCGACTTCGGACCGATGCACGCCTTGTTGCTCAACGCGATCGCGGTCGGACCCGACGGCCGCATCTATATAACGGATACCGCAATTCGTTTGGTGAGCGGACAGCCGCGTCATGTCGCGCCCGATAGGATTTTCGTGATCGGACCTGGGCTCGAGGGTACGACCGCCGTGCAGGACAGCTCGATGCAAGGCGCGGACGGCATTTCGTGGGACGCTACGCGCAAACGGTTTGTGATCGTCGGATTCACGGGCAAGGCGATCACAGCGTGGCGGCCGGGAGAACCCAAGGTGCGGCGTCTCACGAGCGGCGTCGGACAGTTCGACGGCGATGAAGTGCTGCCCGATGGCCGCGCACTCGTCTCGAGCTGGGCCGACTCGAGCTTGTTCGTTCTTTCGGGAGACTCGCTCACGCGCGTCGTCGCGGGCGGACTTCCGACTCCGGCAGACTTACACGTCGATCTCAAAGCGATGCGCGTCGCGATTCCGCTGTCGAGTCAGAACGAAGTGCTGTTCTA
>JAICYT010000119.1 GCA_025934075.1 Gemmatimonadaceae bacterium
ACATCGGGTGCGCCGGAAGAGCGTTCCGCCAACAGACGCGTTTTCGCGTAGGCGTGCTTTGCAGACCGCATGCCCACTACTATAGACAGCGGATTCACCGGCGGCTGGAGCCGTAAAACGTGACAGATCATCGCGTTATGAGAATCGAGACGGTTCGTGGGTTCTTTAGCTTCCAGGGCGATTGTGTTGATCGCGCACCACACTGTGTCGTCGCCTGACTACAAATTTTCCCAGCGCCCCTCTCAACGGTCTTGCGTGCTCCATGAGCGCGGAGCAATCAGGAAGCCGCATCACTCGTATATTCGAGCATGACTGCTCGCCCGATCCGCACGATCTTCGCGCTCACCATTGCCGCCGCGACAGCCGCCTGCAATCGAGTCGCGCCGCCAACGCCGTCCATCCAATCGGACCAACCCCGAAGGTCGCCGAAGGCATTGGCGCCAACTGAGCAGCTGAGCTCCGCACAGCGACGCTGGGTCGACAGCACGCTGACCACGCTCTCTCTCCACGACCGCATCGGCCAACTGGTCATGATCTGGATGCTCGGCGACTACTCGAACAACCGGGACTCGAGCTTTGCAGAGGTTATTCGCTGGGTGGAGCACGATCACGTCGGCGGAGTATCCATGTCGCTCGGCACGCCGATCGAAGTCGCCACCAAGCTGAATGATCTCCAGCGACGCGCCACCGTGCCGCTAATGGTAAGCGCTGACCTCGAGCCGGGCCTAGGCCGACTCGAAGGTGGCCTCTTCGCGCATTACATGCTCGACGCGGGGAGCGCAACAGTATTTCCGCCGGCCATGGCGATCGCCGCCGCCGGTCGCGACTCCGATGCCTTCGACGTCGGTCGCGCCATTGCCGAAGAAGGTCGGGCCGTCGGCATTCACATCAACTTCGCGCCGGTGGTCGACGTCAATAACAACCCGTCGAACCCGGTGATCAACACACGCTCGTTCGGCGAGGATCCGCAGCGGGTCGCTCGACTGTCAGCGCTCTTCGTCCGCGGAACGATGGCCGGCGGCGAGATGGCCACGGCAAAACACTTCCCAGGCCATGGCGACACCGACGTAGACTCTCATGTCGGGTTACCCATTGTGTCGGCGAACATGAGTCGGCTCGATTCGGTCGAGCTGATTCCGTTCAAGGCGGTGATCGCGGCCGGCGCGTCGCTCGTCATGACGGCGCACATCGCGCTGCCAGCGGTCGCCGGTGACAGCAGCACGCCCGCGACACTTTCGCCGAGAATTGTCACCGGACTGCTGCGCGATACGCTTCGATTCCGCGGCGTTGCGATCACCGACGCAATGACGATGGAGGGAATCGGCAAGGGGTACACGACTGCCGAGAGCAGCGTGCTGGCCGTCAAGGCTGGAGCGGACATCTTGCTCAAACCGTCTGATCCGACAGTTGCGATCGACGCGATCGTCGCAGCGGTCGAACGCGGCGACATTCGGCGATCCCGGATCGACAGTGCCGCGCGGCACGTCCTCGAGCTCAAGGCGCGAAGCGGCGTCGCATTGGCGCCCGTTGTCTCACTCGATCGATTGCGCGACGTCGTGGGATCGCCCGAGCATCGCGCGCTCGCGGCCGACATCGCGCGGCGCGCGGTCACGCTGCTTCGAAATCGCGACAACGCGGTGCCGATCGCCGACATTGGCCGGAAGCTCATCATTCGCTACGCACCGGAAACCGAGATCAAAGCGGGGCGGACGCTCGAGGCGACGCTGCGCGATTCACGAATTGGCGGAGTGCGGCAGAGTGGAGCGCAGGTCGTTCACATCTTGCCCACCGCGACGACCGATGTGCTCGACTCGCTCGATCGACTTGCCGATGGGGCGAGTACGGTTGTCGTCACCGCGTACGTGAGACGGGTGGAGGGTGAAGGCCGTGTGGCTGTGCCGCAGCACATCGCATCGTGGATCGACCGGCTGGCGCAACGACACAAGGTCATCGTCGTGTCGTTCGGAAATCCATATCTGATCAAACAATTTCCGAATGTCGGCACCTACCTCGTCACGTACGGAGTCAGCGACGATCTCGAGCGTGCGGTAGCGTCGGCATTGTTGGGCCGCGCGCCAATCACAGGAAAGGTGCCTGTGTCGTTGCCAGGATTCTTCAGCGCCGGTGACGGCCTTCGCGTTGGCGGCGCCAACGGTCGCTGAGCCGTCGACGGTCAATGAGAGTTTCCATATAGCGCGCAAGAGCCACCGGCACGAGCGTTGCGGCGAACTCCGGCCGAGGATTTGGTCGATGGTTCACAGTTCGTTGGAGGTCGTATTATGCCGCGTGAAACAGCACAGCAGGACAAGCGGACGCAGTCGAAGGGCAGGAATTCGCTGAGCTCGCAGACGACGCAGAGCTCGCGAGGCCCCGCAACGGATCGACAGTCGTCGATTCCAACTAGCCGCGATGAAAGCCGAACCAATGGGCAGGCCCAACAGAGAGAAACGGGTCGGCAGAACGCGTCGAGTCAGCAGAGTCAACGGAACCAACAGAGCCAACAGGGTCAACAGAATCAATCGACGCAGTCCCTGCAGCGGAGCGGTGAAGTCGCGCGCGGTGGAATGAGTGCAGCGGTTCGCGGCGGAGCGAACAGCCCGTTCGATCTGATGCGTCGCATGTCGGACGACATGGATCGGCTGCTCGAGCAGTTTGGGTTTGGCCGGACGGGCTTGGGTCTCGCACCGAGCTTCGGATCGCTTTTCGGATCCGGTCTCGCCGATCGGTCGCCTCGATTCGGGATGAACGAATCGTTGTGGGCGCCTCAGGTCGAGGTCGCGCAGCGCGGGGATCGATTCGTCGTTCGAGCCGATTTGCCCGGCGTCGACAAGGACGACGTCCACGTCGAGGTCGACGACAATGTGCTCACGATTTCCGGCGAGCGTCGCGATGAGCAAGAGGAGGATCGAGACGGCATCTTCCGAAGCGAGCGCAGCTACGGATCGTTCTATCGCGCGATTCCGTTGCCGGAAGGCGTCAACGCCGATCAGTGCGACGCCAAGTTCGACGATGGTGTGCTGGAAATCTCGTTGCCACTCCCGAAGCAGGAGGAGCGCGCGAGCAAGCGGATTCAGATTCGGTGATGCGGATCACGTTTGCTTGACGGCTTAACAACGCTGGGCCCGCCGAGTCCAACGGTCGGTCAGGGCATTCCGTACATCGGGTGTCCTGTTCTGTACCAGAACACGATCAATGGCTCTAAGACCAGCGTTTGCGACAGCGCCGCAGTCGGAACGGACGGAGCCGTCGACTGCGGCCCCGACCCAGAGATTCTCGCTCTTTCCTTCGGAGCGAGTAGCGATCTCTGTTGTCATTCCCACGTTGAACGAGGCGTCGCGGATCGAGGACGCGCTCGACAGCGTGCGGTGGGCCGACCAGGTGATCGTCGTCGACGCCGGCTCGAGCGACAAGACCGTTTTGCTCGCGAAGCAAAAGGGCGCGGAGACTCTCATCATTCGCGATCGGACGATCGCTGAACAGCGGAATGCGGGGATTGCTCGCGCGCGCAATCATTGGGTGCTCGCGTTGGACGCGGACGAATCGGTGACGCCCGAGCTCTGGGCGTCGCTCGCTCGTCTCGCGAGCGCGAGCGGGTCGTCGCCCTCGGCGTTTCGTATTCGATCACGAAACTGGCATCTCGGTCGCGAATTGCGGCATGGGCCGTGGGGGCGCGACTGGAAGGTGCGCGTGTTCTCGCGCGATCAGCGGTACGCGATTCAGAGGGTGCACGAGAGTCTCGAGCTGTTGGACGACGTTGGGATGCTCGAGGGCGCGTTGATTCATCATCCGTATCGCGACGTGTCGCATCAGGTGTCGAAGATCGCGACGTATGCGCGGTGGGCGGCGGACGACCTGCGAACGCGAGGCCGGCGTCCGCGGTTGGGAGACATGATCGTTCGGCCCGCGTGGCGGTTTTTGCGCGACTATGTCTTCATGAGTGGCTGGCGCGATGGCGCGCCGGGGTTCGTCGTCTCGGCGGTGAGCGCGTTTTCGGTGTTCTTGAAGTACGCGTGTCTCGCGATGCCGGCCGAGCGGTAATTGCCGTAGGGCGAGCGATAGCGTCTGCAATTTTCGAAACACGACGAGGGTCGCCTTCTTAGGGCGGAAGCGGCCCTGACGGCAGTGTGCGAGCCTCACGGGAGTGCACGCGGCAGTGACACGACTGTGGGCACGCCTTCCGCGACTGCGGACGCGAGTTTCGCAAGTGGAAGCGACCCTTTCACAACTGCAGGCGCGAGGTTCACTGACTCTACGCGAGACTTTCGATGCTGTCAGCGCGACGACGACCTCTATCAGATTTCGAACACGCACACCAATAGCGCCTCAACGCAACGCACCCCGCTCCTTCCGCAGCGTCAGGCGCCACTGCGAGCGGTCTAAGTGGGACGTCGCGGCCTGTTGGCGATCGATATCCCTGTTCAGCATCGGCGAACGGTGCTGAAAAGGAGCCGTGCACCATCGACAGGGCGCTCGAACTCAGCAGTTTGCCATGCGTGAGTGGACTGACCGGCGGCGAGATTGATCACTGACTGCCGTCGATATCAACAGTGCCACTGTCGATTCATCGGTGGAACGGAGCGGCGCAGCTGTGGAAGCGACCGAGCCACCGCCGACCCGCAGCGATTCACCATGGCCAACGACCGGAACTGTGTTGGGAACGAAACGGTGGATCGCCGGGACGCGTTTGCCAGGGTCGTCTGACGACAGAGTACGGGAACAGGCGAGCCGGCCTTCGGTGCGCGGGCGCGACACACGCCGATTATGGCCAGAATTCTTTCTGCAGGGTGAAATCACGCAATACCGGTCGGTTCACCACCGGTTGAGCTCGAGCCACAATGCATGTGTTGACGCGCGTCATCTGCGTCGGCCAGTTCCGCGACCGGACCGCTGGCAGTCTGGTAACCCCATGTGAAGCGCCTGCTTTCGACGTTGTTGGTGTCCAATGGGGGCCCGGGCAATTGGGTCCTGACGCATCCGGAAGTTACTGCGGTCCTAGGGGAGCGTCTTCAGAGTGTAAGAAAACCCCATCACAGAACGGCACGATCGCTCCCGTCTCGACGACGGTACGCGACAAAGGCACACTCGGCGAAAGCCGGGGCCGCAAAGCCGACAGAGCTACCGCGTCCGCAGGTGACGCCACGCTGGCTGGGTTGCCGAACGAACCTCAACGGAGAGGCGAGTATGGCAAACAGAATCCACCTTGGCGTGCGGCGTTTTGTCGTCGCGCGCTCTTCGTTGTCGGTGACGTTGATGTTGGCTGCTCTCTCGTGGGGATGTCGAGATGCGCAGTCGCCGACAGCGATTAGTCTCGCTCAACAAGGCATGTGGCGTAGGTCAAGCCTTTCTGGCGTCCCGGCGGAGAACATCCCCGGTCAATATATCGTGACGTTCAAGGACGATGTAGACAACGTCCCAGACGTGGCCAAGAATTTAGTCGAACAACATG
Source organism: Gemmatimonadaceae bacterium (assembly GCA_025934075.1). GTDB lineage: Bacteria > Gemmatimonadota > Gemmatimonadetes > Gemmatimonadales > Gemmatimonadaceae > JAQBQB01. Next base: position 5,447 of record JAICYT010000119.1, read on the forward strand.
GTGGGCGCCTCAACTTCACGTATTCCGCAGCTATCAGGGGATTCGCAGCAAGCTTGAGCGAGGCTGCAGCGGCAGCGCTGCAAAACAATCCGATGGTGGCAAGCATTGAGCTCGATCAGCTTGCGCACGAAGCTGACGTTCAAGCATCACCAGCATCGTGGGGCTTGGATCGGATCGATCAACGTACGCTGCCGCTCGATGATTCTTACGGATACTCCAACAACGGTGCAGGCGTCAACGTGTATATCCTCGACACCGGCCTACGCACAACGCACGTCGAGTTTGGCGGGCGTGCGTTCGGTGCCTATACCGCCGTCAACGATGGACTCGGAACGAACGACTGTGGCGGTCACGGAACGCACGTCGCCGGCACGGTTGGATCACGCGCGTATGGCGTGGCGAAGGGCGTAACACTCTATGGCGTTCGCGTCATCGATTGTAATGGTTCGGCAGCCTATAGCTACGTTCTTGCTGGAATCGATTGGGTTACAAAGAACCGCATCCTCCCGGCCGTAGTCAACATGAGCCTACGAGGGCCGAAATCATCGACTCTCAACTCGGCTGTCCAGAACTCGATCAAGGCGGGAATCGTCTACGTCGTCGCCGCGGGGAATGACGCCTCAGACGCATGCAATTACTCTCCCGGAAGCACGCCAGAGGCGTTGACTGTGGGCGCGACGAATACCACCGATATGCAGGAGTCATATTCGAATTTCGGTAGCTGCGTCGACATTCACGCGCCAGGTAGACTGATCACTTCAACTTGGGCGACGAGCGATACTGCGTGGCAAAACGCGAGTGGAACCTCAATGGCCTCACCACACGTCGCCGGGGCGGCAGCGTTGTTTCTTGCAGCCAACCCAACAGCGACGCCGGCACAGGTCGCGAGCGCGATAACGGGCAGTGCCACTACGGGCATAATTACGGCTCTGGGCGCGGGATCGCCCAACCTTCTTCTGTACACCGGCGCCGCTTCAGCGCAGCCCACGCCGACCCCAACGCCTATCCCAACGCCTACCCCGTCTCCCACGACGGACGCCCCACCAACGGCCAGTTTCACGTACAGTTGCCCAAAAGGTAGGTGCGCATTCGATGGGACTGGATCGACTGACGATAAGGGAATTTCATCGTATACCTGGACCTTTGGTGACGGATCGGCAACCGCAACCGGCGGCTCGCTCGCCAAAGTTTCGCACAACTACTCCTCCGCAGGCTCGTATGCTGTGACCCTGAGAGTCGTCGATTCGGCCGGGCAGTCGACCACCAAGCAGCAGGTAATCACCATTAAGAACGTGAGATGAGACCGGTGCCTGGTTCCAACAAACATTAAAGCGACAGGGCGGGGTCTCACTAGAGACCCCGCCCTGTTTCCCAGCGACAGCAACTTTCAAGGCGCGACGCTACGCCCTCAGAGCGGTTTGACGGTCCTAGAAAGTCACGGCGCAAACACCGGGTGCTGCGATTACTGAGCCACCGTTATTGAGGCCGTTGAGCAAAGTAATGAAGCCCGTCTCGACGGTCCGCGTGGTCGGGGCGTTTAGCTCTGCTTTGACCTGGGCCATAAGGGCGCCAATCGTCTCGTTTGCTGGCGGATAGAAGGCGTTCGGATCGGTGCCCTCGTAAGCGATATTGAGCTCCATAGCGGCGTATTGTACCGAGAGCATGTAGAGCGCGGACCCGTTAGTGGAGGCCTGACCTCCTGTCAGCCAGCTGGAGAAGCTGGAGAAGGCTGTGCTGAAGGCACCTGTCGGGACCAAATACTGGGACACTGCGATTGTTCCGTTTTTCGAAGCACTGGCGATATATAGTTTGCCGTTGTTCGTGGCGTCGTTGAGGGAAGTACGCCAGGCAGGATCGTGGGCGCCCAGAACCAACTTTCCATTTGGGTTCGACCAGAAGCCAAGTGTCAGTCCACCGCTTCCGCGCACGCAGTAGTCGCCGAATAGAACAGCAGCCGGTAAGATGGCTGAGACCGAAGCGGTCACCGTCAAGTCGGTTGCAGTTGCTGTCCCGAGGTTGACTGGGGCGCTAAGCAGGTTCGCGCCGCCGATATCCTTATGTGAAATGAACCACGATGACGGCGCTGTGGGAATGCCTTCGGAGATTACGTGATCCCCAGCCGGCGCATTCGGGTCGCTAAAGGGCGTGTGCTGCTCAACGAAGTTATCGAAGACCTGCCATCCAATAATCAAAGGCTCGGTGTTTTGACGAATACCGTCGCCATTTGAGTCATAGAACTTGTCAATCGTAAGAAGGCCCGTCGGTCCACAATCGGTTGTGCAAACCGTGCCAGCCAAGACCTTAAAGGCGTCATACTTACAACTCGACGGATCAACGGGATACAAGTTGCTGTGAGCGGCGTCCTGGATCTTGCAGACGGCCATTATGTAAACCCCGCCGGGATTCAGGGTGTTCGAGTAATCGAAGAGGCGAATCTTGTTGCCGTCCTGCTGATGATTCCCGAGCGCGGTGACCACGCCCGCGGCAATCGTGAAGCTTCGATTGGTGTACGCGTCGACATCATCACTCAAGTTGTGGGGCGTGCCCTTATCAGGATCGGCGGTAATACCGTCGTTGACCTCGTTGTTTTGGCCGCTTGGCGACAATACCGCAAAAAAGTATGTGCCGTCGCCGAGAGAACTAGCGAGCGGGCCTCCGTTCATCCACACGTATTGCTTGCCGTCGTAGATATTGCAATTGACGTTTGGATTGCCGTTGGAACAGTGGCCGGTTCCATCGATGAATTCGTCGACCGTCGTGTAGCCAGCATTCGCAACTTGGGTGAAGCTTGGTCGGCCGGACGCCGCGCGCGACGGAGTCGTCACGTTCCCATCCGTACAAGACGCCGCCAAAATGAGCGCCATCGCTCCCGCTACCGCGAAATTCAGTTTCCGCATACTACCTCCGTGAAGCGTTGATGTGACTTGCCGACCGTCGACGCCCGGCAGGACGCTCCTTCGGTAGTCCGACCACCTCGACTCGGCAGTGCCTCTCGAGGTTCGTTGACTTTGCGGACCGGCCTCACAGCCGGGGAGCCCGTTCGGAAAGCGATCGCCTATCGCTCCTCGCCTCGACCCACGTGATCGGTTGAGCAGGTACGACCCAGCGACTTGCCTGCGCTCGCGCATACTGTGGTGCTACATGGTGCCCCATCGTTTAGAGCGCCGCGCTTTGCATTTCCCATCGTGCTCTTTTCGCACAATGCAATTGTGCTCTGGCGCACCAAATCATGGCGCGCTATAGTAGCCGCTCGCGGTTAGTCCGCGGTTAAATCCCGACGCAGGGATGTAACAATCCTCATCAAATGACTCTGCTTCGTCTCAAGACGTTCGGTGGTCTCTCGATCACCACGCTTCATGGATCCCTGACAGAAGTCGCCTGTCGACGCCACGCGCTCGCCCTCCTCGCGCTGATGGCCGCGGCAGGCGATGATGGCATGAGTCGCGAGCGCATCATGGCGCTCCTCTGGCCCGAAGCTGACGAAGCACACGCCCGCAACAATCTCAAACAACTCTCATTCGCGATCCGGCATGGGGCGAGCTCGCGACTGCTCGCGTCCATCGCGCCGAATCTCCGACTCGACTTTCAGGTGATGAGCGCGGACGCCAACGACTTCGAGCGCACGCTCGCGGCCGGCAATCTCGAGCTCGCGGTCGACCTCTACGCCGGACCATTTCTCGACGGCTTCCATCTCGCGCGACTCAGTGAGTTCGATCGATGGGTCGAGGGGCAACGCGCGCGCTACGCGCGACGATATGAGCAAGCACTCGAGACGCTGGCGCACCGCGCCGGCGCAGTCGGTGACATCCGCGGCGCCGTCAAATGGTGGCGGCGGCTCACCGAACATGACCCAGTGAACACCGAGTACGCGGTTTGTTTGATCGACGCCTTCGCCGATCTCGGCGAGCCCCTCAGCGCGCTGAAGCACTTCGCTGGACACACGCGTGTGATCCGCGAGGAATTCGACGTCGATCCGGAGCCGAGCGTTCGTCTCGCGGCCGAGCGGGTCAGGCGACGACTCACATTCGACGCAAGGCGATCCGGGGCCATGGAGTCTGCTGCCGACGACTAGCCACCGGCCAGCGTCAGAATCGATTCACGCCGCATCGTTTGGATGATGATGGGACTCCAGCTCTGACCGCTACACTCGGCGGATGTTCGCTTGTCAAATCCGCCGAGTCGAGCGTACGCTATGGGCATGCCCGCGCAACAAACTGAATGGACCGCCGACATGGCGCGTGCCCTTCCCGACGACGGCAAGCGTTACGAAGTGCTCGACGGCGAGTTGTTCGTGACGCCGTCGCCACGCCTGTCGCATCAACTCGTTGTGGGCAGCATCTTCGTCGCGTTGGACGCCTACGTGCGGGCGCACTCGTTGGGGCTCGCGCTCATGTCGCCGGCCGACATCGAATTCTCGCCGCGACGTCTCGTGCAGCCCGACGTGTTCGTCGCGCCATCTACGGCGAAGGGGCCGCCTCGCGACTGGCGAGACATTTCCTCGTTGCTGGTGGCGATCGAAGTGCTCTCGCCGTCCACCGCGCGCGCCGATCGGCAGCGCAAGCGACGGATCTATCAGAGCGAAGGGGTTCCGGAGTATTGGATCGTCGACTCGGACGCGCGAGTCGTCGAGCGCTGGCGCCCCGAGGATGAGCGGCCGGAGATCATTGCCGACGTCTTGGAATGGCATCCGCGACCAGATGTCGAGGCGCTGTCGATTCAACTCGAGACATTGTTTTCAGATCTGCTGGACTGATGGCGATTTCGGCGGGGGCTGAAGCACTTGATGGTACAGATCGGAACGAGTGTCGGGAGCCACGCCGCCGGTCGTCCGACGCGCTCCGCCTGCTTAGCTTTTGAGGATTGGCTCATTGTCCGTCCTCGTCCCGACAGGCTCGCATCAGTGTCTCAGCCCACGAACGAAACTTCACCCGCATCGCCGCCGCCGGCGCGCCGCGATTTCATTCGTGAAATGGTGGCGGAAGACGTCGCCAGCGATCGCTTCGGCCGGCAGATCGCGACTCGGTTTCCGCCCGAGCCGAACGGCTTCGCGCACATCGGGCACGCAAAATCGATCTGCCTGAACTTCGGCATAAAAGAGGAGTTCAACGGCCGCTGCAACTTGCGCTTCGACGATACGAATCCGTTCACCGAAGACATCAAGTACGTCGAAGCGTTCAAGCAAGACGTCGAATGGCTCGGCTTCGAATGGGACGCCGAGCTGTATGCGAGCGACTACTTCGAGACGCTGTACGACTTCGGCGAGCTGCTAGTCACGAACGGGAAAGCGTACGTCGACTCGCAAAGCGACGAGGAGATTCGCGAAGGGCGCGGGACTGTAACTTCAGCCGGAACGGAAAGTCCGTACCGCAATCGCAGCGTCGAGGAGAATCTCGATTTGCTGCGTCGGATGCGCGCCGGCGAATTTCCCGATGGAGCGCACGTGCTGCGCGCCAAGATCGACATGGCGCATCCCAACATGGTCATGCGGGATCCGCTGCTGCTTCGAATCCGCCACGCGCATCACTATCGGCAAGGGGACGCGTGGTGCTTGTACCCGTTGTACGACTTCGCCCATCCATTGTCGGACGCGATCGAAGGAATCACGCATTCGCTGTGCACGCTCGAATTCAAGGACAACAACGACATCTATAGATGGCTCGTGCATTCATGCGGGTTCCAGCGTCCGCCGGAGCAAACCGAGTTCGCCCGACTCGAGCTCGATTACACCGTGTTGAGCAAGCGAAAGCTGTTGCGCCTGGTGAACGAAAAATTCGTGTCCGGCTGGGACGATCCGCGCATGCCGACGATTGCCGGCATGCGGCGTCGCGGTGTGACGCCCGAAGCGCTGCGCGCTTTCTGCGAGACGATCGGCGTCGCGCGGAAACCAGCTCGCACGGAATTGGCGACGTTCGAGCATGCGGTCCGGAACGATCTCAACATGCGCGTGCCGCGCGTCATGTGCGTGACGAAGCCGCTCAAGGTCGTCATCGAGAATTATCCGGAGGGTCGGGTCGAAGAGCTCGACGCCTCATACTACCCGCACGACGTCCCGCTGACGGGCTCGCGCAAAGTCCCGTTCTCGCGCGAGCTCTACATCGAGCGAGACGACTTCATGGAAAACCCGTCGAAGAAATTCTATCGCTTGGCACCGAATCGTGAGGTGCGTCTGCGCTACGGCTATTTCATCACGTGTACGGGCATCGTCAAGGATTCGTCGGGGGAAATCAGCGAATTGCGCTGCACCTACGATCCAGCGACGCGCGGCGGCGATTCGCCGGACGGCCGGAAGGTGCAAGGCACCATTCATTGGGTATCGGCCGCGCAGGCCATCGACTGCGATCTCAATCTCTACGACAAGCTGTTCACGATTCCCGATCCTGACGCCGTCGAAGAAGGCCAGGACTTCCTGAGCGTCGTCAATCCGGAGTCGCTCGTCGTGATCGAGCGCGCGAAGGTCGAGCCGAGCGCCGGTGGTGATCCGATCGGCTCGCGGTACCAGTTCGAGCGGACGGGGTACTTCGTCAGCGATCCCGTGTCGCAGTCGGGCCGGCTCACGTTCAATCGCACCGTGACGCTCCGCGACTCGTGGGCGAAGATCAAAGAGAAGTGACCATCGTCTGAGGAGTGAGATGATCTCGGTCGAACGGCTGGCGGGTCTTCCGTTGTTCGCCGAGGAATCGCGTCAGGTGGTGAGCGCCCTCGCGCGCCGGGGAATCGAGGCGCGTTTCGCGCCGAATGAAGTGATGTTTCTCGCCGGGAGTGAGCCACGCGGCTGGTACGTCGTGCTCGAGGGCACAGTACGCGTGGTGCGCGGATCGGGGTCGCGGCAGCATGTCGTTCACACCGAGACCGTGGGCGGGACACTCGGTGAAGTGCCGCTGTTCGGCGGCGGCACGCATCCAGCGACAGGAATTGCGGCGGAGCCGACGCAATGCGTCGTGTTCAGTCGACCGGCGCTCGAGCGCGCGATTGGAGAGGCGCCGGCGATCGCCTTCATCATCGCGCGTCGACTGGCACTGCGCGTCAGGCGGCTGGTGGATCGCCTTGATGAAAGGTCAGCCAAGAGCGTGCAAGAGCGGTTGATCGAGTTTTTGATGGCGCGGCCGAGGAATCTCAGAGCGGAAATTTCCATTGGTATGACGCAGCAGGCGCTCGCCGAGGAATTGGGAACGGTTCGGGAAGTCGTGTCGCGAGAGATGAGAGAGTTGGTGCGTCGAGGGTGGGTAGAGGTGAAAGGAGGGGGGAGAGACAAGCTTCTTGTCGGCGCAAAGCTTTAGGGCCAAACGGCGCGACTGCCAAACGGCGCGACTGCCAGACGGCGCGACTGCCAGACGGCGCGACTGCCAGACGGCGCGCTATCAGTCGTGTGACTTTTGTTCCGGACGGGACGTTGCCGGCACTGTAGCGTCGTAGCAACCTCGCAAGGAGAGCACATGTCAGGTCGAGTTGTCGGGTTTGTTGCTTGTCTCTTGCTGTCGTCACGCGTTGCGATGGCACAGCATGACATGTCGATGCACGGGATGCCTGCGACAATGCCGACATCGTCGGGGCAGGCGGCGTTCGCGACGATTTCCGAAGTCGTCCGGATGCTCGAGGCCGATTCCACAACGGATTGGTCGAAAGTGAATATCGAAGCGTTGCG
>JAICYT010000183.1 GCA_025934075.1 Gemmatimonadaceae bacterium
CCTGAGCCCGGAGCGCAGCGTTTGCGGCGCGCTGCATCAGTCATGGCGGTCGGTGTCGTCGCATGCAGCGCACTCTTGTTCTTGCTCCTGCGCGCACGACACGATCCGCTGGTCAACCAAGGGAATCCGAGTACGTGGCGCGGCGTCGCATACGTGGTCGGGCGCGAGCAATACGACGTCGCGGGTTTGTGGCCGCGACAAGCGCCGGTCTGGTTGCAGTTGGCGAATTGGTTCGAGTATGCGGACTGGCAGGTCGCGCTTTCGCTCGGACCGACCGTGATTCCGACATTCGCGCGCGTGCTCGGGACTGTCGTCTTCGCGGCGTTGGGTGTTGCTGGATCCGCGTGGCATAGCCGAACTGACCGTCGCGGTTGGCGTGCGGTCGGGCTGCTGTTTCTCTGCGGATCACTCGGCGTGATTGTCTATCTCAATTTCAAGGTGGGCCGCTCGTTCGCGTGGCAGTTCGTGCCAGAGGATGCGCGACATGAGGCGCGTGATCGCGACTACTTCTTCGTGCTTGGATTCTGGGCCTGGGGGATTTGGGCCGCGATGGGAGCAATGGCGCTGGTTCGTCGCTTCGCGCTGCCCGCACTGTTAGGAGTAGCCGTCGCGGCGCTGCCCGTCGCATTGAACTGGTCGGCGGTCAATCGCCGGGCGGAGCCTGAGGCAAGCCTGCCGCGAGAAGTTGCTCATTCGCTCTTGGACGGGCTTCCTCCGCGCGCGGTGCTTTTCGTCGCCGGCGATAATGACAGCTATCCGTTGTGGTATGCCCAGGAGGTGGAAGGCCGACGGCGCGACGTGACCATCGTCACGATGCCGTTGCTCGCGGCGCCGTGGTATGTCGAGGAGCTCGCGCGCCGAGACCAGCTCGCGATCACGACGAAGGCGGTCGACATCGACGCGCGTGCCGCCGCACTAGCGAACGCGGCGCGCGCGCACGGTCGACCGGTCGCCGTCGCGTTGACGGTGTTGGCCGCGGACCGAGCACGTTTATCCAGCTCTTGGACGATTCGCGGCCTCACCGCGATCGACGACGCGCCGCAAGGGAACCAAGTCACGCGGATTGTCGTCGATTCCGTGGCGACACGTGCCGTAGCCAACGCGATCGACCAGTGGCGGCATGGCCGAACAACTCGCCCTTCGGTCGACGCGACTGATGAGTATTTTCAGAACGTCCTCACATGCCCCCGCCTGATCGTGACGCCGACTCCGTCGCCCGCGCGGCGTGCGTCGCTCGACTCGCTCTGCAATGTGCCGGGTCGGTAGCGGCCCACCCCTGGCGCCACCCCGCTACTTTACCTGAGGCCGGAAAATCCGGTGCGCTCCAGTTGAATCACTCTGTAACCTCCGGTAAGTTCCTACGTTATGCCGTTTCCTGACCTCTCGGACCGGCTGCGGGAAGTGCGCGACCGAGTCGACGCCGCGGTGCGGCGCGGTGGTCATGGACAGGCGGTAACGATCGTGGGAGTCACCAAGACGCACGGCCCCGACGCGGTCCAGGCCGCATGGGACGCGGGGATTCAAGACGTCGGTGAGAACCGGGTTCAGGAGGCGCTGCCCAAGATGGACGCCACCTCGGTCCCCGTTCGATGGCATTTGATCGGGCATCTCCAGCGGAACAAGGTCAAGTCCCTCGCGAGGTTCGATCTTCTGCACTCCCTCGACAGCAGCCGGTTGGCCGACAGCGTGAACGACTTCGGACTGGCGGCGAATCACCCGGTGAACGCGCTCATGCAGATCAACGCGGTCGGCGAAGAGTCGAAAGGCGGATTCGCCCCGAACGACTGGCAGCACGAAGCGGAGCGGCTTCGATCGTGTGCCGGTTTGCGGGTCCTCGGCGTCATGACGATGGCGCCGCTCGATGCGGACGAAGCAACGCTTCGCACGACGTTCGCGGGCGCGCGTCGAGCGCGTGAGATCTTGCGCGCGGCCGGCCACAATGCAACGGAGTTGTCGATGGGAATGTCCAGTGACTACGAGGTCGCGGTCGAAGAGGGTGCGACCCATATCCGCCTCGGTACGATTCTCTTCGGAGCGAGACCCGCATGATCGACGAGACCTTTCATCTCACGCCGCTCGACGTTCGCCGCTACGACTTCGGCAAGGCGTTGCGCGGGTATGATCCAGAGCGCGTCAATCAGTTTCGCGAGCAGGTTGCCGAAGAGTTGGAACGCTTGACTCGCTTGAACCAGGATCTCGACACGAAGGCAAAGGGATTCCACGAGCAGCTGCGCGCGTTTCGCGAGCGGGACAAGGCGTTGAACGAAGCGCTGATCGGGGCGCAGCAGATGCGCACCGAGATCCGCGAGCAGGCGGAGAAGGAGGCGCAGCTCATCCTGCGCGAAGCGCGGGCCGACGGCGAGCGGATCATCGAGGACGCGCGCGCCGAGATTCGTCGGATGGAAGATCAAATCGCGTCGCTCGACCGCTCGCGCCGCGCGTATCTCGCGCAGGTTCGATTGCTCATCGAGCGTCAGCTCTCTGAGATCACCGCGGCTGAGCAATCGGGAGCGAACAACAATGGGGCTCGCGACGGCTCGGACACTCCGGCGTGGCTGGGATCGCTCGTCAAAGAATGACCGCGCTCGGAACTGATCTCGTGGGCTCGCCCAATGCTGCGCCGGGCGTGCATTCGTCGGACGCGATCGAGCGTGCGGCGGCGGCAATTCGCGCGCGCTTCGACATGCGGCCCGATGTCGCGATCATCCTGGGGACGGGCCTGGGTAAGCTCGCGGTCGAAGTCGACGCGCACGCGGTCGTCGACTACGCCGACATACCGGGTTTTCCGTTATCGACCGTCGAATCGCATTCGGGCCGACTGCTCTGCGGAACGCTCGGCGGAAAAACCGTCGTTGCGATGCAAGGACGCTTTCATCGGTACGAGGGCTACACGCTACAGCAGGTGACGTTTCCCGTCCGGGTAATGCGCGCGCTCGGCGCGGAGACGTTGATCGTCTCCAACGCATGCGGCGGCCTCAACCCGCTCTGGTCCGCAGGTGATCTGATGCTGATCGCCGACCACATCAACCTGCTCGGCGACAGTCCGCTCATTGGCCCGAACGACGACCGGCTCGGTCCGCGTTTTCCTGATTTGTCGGCGCCGTATGATTCAGCGCTGCGCGCGCTGGCGCGTCGCGTGGCCGCCGACGACAAGATCACGCTGCGCGAAGGAGTGTACGTCGCCGTTGCGGGTCCGAACCTCGAGACGCGGGCCGAATATCGTTTCCTGCGCGCGATCGGCGCCGACGTCGTCGGGATGTCGACCGTGCCGGAAGTCATCGTTGCAATTCACGCGGGTATGAGAGTTCTCGGATTGTCGATCATCACTGACATGTGTCTGCCCGACGCGCTCGAGCCGGCGACGGTCGAGCGCATCATCGCCGTCGCCAACCGTGCCGAGCCTAGCTTGACGCAGCTCGTTCGCGGCGTTCTGGAGCGCATGTGACCGCGCCGAGCATGACGCGATATCAAGTGCTGCCGCCCGATCGGCCGGCCGACGCGGTCGAGCGCGAGCTCTTGGCGCGGTGGGAGGAGGAGGACCTTTTCCGTCAGACGCTCGCCGCGCGTGCCGATGCGCCGACCTTCGTGTTCTTCGAAGGTCCGCCGACGGCGAATGGCAAGCCCGGGATCCATCACGTGTTCGCGCGGACGATCAAAGATCTCTTCTGCCGGCACCGCGCGATGAAAGGATTTCGCGTGTCGCGCAAAGCCGGCTGGGATACGCACGGGCTCCCGGTCGAGATCGAGGTCGAGAAGCAGCTCGGCATCAGCGGCAAGCAGCAGATCGAAGCGCTTGGCGTCGCCGAGTTCAATCGACTGTGTCGTGAGAGCGTGTTCAAGTATCGCAGCGACTGGGAGAAGCTCAGCGCGCGCATCGGGTACTGGCTGGACTACGAGCATCCGTACGTCACCTACACGAACGATTACGTCGAGAGCGTGTGGTGGTCGCTGAAGACGCTTTTCGACAAGCAGCTGCTCTACCGCGGACACAAGATTTTGCCGTATTGTTCGCGCTGTGGTACGGCACTCAGCAGTCATGAGGTCGCGCAGGGCTGGCAGGACGACGAGGACCCGAGCGTCTACGTCGCGCTGGACTTGGTCGACGACGGTGATGCGCGAGACGCGTCGCTTCATCCGCATGTCGGCCGGCGAATTCTCGTCTGGACGACGACGCCGTGGACGCTCGTCTCGAATACCGCGCTCGCGGTGCATCCGGATTTTGACTACCTCGAGTTGATTCGTCGCGATGATGGGAGGCAGCATGCCGACGGTGCCGCGCTGGATCAAAGAACGCTCATCCTCGCGGAATCGCGTGTTCAGGCCGTGCTGGGTCAAGATTATGAGAACCGCTGGGAGCTCATTCGGCGCGTCAAGGGCACGGATCTGATCGGCCTGCGGTACCGTCGTCCATTCGATTGGGTCGACTATCCGGACGGGACGAACCACGAGATCATCGTCGGCGAGGATTTCGTATTGGCGACGGACGGGAGCGGCGTCGTCCACATGTCGCCGGCGTTCGGCGCCGATGACTATGACGCCGGCAAGCGCCACAACCTCGCCTTTCTCCAACCGGTTGACGCACGGGGCCAGTTTCCCTCGTCGATGCCGGTCGTGGGCGGGTTGTTCGTGAAGGATGCAGACCCGCTGCTGATCGAGGAACTGAAGCACCGTGGAGTTTTGTGGAAGGCCGGGCGCATTACGCATCCGTACCCGCACTGCTGGCGCTGTGGTACGCCGCTGATCTATTACGCGCGCACCTCGTGGTTCATTCGCACGACGGCATTCCGCGATGCAATGCTGGCCCGGAATGCGCGCGTCGACTGGCATCCGCCGTTCATCGGGGAAGGTCGGTTTGGTGAGTGGCTCGAGAACAACATCGATTGGGCGATCTCGCGCGACCGGTATTGGGGCACGCCGCTTCCTGTATGGATTTGCGACGGCGAGCCATCGCACGTCGAATGCATCGGCAGCTTCGCGGATCTCGCGGACCGCGCCGGAGCAGTGCTGCCACATGACTTCGATCCGCATAAACCGAACGTCGATCACTACACGTGGCGGTGTCACTCGGCTGGCTGCGCGGGGACCATGCGTCGCGCGCCGGAAGTGATCGACACGTGGTACGACTCGGGGTCGATGTCGTTTGCGCAGTGGCACTATCCGTTCGAGAATCGCGAACAGATCACCGGCCAATTTCCGGCCGACTTCATCGCCGAGGGCGTCGATCAGACGCGCGGCTGGTTCTACTCGCTGCTGGCGATCGCGACGGGCCTCGGCGACGCACTTCCGAACAACTCTGATCTCGCATCCGCGTCGCCGTACCGCGCCGTCGTGGTGAACGACCAAGTGCTCGATGAAAACGGCCTCAAGATGTCCAAGAGCCGCGGGAATATCATCGAGCCGTGGGGCGTGATCGAACGCCACGGCATTGATGCCGTGCGGCTCTTCTTCGTCGCGTCGAGCAATGTATGGGTGCCACGGAGCTTCGATGAGCGCATGCTTGTCGAGCAGGCTGGCCGATTCCTGCGCACCTTCAAGAACATCTACAGCGGAATCTTCGCGCAGTACGCGAACTTCGGTTGGTCGCCGTCCGATCAGGATCCGCCGCTGTCGGCGCGCCCCGTCATCGATCGCTGGATGATCAGCCGGCTCGCATCGGTCGAACGCGTTGTCGATACATCGCTGGAGGCGTACGATGCGACGACCGCCGCGCGCGCGATCATCGAGTTCGTCGACGACGATCTCGCCAACTGGTATGTACGCTTGAACCGTGGACGCTTCTACGACGTCGACGGCGAGGACAACCGCGCCGCATTCGCCACGCTTCACGAGGTGCTCGTTTCCGTGTGTCGCCTGCTTGCGCCGATTTGCCCATTCCTGACGGACTGGGTCCATCGCGAGCTGACGGGCGAATCGGTGCACCTGGCACCGTTCGTGTCACGGCGTGCCGAACATGTGGAACCGACACTGGACGCCAGCATGCATGCCATCCGGACGCTGGCGCGTTTGGGCCGGTCGGCGCGCGAGGAGATTGGGATCAAAGTGCGACAGCCGCTGGCGCGGATGATCTGCGTCGCTCCGAATGTCAGCGAAGATGCGTTGGTGCCCTTGATTCCGTTGCTCGCCGCTGAGCTCAACGTCAAGGAGGTGGATTTCGCCAGCTCCGGCGACGCGCTCGTGACGCTCGAGGCGAAACCGAACTTCCGTTCGCTCGGTAAGAAGTTCGGGAAGAAGACGCCACTGGCCGCGCAGGCGGTGGCCGCGTTCGGAAGCGAGCAGCTGCGCCAGTTCGTCCATGGCGGTGTACTCGTTGTGAGCGTCGAGGGGGAGTCGCATGAGCTGGGGCTTGACGACCTGACGATCATTCGCCGCGCGTCGGGATCGTTGGCAGTCCAGGAAGATGGAGGCTTCTTTGCCGCGGTCGACCCGACGGTGACGCCCGAGCTCAAGCTCGAGGGGCACGCCCGAGAGCTCATTAGCCGGGTACAACGTATGCGAAAGGAGTCGGGGCTTTCGGTGAGCGACCGTATCGTGCTGACCGTGGCCGGGAGTCAGGAGGTCAAGGCCGTGATCGACGCTCGCGGCGATCGCATCGCGGACGAAGTGTTGGCAACCGAGCTCGTGTTCATGAGCACGGACGCAGGTGCACTGACGGGGCAGGACATGAACGCCATCGACCTCGACGGGATTACGGCCTACGCGGCCATCAACAGGATACAGTAGCAATGGCGACGATCAACGGCGTGAAGAAGCCGAAGGGCATGAACAAGAAAATGCTGCAGCACTTCGAGAAGCGCCTGCAGGAGGAGCGCAGGCGAGTGCTCAAGGAGCTGGGTCGGGCCGACGAAGCGTTCGGTGCAACGCCTCAGTCCGCAGACGGAGATCTCAGCAGCTATTCGTTCCATATGGCCGATCAGGGGACCGACGCCATGGAGCGCGAAAAAGCGTTTCTCTTCGCGAGTCAGGAAGGCCGATTCCTTTGGCATATCGACGAAGCGCTGCGCCGGTTGTATCGTGCACCGGAGAGCTTTGGCAAATGTCATCAATGCGGTAACGAGATTGCCTTCGAGCGGCTGGATGCCCTTCCACATGCCCGCTACTGCATCGACTGCAAGCAGCGGGAGGAAGATGCAAAGAAGTAACGCGGGGCTGTTCTGGCCCGTGCTGGCGCTGGTGGCGGCGGTCGACTTCAGCACGAAGGCGATCGCCTCCGCCCGTTTGATGCCACAAGGACTCCCGCATGCCGTGTACGGCGAGTGGGTCCGCTTCACGCTCGTCCACAATCCTGGCGCGGCGTTCGGGTTGCAGATGGGGCAGTACTCGCGCTGGATCTTCATGGTGCTGACGATTGTCGCCCTCCTGATCCTCGGGCGACTCTACGCCGCGACTCGTCCTGGCGACATCCTTCGTGCGTTGTCGCTCGCGCTCGTGTGCGGCGGGGCGCTCGGCAACTTGATCGATCGTGTGCGATCGTCGTCCGGTGTCGTCGACTTCATCGACATTGGGTTCGGCGACTCTCGATGGCCGACGTTCAACATTGCCGACATGGCGGTAAGTTTGGGAGCGTTCCTGCTGGCGTGGGTCTTGTGGGGCGAGGACATCGCCGCGGAACAAGCGGCGCTGCCGGCGCCGGCGACCATCGCCGGCGAGTCCGGCGAGCTCTCGTAAGCGGCAGGACATGAGCGCACCGGACAACAACGGCCGCGTGTTCTGGACGACGGCCGCCGCCGTCATCTGTCTCGACGTCGCCACCAAAGTGCTCGCCGTTCGAAGTTTGGACGTCCACATTCCGCGGCGCGTCGTCGGTGACGTCGTTCGGCTGACGCTGGCATTCAATCCCGGCGCCGCGTTCAGCATGTCGCTCGGCGAGTACTCGCGTTACATCTTCGGCGCGTTCGCAGTTATCGCCCTCTTCATTTTGTGGCGGCTGTACCGGACCACTGCCTCAGGAGACATGACGCGTGTGCTCGCGCTGGGGCTCGCGTGGGGCGGTGCCGCCGGGAACTTGCTCGACCGATTTCGATCGCCGCGCGGCGTCGTCGACTTCATCGACATTGGCGTGGGTGACGTTCGATTCTGGAC
>JAICYT010000258.1 GCA_025934075.1 Gemmatimonadaceae bacterium
ACCGTACCACCGTACCACCGTACCACCGTACCACCGTACCACCGTACCACCGTTCCACCGTTCCACCGTTCCACCGTTCCACCGTTCCACCGTTCCACCGTTCCACCGTTCCACCGTTTACGTCCCCGACCGCACCTCGAGGCGATAACGTCCGTGCGACGCGAGGCCATTCGCGCCGGTGCCACTCACAGTCACGTAATAGATGCCCGGCGCCAACGTCGCCTGAATGCGCGAGCAGAATCGGCCCGTCGGCGATGTGAAGTCGTTGTTCGTCCCGATCGTCGCGGTGCCGACGGCACTCGACAACGTGAGGAACGTATCCAGCTCGATCCCCAGGCCGCACGACCCGACGAGACCCGACGTCTCGAACGTGTACGTGCCCGCTGTCGGAATCGTCACGCTATAGATGTCTCTCACATCGGGAGTCGTAATACTGCCGGTGACGTAGCTGCCGACGCTCAGCGCATTCGCATGCGCGATGTCGTCATTTGGCTCGACTTCCGTCGGAATGCCGAGGGCGATCGCGACGGCCTGCGCGTTGGTGCTGACATTGAACACCGTCGGCTTGCCGAAACCGCCTGCCCATGCGAACCGACGGCCCACGACGCCGATCACGCCGTCATTGGACTCGTCGTCGCCCGCCTGGACGAAATACGATCCGGCCGCGAGGCGCGTGAACGCGAAGCTTCCATCGGTGTTCACCTTGGCCGACTTCACCAGCGCACCGCTCGTCGCATCGACGAGACGGACGAGCGTTTGACGAGGCGGCCCGTTCTGTTGCGTCAGCGCGTTGTACGCGTTGACGATGCCCCAGCCAAGTGCGTCGCTGCGCGTGAAGCCAGCCGGCCGCATCGCGAACTGCTCGATGCGCGAACGAATCTGCTGCGCCGTGAGACCGGGATTCTGTGCGAGCATCAGCGCCGCGATGCCCGACACGAATGGCGCCGATGCCGACGTCCCATAGCCGAACAGAAATGTCGGCCGGCCCGTCACGAAGTTCCAACCGGGTCCGACCACGCCGCCACCACCATTGTCATCGAGACGGAAATCACCACCCGGGGCGGCAACTGAAATGAACGTGCCGGCATTCGAGTACGTCGCGAGCGCGCCGTCCATGCCGACCGACGCCACTGCCATGACGTTCGGGTACGCGGCGGGAAATACCGGGAAATCCAATCCATCGTTGCCGGCCGACGCCACGATCAGCGACCCCGCCGCAGATGCCGCCGCAATGGCATCCGCGAGTGTGGTGCTGGGCGAACCGCCGCCAAGACTCATGCTGATGATCGGCGCACGCGATGGAGCTTGTACGAGGGCCGTATCCGCACCGATCGCGGGAAGGCCAGCGGCGTACAAGACACCCTGCGCAATGTCGAAATCGGTGCCTTCGCCCGTTATGCCGAGGACGCGAACCGGACGAATCTTCACGCTCCAGTTCACCCCCGCGATGCCGGACCCCTCATTGCCGACGGCGCCGATGATGCCTGCGGTCCACAGCCCATGATCGCCGAGCGTGTCGTGGAACCAACAATTGGCGTTGCCGTCGAAGCGAAGATCGTCGGGATCGGTCGGATCGGGATCCGGCCCGTCGCCGTCACCCTCGACCGTCGCGAACGTTGCCGTGCCGTCGCAAAGCGTTTGTACGGTATCCGCCGATCCGCCCTGCGTGGCGAACTGCGATACAAAGTCGTAGCCGTCGCTGGTGAGATTGGCCGCGATGTCGTTGTGATCGAAGCGAATGCCCATGTCGACCGAGGCGACGATGACGCTCGGGCTTCCCGTCGTGATTGCCCACGCGCGCGGAAGATCGACCATCTGCGCCGGCCACAACTGCTCGAAGAATCCGGGATCGTTCGGCACTTTGCCGACGATTGCCGGCGCGCCGAACGTCGGCCGCTGCTCGAGCGATGGCAGTTGCAGCGCCGCCATCGGGCGAGGCGCGCCATCGCGGATGGAAACAATCTGGTCGCGCTCGACCCAGGCAACATTCGGGTCGGCGCGCAGCGCCGCCATCACAGCCTCGATCTGCGTCGTGTCCGTCACGCGAACGCGCGCCGCGACGAGCGCCGGCGAAACTTCAGCATTCGTTAGACCACGCGCTCGCGACAACACCGACACTCGCTGCTGCAACAAGCCTTTCGTCTGATTTGCAGTCGCCATCGAGTGATAGCTCGACGACCCGACGGAGGCGAGCCCGAGTAGCTCGTTCTTGAACCCGATGACGATCCTGTTCGTCGACGGATGACGAGTGATCGTGCGCGCGGGTGCGAGACTCGACGACCGCGAGACAGTACGCGAGAAGCTCGCGCCGAACGGCGTTCCGCCAAGTGAGGTCACCGTGCCGCTGATGACGGCGCCGTTGTTCGCGACGAACGAGACAGACGCGCTCGAGATCTGGTTGCTCGTCACCGTGACGACTTGCACACCCGCCGCCGGTGCGAGAGTCCACGTCACCGTTGCCTTGCCGTCGTTGTCGGTCGTGCTGGTTGCGGCGGAAACAGCGCCGCCGCCGGTGACCGCCCATGCGACGGGTACTCCGGCTACGGACCGGTTCGCGCCGTCGAGTGCCTGCACCACGAGCGGCAGCGCAAGCGACGCCGAGACGTCACCCGACTGATTTCCGCCCGAGACGACGATCAGGTGAGTCGGCGTGTGTGGAATTGGCGCTTGTTCTTTGCAGCCGGCAGCGAGCGCCGCGGCGACAAGCGCAGTGGATACGAGGACGCGCGAAGACATTGAGGCCTTCCGGCGGGAGAGAGCGGCTAAAGGGAGTGGAAAACGAATTCCAGCGGCCGCGCTCACTCGCCGTAAGGAACCCAAATGTTCTTGACCTGTGTGGCGGCCCGCAGGAACTCGCGGCCTTCACCGTCCTTGGTGTCGAGCCAATCACGCCCATGCCACGTCGCCCACGTCCGCTTCATGTTCGAGGCAGACGCGAGCTCGGTCATGCGCACACCATCCCGCGTTCCGAAGTACCACATCGCCTCGACGTCGTCGTGTTCGGCAAGAACCTTCGCGAGGGCGTCCTTGTCGCCAGTGACGATGTTGATGACGCCGGCCGGAACGTCCGACGTTTCGAGAACGCTATAAAAATCCGTCGCGGCGAGCGGCGACGTTTGCGACGGAATCACGATGGTCGTATTGCCGGTAGCAATCGCCGGCCCGACGAGTGAGATCATGCCCAATAAAGGATACTCATCGGGACAGGCGAGGCCGATGACACCGATCGGCTCATTCATCGCGATGGCGACGCCGCGAATCGGAACGCTGTGCACCGCCCCATCGTACTTGTCGGCCCATGCGCCGTACGTGAACAGCCGCGAGATCGAAGCGTCGACTTCCTGCTTCGCGCGCCGGCCGCCGCATTCGATCATCTCATCGATGCGCTCCGCGAACTCCTCCGTGCGCGCCGAGAGATTTTCGGCGATGTAGTACAGAATCTGACCGCGGTTGTGTCCCGTGGCTCGGCCCCATGATTTCGCCGCCGACTGCGCGGCTTCCACGGCGTTACGAATATCCTTACGATTGCCCTCTGGAGACTCGCCGACGAGCGCGCCCGAAGGCGAAACAATGCGACGTGTATAACCCTGATCGGGACGCGCTTGCCGGCCGGCGATGAAAAGCTTGGGCGTCCGATCTATTAGAGGTAGGTTGGACGGTGGCGGGTGGAGCGTGGAGGGCGGGTTGGCGCCTGCGGCGCTCAATGGCGTAGCTGTAGGCTTCAATGCAATTGTGCGGCGCGCAGCGCCGCGCACCTTCGCTCCACCGCGCTTTAGATATTCCCACATTCCCTCGCGGCCACCCTCGCGGCCAAAGCCGCTCTCGCGATAGCCGCCAAATCCCGCCGCCGCGTCGAACATGTTCGTCGAATTCACCCACACGACGCCGGCTTTGATCTTCGGCGCGATGTCGAGCGCGAGGTTGATGCTCTCCGTCCAAATGCTCGCCGCGAGACCATACGGTGTGTTGTTCGCCAGCGCGACCGATTCTTCTGGCGTCCGGAAGGTCATCGTCACGAGTACAGGACCAAAGATCTCGACCTGCGCGATCGTCGAGGAGGGTTGCACGTCGGTGAACAGAGTCGGCGGATAGAAGCATCCCTCGGTCGGGCAGGCCCACGACGGCTGCCACATCGTTGCTCCTTCACTGACACCCTGCTGCACCAACCCCCTGATCCGCTCGAGCTGCACCGGCGCCACGATGGCGCCCATGTCCACCGCTTTATCGAGCGGCGAACCGACACGAAGCTTCTCCATCCGCGCGCGCAGCTTGGCCACCAGACGCTC
>JAICYT010000132.1 GCA_025934075.1 Gemmatimonadaceae bacterium
GAGTCTGACCCCATTTGCGCGAAATGGAGTCTGACCCCAATCAACCCAATTAACCAAGTAACCCAATCAACCCAAACTGCCTACAACACGCCCAACCACTTCGACTGGTCGCCGGTGAAGCCAGGGAACACCGCGTCCATCTTCGCCGCGCCAAGGTGCTTGAACGCCACCTCGGAGAACACCGATCGGAAGTCCGTCGTGAGCGCCAGATCGCGGCCCTCGTTCAGTTGTTCCGGTTCGAGGCCCGGCCACTTGCCGTAGACCTTCTTGCCCTTCACATCGCCGCCGATGACGAACATCGACGTCGCATGGCCGTGGTCGGTGCCGCCATTGCCGTTCTGATGCGCCGTGCGGCCGAATTCCGACATCGTGAGAATCGTGACGCTGCTCATGCGATCGCCGAGGTCTTGCACCAACGCCCCGATTGACTTGGCGAAATCGTCGAGACGATTGGCGAGCTGACCCGTCGCGCCGCCCTGGTTGACGTGCGTGTCCCAGCCACCCACGTCGGCGAACGCGATCTCGAGCCCGACGTCGGCCTTGATGAGCTGCGCAATCTGACGCAGGTGCTGGCCGAACGGACTGCGCGGATAGTCGGCGTTGTTCTGCGGGATGTACTGCTGCGGATTCGCGGCCTTGAGCATCTTCATCGCCTCGAACATCTCGCCCCCAGCCGCGTGCACGACGTCGGCGTTGCCAGTGCGATACAGCGCCTCGATGCGATCGGCTTGCGTTCCGTTCGTCCGAATCGTGAACTCGTCCAGATTGTTCATCGCCACACTCGGCGCACCTCCCTCGAGAATGCGCGGCGTCTGCGGCGTCATGGCGACGGCGCGGAACGGCGACTTCTCCGCCGACGTGCCGTCGTGAAGCTTGCATTCGTCGCACGTGCCTTTGACGGCGAGATAGCGGTTGAGCCAACCGTCGCGCGTGCCTTTGTTGTCGGGCGTCCCGCTTTCCATATAATCCTGCGCGTCGAAGTGCGAGCGCGTGTTGCTCGGACTGCCGACCGCGTGAACCGTCGCGAGAATGCCGTCGTCCCAGAGTTTCTTGAACGGCGAAAGCGCCGGATGCAGCCCGAAAAATCCGTCGAGGTCGATCGCCGTTTGAGCCGCGCCTGACACCGGACGCGGAATGGCGATGGCCGGACGCATTTGGTAATACGCCTTCTCGCCATGCGGCACGACGACGTTCAATGCGTCAGCCGCGCCGCGCTGGAACAGCACGATCAGGACTTTGCCACGCGCATTGCCGTTGAGTGCGGCGCCCTTGAGCAAATCCTGCGCGAACACCGTGCGACGGAGGAACGTGGGGTTGAGTCCCATCGTTGCCAGCGCCATCGCGCCCGATTTCATGAACACTCTTCGATTCATTGCAATATCCTCATTCCACCGTTTCACCCGTTACCGGCGCTGAAACTCCGGTGCGCCCAACGCGAGTCCGACGACCTGCGGCAATCCTTGCAGATTCACCGGCCGACCGAAACCGGGAATCTGAGCGCCGCGACCTCGTGGGAATCCTTTTCCCGGCTCGGTCTTTCCTTTTTGACGGTCAGCGCGCCCACCCGCGATGGTCGACGCGCTGTCGTCGATGATCGCCATGCCGTTCACATCGTTTGCGGCGGGCTTCGACAACATCGGGTTCTCGCCGCTCATCAACACCTGTCGTGTTTCGGGCGATACCTGTCCGCCGAGCATCGACTTCACCACGCCGTCCACTTGCTGCTCGCGCGGCTGCGTGCTGAGCGAAGTGAATTGCGGCCAGTTCTGCATTGCTGCCGACGGCACCTGACCCGCCGCCAGGCTCAAACCAAAATTGATCCGGTTGAGGATCGCGCCGGTGTTCATCCACGCGTCGCCGCGGTCGGGCCAGCCGTCGGGCGTCTGGCGACCAAAGATCGGCTGGCCGAGTCGCGCGACGATCTGCGCGGTGCGAGGCGTCATGTCGGGTTGCGCGTCCACGGCACGCAGCGCACTGGCTACGAGCTCGAACGGCGTCTTCACCTTGGCGCGATACGCCGAGCGACTGAAGAACTCGGGCGATGTCACGACGCATTTCACCGTTTCGCGAATGTCGCCATCGGTCTTCGTAAATGTGTTCGCGCAGCGATCCACTAGGGCTTTCGGCGGCTCGTCGCTCACGAAGTGGCGCGCCAGCTTTGTCGTGATGAAGTGCGCTGTCGCCGGAGCGCGCGCCAATAGATCGAGCACTTGCTCGCCTTCTTCCTCGCCGTGGCCGGCCGGGAACTTGTGGCCGAGGATCGTCTTCTCTCCGGCATCGTGGATTGCCGGGTTGAAGAAGAACTCGCCCGTCTGTCGGTTGAATGTCCAACCGGTCAGTGCGCGCGCGACTTCTTGAACGTCCTTCTGCGTATAGCCACCGTCGACGCCGAGCGTGTGCAGCTCCATCAGCTCGCGAGCATAGTTTTCATTGAGGCCGCGCTTGGCTTGCTTCTGCAACCGCTGCATGATCTGCTGGCGTTCTTCCGGCGTCGCATTCTGTAATCGCTCGCGCACCGCTGGTGGAAGCTGTTGACCGCCACCAAATCCCCCGATCACGCCTCGTCCGGGACGGCGGGCAATGATGCCGGGCCGCAACCCAGGACGACCGCCACGACCGCCACCACGGGCGGCGAGCGTCGGCTGCGTGCTGTCGGCTGCGCTCTGCCAGTTGTCGAGGAAGAACAACATTGCCGGACTCTTGGCCACGGCGCCGAGCAAGTCTCGGAATTTGCCGAGCGCGTTGGGACGGATGACGTCGTGGTCGTACTGCGCGAGAAAGAGTCGCGTCTGTCCCTTGCCGGCGAAGACGCTGAAATGATTCTCCCAGAAGTCGACCATGACTTCGTTGAGCTGGCGGTCGCTCGTGACGGCGCGAGCGAGCTTGGCCGACTGAACCTCGCCCGTGAGCTGCTGCGCCTTCCGCGCCGCCTCGGCGAGCTGCGGATTCTGCGCGATGATCTCCTGGCGAGTCTGTGCCTTGTTCATGGTCGAGTCCTTTGCATCGGTCCTTTTGACCTGACGCTGGAGCTGCTGGACCATGTTGTAGTCGCGAACGATGTCGCTCGTCTTCATGTTGAAGACGGAATATTGAGCCAAGAGCTGATCCGTCTTCGCGTCTTCGATACGCTCTGGATGCAACTGTAGGTCGATCCATTTGTCGACGCCCATGCTGCGAACTTTTTCGGCATCACCGGGGCGCGCGCCGAACGTGAGACGATTGAGCGCCTGCTGGATTTGCTCGTCGGGCAGCAACTCCTGCGATTGGCCCGCTGAGGCCGAGGACGCCATTGGCGTTGGGCCGGCAGGGGCCGGTTTGGTCGATTGAGCGCCGCATGCAGCGGCCGCCAAAAGCCACGCAACAACGTTATAAGTACGCATGAACGGACATCCGTTTCCGAGGAGTGACACCCAGGTAGACGTGCCTGGTTGCATCAGCGTTAAGAATTAGGTTCTTACCGTCGTGCCCCACTTCTATACCTCTCCCGACGATTTCGTTACCGCCGCGCAAGCCGCGGTAGCCGCGACCACGGCGGCGCGCCCGATGGCCGTCATGGTGATCGAGATCGATCCCCGCGACGGCGTCGGCCCCGCTGGATCGCGGCCGGCCATGGACGTCGTGCGCGAGATCGTGCGCAACAGTCTTCGCGACGACGACTCCGTAGGCATGATCGGCGAACGGCTGGTCGTGGTGCTCGCGAACACCAACTCGGAGGAGGCGAGGTCGATCGGCGAGCGGCTGTGCGCGGTGGTGCGAACACATACGTTCGCGAACGGTCACGGCCAAGTCACGCTTTCCATCGGGACCGCGGCGTCTCCAGAGCACAGCGCGACGTACGAAGGAGTGTCGGCAGCCGCGCACGGGGCGTTGGTGCGAATTCGCACCCAAGGGCGAGACGGTGCGGCTGCCGCGCCGCTGCCGTATCGCGAGGCGCTCTACCGTCCCTTGGCGATCGACCGGCTTGCCGGTCGCGTCGAGGAGATGAAGCTCTTGAGCAAGTGGCTCGACGAAGCCTGCTCGGGACATCCGCGTGTGGTGTCGGTGTCCGGCGAAACCGGATCCGGTACGGCGACGCTTCTTCGCCAACTCGAGCCGGAGGTGCGCCTGCGCGGAGGAATGTTCGCGATGGCGTCGTCGTCGAACCTGGCCATCGGCAAGCCATATGGTGCGTGGCGCGCGCTGCTTGCGGCAACGCATCGTTTTCCGGCGTCGGTCGAACGTGAGTGGCACGAGCTTCAACATCTCGAGCCGTCGTTCGGCACGACCGGCAGTGCCGAGCACACGGGCAGTCAATACCGGCTGCTCGGCGAGCTCGCCGATTATGTGCGATCGCTGGCGGCGACCCGGCCGCTCGTGATCGTGCTCGACGAGATGCAGTGGGCCGATGCGACATCGTGGGATGCGCTGGAGCATTTGCTGTCGCAGCTCGATACCGACCGCATGATGATCTGCCTGGCACATCGTCCCGACTCGGCATATGACGCGTCGCCGTATCGCCAGATGCTCAAGCGTCGCAACATCTCTCGCGAGCTGCCGCTTTCTCGTCTCACGCGAGAGGAAGTGAAGCAATGGTTGGAGGCAGCGTTCCACCGGCAGCAGGTGGGGCGCGAGTTCTTGGCGTTCCTGTATCGTCACACGGAAGGCAATCCGCTCTTCATCGCGCAGCTGTTGCGCGCGCTGGTGGAGCAAGGAGCTATTTGGCATAACGGAATCCGCTGGGAATGGACGCCAGTGTCCGAGCTTCGCTTGCCGTCGGGGAGGACGGCGCTGATCGCGCAGCGACTCAGCCGATTCTCGTCGAGTACGCAAGCGGTGTTGGCAGCGGCAGCGATCATCGGGCGCGAGTTCGATGTCGAGCTTGTCGTCGCCGCCGGAGCTGGAAGCGAGCCGGCGGTAAAGCTCGCGCTCTCGGAGGCGCTCACCGCCGGTTTGTTGCGGCCCAGCTTTGAGCGTCGTGAAGGATCGTATGCCTTTGCGCACGAGGAGATCGCGAAAGTCTTGACCGAAGCGCTGTCGCGCGATCAGATGCGCCAACTGCAGCAACGCGTCGGGCGGGCGCTGGCCAATCGTCGTCCGGATCGTGCCGGAGAGATCGCCCTGCATTTCGACGCCGCTGGCGATGCCGCCGAGGCGTACCGGTGGGGCCAGCTCGCGGCGAAGGCGGCGGAGCGCGTCTACGCGAACGCGACGGCCGGCGAGTACTTGCAGCTCGCGGCTCGGAACGCGACGACGCCGGCTGAGTTGGCGGAGATTCGCGTCGCGCTCGCGCATTTGGCGGAGACGGGCGGTCGCTTCGATGAGGTCGAGGAGCTTTGCGATCTGGCGATCGAGTGGTTCGCGGGACAGGCCGATGAGCGTCGGGCGTTGACGCTCAAGCGCCTGCGAGAACGTGCGCGGATGGAGTTGGGTCAGCCGGCACGCGTGACGCTCGATTCGCTGGTCGCGCTCGAAGCGGAGGCGGAGCGACTCGGGTTCGATCGCGAGCGCGTGGCGCTGCTGATGATGGCGTCGCAGACCCACAGCCGGCTCGGCGATCAGCGTACGGCGGAGCGGTTGGCGACGCAGTGTGTGGAGACGGCAGAGACATTTGGCGACTGCGCCCTGCTCGCCGACGCGCTGAATCGGTTTGGAAATACGGTAGTGACCGAATCGCCGAGCTCGGCGTATGCGGCGTATGCGCGCGCGGTTCGAATCTTCGAGGAAGTCGGTGACGTGCGCGGTCAGGCGCGAAGCTATGGAAATCTGGGGATCGCCGCACAGTTCGAGGCTCGTCTGGACGAGGCTGCGGAAGCGTATGGTCGAGCGATCTCGATCGCTCGCTCGGGCGGAATGCCAGACATTTGGGGCGTCGCGGCCGTGAATCTCGGCGTTCTATCACAAAAGTGTGGCGAATACGATCGCGCGCGCGATCTTTTTGGAGAGGCGCTTGGCCTCTTCGCGGCGGTGAAGCATAGCGAGTTCCAGCTTGGCGCTCTTTACAACATGGCGCACGTCGAGCGTGAGCTCGGGCTTTGGGAATCAGCGGTGGAGTTGTATGAAGCAACGAGTCCGCTCGCGCAGCGAATCGGTCAGTCGGATATCGAAATCGGGGCGCTTGCGGGAATCGGCATTTGCTTTTTGGAGCTCGGCCGCATGGATGCGGCGCGACGAACGCACGATGCCTTGAAAGGGCGAATAGGTAGTCGGCCTGATTGGTTTCAGAATCGAGAGTTGGTGGAGGCCTTCTTGGTTCGCTTGGCCGTTCGGGAAGGTGATCACACGGAGGCGCTCGAGCGGTTCGCGTCAGCGGTCACCTTGGCCGAATCGTCCGATCTCTACTGTGCGGCGTGGCTTACCGCCAGTTGTGCCGACGATTTGATCGAGCTGGATGCGGAAGGGGTCAGATCGTCCGTTCGTCGATACGGCGAGCGTGTTAGAAAACTTGGATATGCGGAGATGACAAGACGTTATGACGCACTTTTGAGTCGGTGACAATTGTCACATCCCCGCTCTGTCCGCTGGCGTTAGATAGCGAATCGGCATATCTTCGAGCTCGTTTCAGCCGGCGAAGTCTGAAGCGATTGTGAGCTCGAACTCTCATTCAATAAGTGGTGCCAAATGCGCGGATTCCCTAGGACCCTGATCGCGTGTATCGCGGCAGCGGCTGCTGTTACCGCTTGCTCCGACACGCCGACGAGCCCCCGCGATGTGTCGGCGCGCGAGCTGTCGCCGAGTGGCGCTCCGGTTCTCGACATCAGTCCGTCGTTGTGGTTCAGCAGCCTTCGCACGACGACATTCACGCTGACCTCAGCCGGCGGGAAGTATTCGATCGGTGACGGCCTCTACACGATCAATTTTCCATCGAATTCGGTGTGCGATCCGTCGGTGAGCAGCTATGGTCCCGGCACGTGGGACTCGCCCTGCGCGACGCTCAAAGACGGGCAGTCGATCACCGTCACCGCGACCTACGGCTTCACGGCCAACGGCTTGTCGGTGGATTTCTCGCCCGCGCTGCGATTCAATCCGACCACCGAAGTTCGGATCTCGACGAGCGTATACGCTCCAATCTTGACGGCCTTTGCGAGCTACTTCGCGTCGAATCCGTCGTCGCTCCATTTCTTGGGGATTTACTACGCGCCGAGCTTGAGCTCCGCTGGTGTGACGGACGCCGGGTTCGACTCGAGCCTTCGCACTCACGTGAACCTGACGACCGGTCTCGTCTGGCGGCGCATCAAGCACTTCAGCGGCTATAACATCACCACCGGTTTGCCCTGCGACCCTTCGCCAGACAATCCTGATTGTGTCGACGACGGCGGACCGATGTTCGAGCAATGATGCCGTAGCAGCATCACGAGGACATGCAAGAAAGCCCCGGCGATGCCGGGGCTTTCTTGCTTCGGGATCACATGTCGTCCTCGGGAGGTCGTAAGACGTAGCCGATTCCACGCACGGTGTGAAGCATCGGCTCGTCATGT
The DNA here is from genome assembly GCA_025934075.1 of Gemmatimonadaceae bacterium. Lineage (GTDB taxonomy): Bacteria > Gemmatimonadota > Gemmatimonadetes > Gemmatimonadales > Gemmatimonadaceae > JAQBQB01. The sequence goes on from JAICYT010000132.1 coordinate 7,455, forward strand.
TCGGTGTCGAGCTTCTTACGCAGGTACGCGATGTACACATCGACGATGTTCGTTCCCTCGACATCCGCGGATGCTTGGCGCCACACCTGGCTCGCGATTTCAGCGCGAGTCAACGTTGTGCGGGCGCGGCGCATGAGATAATCGAGGAGGGCGAATTCGCGATGCGTCAGAATGATAGGACGATCGCCACGGTGCACGTCGCGGGTGACGGGATCGAGCACCAGATCGCCGACTCGAAGCAGCGCCACGCGACCTTTCGTCCCGGAGCGGCGCAGCAGTGCGCGGACGCGCGCGACCAGCTCGTCGGCGTCGAATGGTTTGACGAGGTAGTCGTCTGCTCCAGACTCCAGGCCCGTGACGCGATCGGAGACCTGCGCGCGCGCGGTGAGCATGAGCGTCGGCGCGCTCATGCCTTTGCGGCGCAATTCCTGAATCACCTCGAACCCATCGCGACGCGGAAGCCCGACGTCGAGAATGAGCAGGTCGGGCTGGTTGTCGAGCGCGCTCGTAAGTCCGGATTCGCCGTCGCGGGCTGAACGGACCTTGAAGCCTTGCTCTCGCAGCACGCGCCGGAGGAGGGCGACGAGCTCGGGGCTGTCTTCCACGACGAGAATCGTGGCGGGGTGGGCGACTGCTTGCATGAGCGGCCCAAGATACGCCGTTGCGGCTACTTGAGTCCAGGACTGCGCGCCGCTTGCTTTGCATCGTGCCAACGCAACCTACCTCTCCCGGCATCGCCATCGGCAGCGTAGTGGCAGCCGCGACGACCGGCGCGCTTGTGGCCATGGGCCATCGGATCGGCAGCGCGGTACTCCCGTTCGCCGCGATCAGCGCGGTGGTGTTCCATCGAACGGTGACGGCCACCGACACTGGGCTCGTGCTCGCCGGTCTTGTGTTCCACGTCACATTCGCGTTCGTGTGGAGCTTTCTCTTCGTAGTTCTCGTACGTCGAGCAAGATGGCGCGATGTCGCGGGCGCAATCGTGATCGCTGTTGCCGAGCTGGTGACATCATGGATTGTGACGCTTTCTACAGGTGCTGGAGTCGCAAGTGTGCTGCAGCTTGGCGACCGAATTGTCCTCGCGCTCGTCTACGCGCTCGCGTTGGTGGTGGGCATGCGCTTTGCCCTTCCAATATTGCGAAATGCACGATGAAATCGGGGCGTGCGATCCATGTGACGGATCGCGAGACGTGACGGTTGTACAAGGAACATTACTGCGGTCGTTGGGTTGGATTTAATGACGGCGGTGATGTTCGTCAGAGTCGAGCGCGTTACAACGTAGTGCAGCAGAATTGAAACTCTGGCGTGTCACGGATCGTCGAGGGAGTAGTGAAGTGGAGCAGTACCTTTATCAGGAGGGGGGTATGGACATCCTCGTGATGCTCGAGGAAAACCCCGATCACTCGCCGGTGTTGGCGCATGTGAACTCCGTCCCGTCGCCGTTGCATTCGTCTGAGCGGCCGTCGCGAGACATCGTGACGTTGTATGGGGAGCCGAATCCGGAGTCGCTGGCGTTGGCGCTCGCTGCAGCCGTCGAATCACATCGCACCAACGACGGACGCACTGACTCGATTCGGCATCTCGGTGTCTGGCCCGAGCGCGGGGCGGTAGGGGACGCTGCCTGGAGAGACTCGACAGGGCAGCTGGTAACAACCGATCTCGAGATTCCACTCGAGACGTTGCATTCGACGGCGAAGCAGCTGTTGCTCGAGTGCGGGCAATTGATTCGCAGGCTGGTTGCCGGGCTTTCGATGCCCGATTGGCCAGAAGGTGCGCGTCGGGCAATTACGATCTCGATTGGCCCGATCGTTGGAATAACAGCACCGGTGTTCGCTCCGCTCGAATCGGTGATCGAGCGGCTTCGAGAGGCAGACGGACTAGCGTTCGAAACCGAAGGAGACTGATCGGGCAACTTGATTTGTCAGAGCTTGGACTGTAACGCGGGGCGGCCACTGGCCGCCCCGCGTTTTCTTCTCAGGGTTGGGACAGATCAGGGTCCGAGTATGACGACGATCGCGCCCCACGACCACACCACGCCATACCCGGGTAAGTGTAAGGAGCTTTCCCCTTGACGCGCTCGATTGCTGGGAGCACTCTCTGACGTAGCAGAGTAAGGAGCCAATGCCGACTCAATCGACTCGCGATACCACCCAACGACCGTCCGGGGGCGCGCGCGTGATCGCTGACGACAAGGGAAGACTGTGGACCGCCGTACACATCGGTGACGCCATTGTCTTTGCCTGCATCAGCGACCGCCGCCAAACCGGCCGTGCGCTCGTCGTGGACTTCCCGAACCTCGATGATTCGATCGGCGACGACACACTGCGTGCCTGGCTGATCGCCGCGCCGCGCATTGGGAATCTGTCGTAGCGTACATATCACCGCCGCGGTTCCACGCCGCGCGCAAGAGGGCAGACTCTGCATTTTCATGGTGGATCACTCCCCTTGACGCCCCTGGCTTCCCTGGGCATGGTCCATTGAAGAGAGTGACGTGATGCCTTTCGCGCACGGAGTAGAAGCCTATGAGGGAGTACAAAGGATCTGAGATCCGCAACATCGCAGTGGTGGGACACGGGGCGAGCGGCAAGACCAGTTTGGTCGATGCGCTCGCCTTCGTGTCTGGAAGCTCGAAGCGACATGGATCCGTCAAAGACGGAACCGCTCTCACTGACGGATCTCCCGAAGAGATCGATCGCGGATACTCGATCAACCTCGGTTGTGCCTACGCCGAGTGGCAGGACACCAAAATCAACCTCATCGACACACCAGGATATCTCGACTTTCATGGCGATGCGGTCGCCGGACTCGCCGCCGCCGACGGTGCACTCGTCGTCGTACCCGCGACATCGGGCGTCGAAGTCGGCACAGAGCGCATGTTCCGCGATGCCGTCGCTCGTCGCGATCCAGTGATGTTCGTCGTCTCGATGATGGACAAAGAGCACGCCGACTTCGACCGCATCTATCAGCAGATCAAGACGCGGCTCACCAACAAAGTCATCCCCGTCGAAGTGCCGATTGGCGAAGGGCCGGACTTCCACGGCGTCGTCAATCTCTTCACCAAAAAAGCGCACCAATTCAAGCGCGGCGTGAAGACGGGCGAATACACAGAGTCCGACATTCCGGACGAAGCCAAGCCGCTCTTCGACAAGTATTACAACGAGTTGATCGAATCCATCTCCGCGACCGACGACTCGCTGCTCGAGCATTACCTCGAGGGTGGCGAAATCTCGCGCGAGGAGGCGATCGCGGGAATGAAGGAAGCGATGAAGCGCATGGAGCTCTTCCCGCTCTTCTGCGCGTCCGGCGATTTGAACTATGGCATGCAGGCGGTGTTGAGCACGATCGTCGAAGTCATGCCGAACGCGTTCGAGATGGAGGAAGTCCACGCGTTCAAGGGTGCCGAGGGCGATGCGACGGTCGAGATCCACGCGAAAGACGACGGTCCATGCGTCGCGCACGTGTTCAAGACGATGTCGGAGCCGCACGTGGGCGACGTGACGTACTTCCGCCTCTTTTCGGGCACGATCAACAATGGCGACGAGCTATACAACGCCACCCGAAGCGTCACCGAGAAGCTGAATCACCTCTCGGTGTCGCAGGGCAAAGAGCGCATCGAGCTTCCGCGACTGCACGCCGGCGACATCGGCTGCGTCGCGAAGCTGCGCAACACGCATACGAACGACACGCTCTCGTCGCGCCAGCATCCGGTCCGCTTGCCGCTGATCGACTTCCCCGAGGGTGTCGTACAGATGGCCGTGCATGCGCCGAACCGCGCCGACGAAGAAAAATTACAGGCAGGATTGCATCGCTTGCACGACGAGGATCCGACGTTCGAGGTGCACTACAACGCCGAGACGCACGAGACGATCGTGTCCGGGTTGGGCGAGCGACACTTGGAGGTCGCGTTGTCCAAGCTCAAACGGAAATTTGGCGTAGGTGCCGAGCTCTCCAAGCCGAAGATCGCGTATCGTGAGACCCTCAAGGGGAAAGGCGAGGGACAAGGACGTCACAAGAAGCAGTCCGGAGGACGCGGACAGTTCGGCGACTGTTGGGTGCGATTCGCGCCACAGCCCCGCGGGGCCGGCTATACCTTCGTCGACGAGATCGTCGGAGGCTCGATTCCACGCAACTTCATACCGGCGGTCGATCGCGGAATTCAAGAAGCATCAGTGCGAGGAGTGCTCGCCGGCTATCCGCTCGTCGATTTCCGCGCCGAATTGTTCGACGGCTCGTATCACACGGTCGACTCGAACGAAATGTCCTTCAAGATGGCGGGCATTCTCGCGTTCAAGAC
>JAICYT010000192.1 GCA_025934075.1 Gemmatimonadaceae bacterium
ACCGATGAGGAGCTGCGCGCAATCGAGGCCGAGTTGCAGGTGGTGAGCAGTCATCTGGTCGGCGGGCAGCATGAAGTTCGAGTGTTTGCGCCGTCGTCGCCGGGCGACGGATTCCGACACGTGCCGTCGGGTCTCGAAGACGTGTACTTCCTCGCTGTTTCCCGCCACTCGAAGAACTGAGCTTTGACAACAGAAAAGCAGATCCTTCGCTCCGCTCGGGATGACAAGGGCAGATTCGGAGAACACCCATGTTGATGTTCTGGGAGTTTCTCAGCTTCGAGCTCAAGTTCCGGGCGAAGAGCGTCTCGACGTACATCTACTTCTTGATGTGGGTCGCGTTCTCGTTCTTCTCCATCGCGTCGGAGAGCTTCGGACCCGTCGGTTCGTCCAACGGAAAGATTCTGCTCAACGGGCCGTGGTCCATCTCGTACAACAGCTTCGGCGCGAGCATGTTCGGGATCATCATCATCGCGGCGATTTTCGGCACGTCGATCCTGCGCGATTTTCATCGCGAGACGTATCAGATGTTGTTCACGAAGCCCATCTCGAAGCTCGCATATCTGGGCGGGCGCTGGGCCGGGTCGTTCGTCACGACGGTCTTTGCGTTTTCCGGACTCATGGTCGGCGCGTGGCTTGGCACGCTTGCACCGTGGGCGGACCACGCGCGCATCGGTCCGAATCACTTGTGGTGGTACGTCCAGCCATTCTTGTCGATCAACGTCATTCAAATCTTTTTCCTCGGCTCACTCTTCTTCGCGGTTGCCGCGCTGACCCGAAAGATTCTCGTCGTGTATCTCCAGGGCGTCGCGTTGTTCATCGTCTATGTGGTGGGCATCACGGTCTACTCCGCCGCGCGCTCGCTCGAGCATTTCTGGTCGGGTATCTCCGATCCGGTCGGGTTCATTCTCATCGACAACGTCAGCCGCTACTGGACGGTGATCGAGAAGAACACGAAGCTCATGCCGTGGGATTTCAGCGGCAACTCACCCGGCGTGTTTCTCTACAACCGCCTGTTGTGGAGCGCGGTCGGTCTCGTGTCGCTTGTCGTGACGTGGGCGTTGTTCCCGATGTCGGTCGAGGCGCTGACGGCGCGCGCACAGAGCAAGCGTGCGGCCAAGGCACGGCTGCAGGACGAGGAAGACGCTCGGCCGCGCGGGTCGAAGGTTGCCGCGCGCATCCCGCGCGTCACGCAGGTGTTTGGGGCACGAGCTGCGCTTAGCCAATTTGTATCGCTGGCGCGACTGCGCGTCCGCAACATCGTCCGAGAGATCCCGTTCTGGGGCATCGCCGGTCTACTCCTCGCATTCGCCGTCAACAACGGCCAGTTCGCCGGGAGGGTGGCCGGCCAGAATGTGTGGCCCGTGACGTACCTCATGGTGCAGGCGGTCGAGGGAAGCGCCTTCTTGTTCTTCGTCATCGTCGGCACGCTGTACGCCGGCGAATTGGTCTGGCGCGAGCGTGACACGCACTTCGACGGGATTCACGACGCGCTGCCCGTGGGCGTGGCGATCGATTGGTTGTCGAAGCTCGCGGCGCTCGTCGTCGTCGAGCTCCTGCTGATCACGTTGACGATGGTCGCCGGCGTCATGATGCAGACGGTCGCCGGCTACTACCACTACGAGCTGCTGCAATACGTCAAAGAGCTGTACGGCGTCGCCTTCCCGCAGGTGCTCGCGTTCGCGCTGCTCGCGTTGTTCGTCCAGACGATGGTGCCGAACAAGTTCGTCGGGCACGGGATCGTGATCGGACTCATCGTGATGCAGCCGATCCTGTTCGCGTTCGGCTGGGAGAACACGCTGTATCTCCCGGGCGCGGTTCCGGCGTACATCTATTCGGACATGAACGGGTACGGGCACTTCGTGACCGCAATCCTCTGGGCAACGGTCTACTGGGTATCGATCATGGCGTTCCTCGGCGTCATCTCGATCGCCTATGCGCGAAGCGGTGCGGAAGATTCATTCGCAGCACGGACGCGACTGGCCATGGCCAGGCTGCCACGTCTTGCGCCGGCCGCGGCGTTGTTGCTGTTGTGCGCCGTGGGATCGGGCGCATGGTTCTACTACAATGCGCACGTGCGCAACGAGTATCTGACGGCGGGCGATCGGCGTCACATCCAGGCGCGATACGAGAAGGATTTCAAGAAGTATGAATTCCTGCCGCAACCCAAGGTCACGGCGGTCGACGCAACGGTCGACATCTATCCTGAACGCCGCTCGTTCGCAGCCACGGGGCGGTACACGCTTCAGAACAAGACTGGGGCACCGATCACGCAAGTTCACATCACCGATGAGAAACAATCGGTAGCTGATGTGAAGTTCGACCGACCGTTTCGGCTCGTGAGCCGAGCGCCGCGCGATCTCTACTCGATCTATGCCTTCGAGCAGCCGTTGGCGCCGGGCGAAGTCGTGACGCTCACGTTCTCGGTGTCGCACACGACTCACGGCTTCAGCGACGGTCACGAACCACCGGAGCTCGCGTACAACGGCACCTTCTTCGACGCCCAATTTTTTCCCGGAATCGGCTATGACGCGGGCTTCGAGATCGACGATCCGCGTCGCCGTCGCGAGGAGAAGCTCGGTCCGCTGGTCGAGATGGCGCCGCGCGGCGACTCAGTACGCTCGCGCCTCAACTTGTTCAATCCGAGCTCCGATTGGATCACGTTTCACACGGTCGTCAGCACGTCGGGCGATCAAATCGCGATCGCGCCGGGGTACTTGCAGAAGAGCTGGGAGCAGAACGGCCGCCGGTACTATGAGTACGGCATGGGATCGACGCGCATCATGGACTTCTTCGCGTTCCTGTCGGGGCGCTACGCGGTCCGCAAGGAAGTGCACCAAGGGCCGAGCGGCCCGGTGAACCTCGAGGTCTACTATCATCCGGGACACGCGTTCGACATCGACGACATGCTCGCGAGCTCGCGCGACGGTCTCGACTACTTCCAGTCCCAGTTCGGCCCATACCAGTTCAATCAATACCGAATTCTCGAGTATCCGCGGTATCGCACGTTCGCACAGTCGTTTCCCAACACGGTACCATTCTCGGAGGCGATCGGCTTCATCACCCGGCTCGAGAAGCCGACGGACATCGACCTCACGTACTTCGTCACCGCCCACGAGCTCGCGCACCAATGGTGGGGGCACCAGCTCGTCGGCGGCATGGTGCAAGGCTCCAACATGATGTCCGAGACGCTCGCGGAGTACTCGGCGTACATGCTCATGGAGCACAAGTACGGCAAGGACTACATGCACCGTGTGCTGAGCCATTTCCTCGATCGGTATCTCCGAGGTCGCTCGGCCGAGTCGCGTCATGAGCCGCCGCTCGCGCTGGTGCAGCGCGAGACGTACGTGTGGTACGAGAAGGGCGGGCAGATCATGTACACCCTGGCCGACTACATCGGCGAAGACAAGGTGAACCTGGCGCTCAAGAATTTTCTGGCGCAGTACCGGTACACCAACGCGAACAACCAGACCGACGCGCTGTCGAAGACGGAATCGCCGTCGCCGAACACTCCGTATCCGGACACACGCATGCTCGTGGACGCGCTGCGCGCTCAGACACCTCCAGAGTACCAGTACCTCATCGACGACGGGTTCAATCGCATCGTTCTCTACGACAACAAGACACTCTCGGCGACGTCGCGCAAATTGCCGAACGGCAAGTACGAGGTCACGCTCGACGTGCAGGCGCGAAAGGTTCAGGCCGACGGCAATGGCGTCGAGTCGCCGATGGCGCTGGCCGACTATATCGAGATCGGCGTGTTCAACGGCGCGAAGGATGACGAGAAGCCGTTATACATGAAGCGTGAAAAGATCACGCAGGAGCATCAGCGGTTCGTGATCGTGGTCGATCAACAGCCGACGCGGGCGGGGATCGATCCGTACAACAAGCTGATCGATCGAATTGCGGACGACAATCTGGTCGAGGTCGGCAGGCAGTGATGAGGGCTGAACTCTGAACTCTGAGCTCTGAGCTTTGAGCTCTGAGCTTTGAGCTGCGCGGGCGCGAGCATCGTCTCTCCTCACTCGCCGTCGCGAATTCCAGCGTGAGCTCCAGCTATAAGCCGTGAGCCTTTAGCCAGGAGCGATGAGCCGGTAGTGGGCCCGCTACTGGCTCATAGCTCCATGCTAATCGCTCAAAAGCTTAGAGCTTGGGCTCAGGGTGGAAGTCGCGACGGTTGCGAGCCACAGCGATGCCCGAGTCCGCAGGCTCAAAGCTCAACGCTCAAAGCTCAGAGCTTAGAGCATCAGTGCGTTTCCGCACGCACGCCGGGTACCCCAATCCCGACTCATTCCTGATGATTTCCTAGCAATTGGATTCCGGCGAACTGATAGTTTGCGTCAGAACAGTGCCCGAACAACGTCGGAGGACAGATGCCCAACTCGTTGAGGCGCCACGGTGCGTTCGCGCTCGCGGCGATCGGAACCATCCTCATTGTCCCAAGCACGCGCGCGCAAAGTTCGCAACCGCCAGCGGCGCAAGCAGTCGCCGCGCCGTGTCAGTCCGATCTCAACCGGCGGCGATTCGACTTCTGGGTTGGCGAGTGGAACGTCGAGGATCGCATGGGGAAACCGTCGGGGCGGAGCAGCGTTCAACGCGTCAGTGGCGGGTGCGCGCTGCTCGAGAATTGGATGGCGCCTAATGGGTCGACCGGGAAAAGTCTCAACACGTACAATCCGGAGGTTGGCCACTGGCAGCAGTTCTGGGTTGGCCAATTCGGTGCGGTGACCGAGTATCGCGACAGCGAGTGGCGGGGCGACACGCTCGTCTTTCACGCAACGTCGCGACCGTCAAGCGGAAAGGAAATGCTCATCCGATTGAGCTTCGCCCCGCTGGCCGGTGGGTCAGTGCGGCAATTCAGCGAGCAGTCGACCGACGGCGGAAAGACGTGGAACGTCGGCTACGAGCTGTACTATCGCCCGTCGGCGCACAGCGGCCCCGACCCGAAGACCGGCGCCGAAGTGCTCCAGCGAATGCACGATGCGTACGCCGGAAAGTGGTACTCAACGCTGACGTTCACGCAGAAGACGACACAATTTCCGCCCGACAAAGCGCCAGTCGTCTCCACGTGGTATGAGAGTTTGCGGTACGTGCCCTCGGCGGGCGCTCAGTTGCGGATCGACATCGGCGATCTGTCGGCTGGCAACGGCGTGCTCTACACCGCCGACTCGAGCTGGCGCGTGCGCGCTGGGAAAGCCGCCGCCGGCCAGGCGAGTGGCAACGAGTTCCTGCCGATGATCGAAGGCGTGTACATGCAGCCCGTCGAGCGGACGATTCGCGAGCTCGAGTCGACCAATATCGACATGCAACGTGTGACGAGCGGGCGGTGGCACGATCGGCCCGTCTGGATCGTCGGCGTGTCCGCGCCGACCGACACGACGACGCCTCAGTTCTGGATCGATGCCGATCGCAACGTCGTCGTGCGAATGATCTCGAGTCCGGCCGCGGGGATGCCGGTGCTCGACATCCATCTCGACAACTATGTACCGGTCGGTGGCGGTTGGCTCGCGACCAAGATCGAGATGTACTCGGGCGGCAAGCCGCGTCAGTTCGAGGAATACTCGGAGTGGAAGGCGAATGTCGCGCTGCCCGATGCGCTGTTTGACGTTTCGACGTGGTCGACGGCGCCGCACTGGGCAAAGCGATCGCCGAACTGAGCGGGGGGTTTAGGTCTGTCGTGCGTGGATTCGGTCAATCGGGGTCAGACTCCATTTCGCGCAAATGGGGTCAGACTCCAATTAACCAAAATGGGGGCTGACGCCCGTAGCAGACTCCAAATTCGCGAATTGGAGTCTGACCCCAATTAGCGCAAAGGGTGTCTGACCCCAATTCGCCCAATTCGCCCCAAATCGCCAATTCGCCGGCTGGGTCGGCTAGTATGGTATGAGGGTTGCCTAACACGACCGGAGAGTAGGGTTGGAGGTAAGGCACGTTACCCCATGCTCCGAGGTGAGGCTAATGAACAGGACGATGGCAGCCCTGCTCGCGGTTACAGCGGTGATGAGCGCCGCCGCGTGCAACAAGGGCAACGAACAACAGACGGCAACCGACACGACGACCGTACGAGCCGCCGACACCGTGGCCGGCCGAGCGGTCCCGACGACGGATACGGTCGTGAAGACCACGACGACCACAACCGATACGCTTCAGGGCAAGGTCAACAAGGACAGCGTAAAGGACAACGCCAACGCGATGAAGTCGAAGATCGATAGCACCGCGGACGCAAAGAAGGCGAGGATCGACAGCACCGCGGCCGCCAAGAAGGCCGCGATCGACAAGAAGAAGAAGCCGTAAGCCGTCGCGAAAAGCGTAGCTCCAAAGGTTGCCTTGTCATCCTGAGGAGCGAAGCGACGAAGGATCTGCCGTCCTCGGACGACAGATCCTTCGTGCATTCGGGACATCGAACTGATTGTCGGGCCAGCTGGGACCGGGAAATGTGGGGGCCGGACGAAAGATCGCGGTGCGCAGATCACGGAATCTGAACGCATTGCCCCACTTGGGCGTACTAGATTCGTGGGTGATTTGCTCAACGCCCACGCCCTTTTGTCTGTCGAGCCCGCCCGCTACGCGCGACCACTCGCGCTGCACCGTTCTCCGCTGTGTACCCAAACGTTGATTCGTCCCCGATGACCGGATTGCAACTCCACGATCGTCGTGCATCGTTGCCGTTGTATGCTGCCGCGCTGCTCGGTTCGTTCGTTTTCACCGCCTGCGCCAAGAAGCAGGAGCGACCGGCACGACCGGCCGCGACCGTCGCCGTCGCGCAGGCCCGTCGCGCGAGCGTTCCGTACGTGATCGAGGCAAACGGGGTCGTCGCGCCGATGCAGAGCGTCGCCGTGACGCCGCAAGTCGACGGCATCATCACCTCCGTCGCGTTTCAGGAAGGACAAGAAGTCCAGCGCGGACAGGCGCTCTTTCGTATCGATGCGCGGCCCTATGAGAACGCGTACGAGCAGGCGCTCGCGGTTCTCTCGCGCGACAGCGCGACCTGGGTCAACGCCAAACAAAACGCCGATCGTTATCGCCAACTGCTCGCGGCAAAGGTGATCACGCCGCAAGAAGGCGACGTGCAGCTGACGACTGCCGCGACGAGCGAGGCCACGTTGCGTTCGGACCGCGCCGCGGTCGCGCAAGCCAAATTCAATCTCGACAACACGGTCGTCCGGGCGCCCATCTCGGGCAAAACCGGAAGCCTGCTCGTCAAGCAAGGGAACCTCGTCCACGCGGGGGGCACGACGCCGCTAGTGGTCATCAACCAAGTGCGACCGATTCTCGTGCGGTTCGCGATTCCGTCGTCGCAGTTGCCGCTCGTGCTCCAATACGGATCACGCGGCGGACTGGAGGTCGCGGCGGTTCCGGGTGGCGTTGCGCCCGCGTCTCCATCGATTGACTCGCTCGCTGCCGAGGCGACGGCGAATCCGATTCAGGATCGTCAAGGGCGTTCGGGCGTCGAGCGCGGCGGCGCCAGCCGTAACAGCAGCAGCGGCGGAAACAGCGGCGCGGCAGGCGGCGATGGGGTGGCGGGAGATGGCGCGGCATTGGACGGCGCCGGTGCCTGCGGTGGCGCACGCGTAGGACAACGCGCGGGCTGACTTACCGGTCAGAGTGTTGGTCGAGCCGGAGTCGTCCTGCAGGGCGGCGCCACC
>JAICYT010000144.1 GCA_025934075.1 Gemmatimonadaceae bacterium
CCAGCGCCGATGGGCGGCAGGTGCTGGACGGCACCTCGGGTTTGTGGTGCGTGAACGCGGGCCACGGCCGGCGCAGGATTGCCGATGCCGTGCACAAACAAATGCTGGAACTGGACTACGCGCCGTCGTTCCAGATGGGACATCCGCTCGCGTTCGAGCTCGCGCAGCAGCTCACGCGCATGCTCCCCGACGGCATCAATCGTATCTTCTGCGGCAACTCCGGATCGGAAGCGGTCGACACGTCGCTCAAGATCGCGCTCGCATATTGGCAAGCCAAAGGCGAGCCGCAGCGCGTGCGATTCATCGGACGTCAACGCGGCTATCACGGCGTCGGATTCGGCGGCATCGCGGTCGGCGGCATCGAGTCGAATCGCAAGCAGTTCGCGGGGCAGCTGCTCCCCGCGGTCGATCATCTTCCGCACACGCACGACCTCGAGAACAATGCGTACACGCGTGGACAGCCGCAGCATGGCGCGCACTTCGCCGACGCGCTCGAGGAGATGGTGATCAAGCATGGCGCGAATACGATCGCGTCCGTCATCATCGAGCCTGTCGCTGGTTCGACCGGCGTAATCATTCCGCCAAAAGGATACCTCGAGCGCATCCGAGAGATCTGCGACAAGCACGGCATCCTCCTCATCTTCGACGAAGTCATCACCGGTTTCGGCCGACTCGGCGCATCCTTCGGGGCGGAGAAGTTCGGCGTCGTTCCCGACATGATGACGGTGGCAAAGGGCATCACCAACGCGACGGTGCCGATGGGCGCCGTGTGCGTGCGACACGACATCTATGATACGGTCGTGAACAGCTCCGGAGCGGGCATCGAGCTGTTCCACGGGTATACCTACTCGGGACATCCGCTCGCCGCGGCCGCAGGGCTCGCGACGCTCGAGGTCTATCGCACGGAAGGTCTGTTCGAGCGCGCCGCGTCGCTCGAGTCGTTCTGGGAAGACGCCGTGCATTCGCTCCGCGGCGCGCCGAACGTGATCGACTTGCGCAACATCGGTATCGTCGGCGCGATCGAGCTCGAGCCGCGACCGGGAGCGCCGGGCGCTCGTGGATTCGAAACGTTTCTGAAATGCTTCGAGGCCGGGGTGCTCGTGCGTTCGACAGCCGACACGATTGCGCTCTCGCCGCCGCTGATCGTCGAGCGGGATCAGATAAGTCATATGTTCGAAGTCGTGGGCAACGTGCTGCGCAACGTGGCCTGACACGGATGCACGCTCGCGTTCGTCTATTGGCGGCACTGGCCGTGGTGTCAGCCTGCTCGTTGCAGGAAGCTTCCAATCGCGTCGATTCGACGGCGGCTGTCACCCAAAAACCGTCGTCGCGCGCGTGGAATCCGAATACGTGGCAAGCGCCGACCGTCGACAGCACGCCCGACGATCCATTCGAGATCGCCGTCTATCGCGGCCTCGCCATTCTCACACACACACACGACAGCCTGCCGGGTTACGTGGGCGGCAACTTGAACTGCACGAGCTGCCACCTCGACGAAGGTAGACGCGTCAATGCCGCGCCGCTCGTTGGCGCGTTCGCTCGCTATCCGAAGTACATGGACCGGAGCGGAGCCGTCGTTCCAATCGAGGATCGCGTCAACTACTGCTTTACACGAAGCCTCGCCGGCTCCAAGCTCCCGCCCGACAGCCGCGAGATGCAGGACATCGTCGCCTATCTCGCGTTCATCTCGACTGGCGTCCCGACGGGTGAGCACGTTCCAGGCGAGGGCCTGGCAAAGATGCCAGCGCTTACCGGCGATTCGTCGAAGGGGCGGCTGCTGTTCGTCGACAATTGCGTGCGCTGCCACGGCAACAATGGCGCGGGCCTCGGACCGATTCCGGCGCTGTGGGGCCCGCAGTCCTTCAGCATTGGGGCGTCGATGGCGCGGCAGGAACGGGCCGCGTCTTTCATTCGGCACAACATGCCGTTCGACCGGCCCGGCACGCTCACGGACCAGCAGGCATACGATGTCGCCGCATACATCACGGCGATGCCGCGTCCCGACTCGCCGGGCAAAGAAACCGATTGGCCGGATGGCGGAGCTCCGCCCGACGCGCCGTACGACACGAAAGGCCACAAAGCGTTCCGTCCGCCCAAGGTGTTGCCCCGAACGAACAATCCCGCCGCGGCCATCGTCGCCGCTCCTGCGTCGGTTTCACGCACCAAGTAGAATTCACAAAACACTCATGGCCGAGACGACGTCTTCAATCAGTCGACGCAAGCTCATCACCGGCGCCGCGGTCGCGGCCGGCGGAGTCCTTCTCACCAACCTTCCCGGCGCAGACGCGCAGCAGGTAACGAAAGTGCCCGCGCCGCCGCCCGCGTCACCCGTCGCTCCCGACGATCCGACGAAGGTGCCTGGCGCGCCGACGACGGCCGTCGGCGAACGATCGCCGTTCGTTCATCCGCAGCGCGCGCCGGTTGGTGAGATCACCGGCACCTCGCTTACACCGTTGCAAGATTTGACCGGCACGATCACGCCGTCCGATCTGCACTTCACGCGCATTCACGCCGGCATTCCGACCATCGACCCAACCAAGCACAAACTTCTCATCCACGGTCTCGTCGATCGGCCTGTCGAGTTCAGCGTCGACGACCTCAAGCGCTTCCCGGCGGTAACGCGGGTGCACTTCGTCGAATGCTCCGGCAACGGACGCGCGGCGTACCGAACGCCCAAACCGGAAATGACTCCGCAACAGGTCGACGGCATGACGAGCAACAGCGAATGGACCGGCGTTCCACTCGCGACGCTCTTCCGCGAAGCCGGAGTCCAGACCGCCGCGAAGTGGTTTCTGGCTGAGGGCGGCGATGCGTCGCTACTCGACCGGAGCATTCCGGTGAGCAAAGGTCACGACGATGCACTCGTCGTTTGGGGACAGAACGGTGAGCCGCTGCGACCCGAGCAAGGATTCCCGATTCGTCTCCTCCTTCCCGGCTACGAAGGCAACGCCAACGTCAAATGGCTGCGCCGCATCAAACTCGGCGCCGAGCCGTTCATGACGCGTTGGGAGACGTCGAAGTACACCGATCCGCTGCCCGGCGACAAAATCCGGATGTTCAGCTTCGAGATGGATGCGAAGTCGATCATCACGTCACCGGCGTACCCAGAGCGCCTCACCGGACCGGGATGGTGGCCAATTCGTGGACTTGCGTGGAGCGGCCGTGGGCGAATCACTCGCGTCGACGTCAGCACCGACGGCGGCAAGACGTGGCTCGCCGCCGAGCTCCTGACCGCGCTCACGAACAAGGCGCATGTCCGCTTCGAGCACATGTGGCAGTGGAACGGCAATGAGAGTTTGATAATGAGTCGAGCGACGGATGATCAAGGGTATGTGCAGCCGACGATGGCGCAATTGAAGGCCGTGCGCGGCCCAGGCACCGACTATCACTTCAACTCCATCCGTGCGTGGCGCGTCGCGCGCGACGGCGTCGTGACCTTCGAGGCCAACACATGAGACGCGCACTCGTGATTGCGATGACGCTGGCCGTGGCCGCGTGTCGCGCCGAAGCACGCGACGATTATCTGGGCGACAAAGAGCCGCAGCGGTTCGGGATCGGCCATACGCCGACTCCGGCCGAGGTGGCGGCGTTGGACATCGATGTTTCGCCAAACGGGGCAGGGTTGCCTGCTGGCAGCGGAACCCCAGAGCAGGGCGCGACGATCTACGCGGCGAAGTGCGCCTCGTGTCACGGCAAGAACGGCGAGGGCATGGCCCCCGCTTACCCCCAGCTCGTCGGCGGACCGAAAGGCGTGTTCAACTTCGCGTCCGACTACAAGATTCCGCGTACGATCGGCAACTACTGGCCGTATTCGACGACGTTGTTCGACTACATTCGCCGCGCGATGCCGCTCACCGCGCCAGGTTCGTTGACCGCGGATCAGACCTACGCGCTCTCCGCGTATTTGTTGAACCGCGAAGGCTTGCTGCCGGCAGGAGCGACGCTCGATGCACGCTCACTGCCGGCGATCCAAATGCCCGCCCGTAGCCATTTCGTGCCTGACGATCGGCGGGGTTCCACCGGCGGCCCGAAGGTGCGGTAAGGACGGGCGTCAGGGCTTGAGATTTCTCTCAAAGAAGGCCCACGTCCTGTTCCAGGAGTCGATCTGCTCGGGGGAATCGTCGCGCTCGAGCGTCTTCGGGTTCACCCGGCGGCTGAAGGTGTGGCCGCAACCCGCTGCCCCTTCGGGCGGATCCTTATAGATCTTCGTCTCCGCGAGGTTCGGCTTGAGCGCCATCAGTGTGTAGACCATTTGTTGGTCTTCGCGGAAATAGACGTCGCAATCGTTCGTCGCGACATGCACGAGCATCGGGACTTTCAGGTTCTCGACGTGGAAGATCGGCGAGCGCTTGATGTATTCGTCGATGCAATCGTGATCGTGTTGCGGGCCGCAGTTCTTCTCGAACGGCAATCCTTGGATTCCTTCTTCGGCCGCGTAGTCGCGCTGGTAGCCGGGTCCGTGGTCGGACAGACGGAAGATCAGGTTCGTCACCGGCACGATCGCGGCGCCGGCTTTGAACGGATTGTCGTTGCGGAAAAGAATGTGCGACGTGATGAATCCGCCGTGGCTCCAACCCATGACGCCGAGCTTGTTGTTGTCGACGTACGGAACCGTCTTCAAGTAGTCCACGGCCGACAGGACATCGTCGACTTCCTTGCCGCCGTAGTCGATCTTCTTGAGCCATTCGTCGCCGTAACCCGTGCTACCACGATAGTCCGGCGTGACGATCACGTACCCGCGCTGGACCGCTTCTTTGATGAATGGGAAGAGGCCTGTGTCCCAATCGCCGTGAACGCCACCGTGTACCCAGACGAGCGCCGCATGCTTTTTTGTTCCCTTGTTGATCGGCGAGAATACGTACGCCGGAATCTCGAGCCCGTCCGCGCGACTCTTGTATTTGATTTTCTGAAACTCATAGGCGCCAGGTGCCTTTGCCGCATAGACGCTGTCGGTGCGATGCTTGTTGGCAATTTGTCGCGCGCACGTCTCGGGCTCGCAGCCGCGTAAGTCTTTCGGGTCTTTGCTGACGTAGAGCTGGCGTGCGCGAACCGAGTCCATCGGGCCACGCCAACCACCGCCGCCGCCACGCCCAGCGCCACGACCGGTGCGTGCGGCAGTCGTATCCTGTGCAACGAGCGGCGCTGCCAAGCACAGCGCGATGAGTGCAAGTCGTTTCATCGAGATCCTCGCGTTGGTAAGAAATGCGCCGCGAATGTATCGCGCGCTCGCGGGGATCGCTATTCGGCCATCGTTATTGCGTGGCCGTTCCCGAGGGCGACGCCCACGACGCCACGTTCAAATCCACCGGCAGTCGCACCTCGGCCACCGATCGCGCGATGTCGATCACGCCCTGCCAGACGCCGGCGAAGGCGAACCCGACATCCTGCGGCGCGCGCCCGACGTCGAAGCCTTTACCGCCGGCGACCCACATGCGAGGCGTCGTCGTGTCGCCGGCGGCACGGAAGACATCGCGCACGTCGTCGAAGACTTGCTGCGCGTTGTGCTGGTGCGCATAGATCCCGGGGCGATATGTTCCGTCGGCCAACATGCGCGCGGCCCACGCGCGATAGTAGTCGCGCATGGCCGGCGGAATCTTCTCCATGCGCTCGATGTCGAGGAAGATGACGACGCTATCGGCGAACCCTTCGCTCGTCGCCCGCGCGACGGCGTCGTCGGCGTTGCGCGTGCCTTCGTCGGCGCTGATCAAGTCGGTCGAGCAAGCGGTGCGTCGCCGCAGCGCGTTCAGTTGCGACAGCGAAAGCTTCCGCGGCGTCTTGCTCCACGTCTGCTGGCCGACGTAGATGATCGCGAGCCCCCAACCCATCTTCTGCAAAGTGTCGCGTTTGCCAAGCCAGGATTTGTCGGCGTGACAGGGCGACGGCAGATAATAGCCGACCCATGAATACGGCGAGCCCGGCGTCTCCTTCCACGTGCGCATCACGGCCGTGCCCGGATAGGTGTGCGTATCGAACCCGACGTAATGGCCTTTCTCATAGTCGTCCGCGATGGGCGCGTCCTGTCCCGTGACCGCTGCGGCCGCCTGTGCGACCTTCGCGGCCACATCGACAATCGCCGATTGCTCCGTTGGCTCCGTTGGATTGCTGCTGCACGCCCCGGAGAACGCCACTAGGGCCGCTCCAGCGAAGCGAGCTGCGCGTTGCGCGAGCGGTTTCGAGAGTCGGGGCTGGCGATACATGCAGTGAGACTATCGCAATGAGCGTACTCTCTCGCCCCGGCGCCGGCCTCGGCAGTTCGGTCTGTTATCCGACGCGACGAAGGATCTATTTCGAGATTTTCTCGCGTTCTTCCGATCAACCGACTGTCGATCGTTCGGTTGGCGCGTGAGGGTCAATCCTTTGGCCGTCCTTTGACACTGGCCGCGGGACTCTCGATTCCGGTGCGACTCACAGCGGCGACAGTCACACTATCCGCGTCTCCTCCGATCAGCTGATGCGAACGAAGCCAACCTGGAAGCACCTCGTTGGTCCAGACGCCTGCGCGCAGCGAGCGCATTGCCCATAGCCAAACTGTTTCGCCCTTGGCAGGCGCGATGTGCACCAACGCTTCATTGGTTGCCGCATCACGATCGAACGAGATCGTTGGACGACCTGGGACCTTCGCATCGAGCCACGGCGACGCCGGCACGAGTGCCGGCCTCGTATATCGCGACGACAACTTTTCGTCGAGGCTATCCGGATTCTTCATCAGCACCGACGTGTTGAAGTGGATGTGTCCGAGATCGCCGCCGCGGGCACGCGTCGTATCGATCTCGTCGACGATCTCCTGCGCCGGAATGCGTCGTTGGCTGCTCTCGGCCACACGATACGTCGCGAGGCCCGGCCAGATATGTCGATGCTTCGTGTTCACCGAGAGCCACCAGTCGTACAGCACCGGGAAGCTCTGATCGGGCCGCGCGATCGGCCAATACAGCTGCGGCGCGAGATAGTCGAGCCAGCCGTTCTGCAGCCACTTCTTCGAGTCGGCGTAAATCTGATCGTAGGCATCGAATCCCTTGATCGTCGACGGGTTGCCGGGTCGCCAAATGCCGAAGGGACTCACGCCGACACGCACGATTGGCCTTACGGCGTGGACGCCCTTGTACAAGTCCTCGACGAGCTTGTCGACGTTCGAGCGACGCCAATCATCCTTCGCGAGTTTGCCGCCGCTCGCGAGGTATCGAGCATACGTCGCCGAGTCGGGAAACTCGATTTTCTTTCCGCTGCTGTCATTCTCCGGATACGGATAGAAGTAGTCGTCGATGTGTACGCCATCGATGTCGTACCGCTTCGCGACATCGACGATCGCGCGCACAGAGCGGCGACGAACTTCCGGATCGCCCGGATCCATCCACACGAAGTGGCCGTACGTCCGCACGAGCGATGGATTCGTCTGAGTGATGTGCGTGCGCGCGTTGAGCGTGTCGCGTGTATACGCGGCGCGATACGGATTGAACCACGCGTGGAGCTCCAGTCCGCGCTTGTGCGCCTGCTCGACCGCGAACGCGAGCGGGTCCCACGGCGGATCGGGCGCGCGTCCTTGGCGTCCGGTG
This sequence comes from Gemmatimonadaceae bacterium, assembly GCA_025934075.1. GTDB lineage: Bacteria > Gemmatimonadota > Gemmatimonadetes > Gemmatimonadales > Gemmatimonadaceae > JAQBQB01. The sequence continues at coordinate 7,551 of JAICYT010000144.1, forward strand.
AGATACACCGACCACGGCTCCAACGTCGATGCAAAGAATGCGTCCGCACCGGGTCGCACTTGGAGGATCACCGCGTTCAGCTTGAGCGCCACAGCGCGATCGAGGATGGTGAGCAGTTCTCGCTGCTGATCCCAGGTCGAAAGCCCGGGTCTGGAAGGCCAGTCGGTATTGCCGACCGTGGTGAGCCAGATTGCGCGAAATTCGCGATCGATCGACGGTGTCTGTGCTGGCGCGAGCGTCGTGAGCGCACTGCACGCCACGACGGCGATGATGAGTTTCGAGGAATGCATGGAACAATCTTACTGATTTGCGGGCCCGGGCGCGCTTAGTCGGGCGTCCTCCGTTGCTCGGACGTAGATTTCGGCATGGCCAAGTACGACAAGACCCGCGCCTGGAAGGAAGCCCGTGAGCTGATTGCCGAGCATCGCACGTCGCTCGTCATCGGGTTGGCACTCATGGTCGTGAACCGGTTGTCGGGATTGGTCCTGCCATGGACGTCGAAATATCTCATCGACGACGTGATCGGGAAGCACCACGCCAACATGCTCATGCCGCTCGCCGGAATCGCCATCGCCGCCACGATGGTTCAGGCAGCGACGTCGTTCGCGTTGTCGCAGGTGGTGAGCATCGCGGCGCAAGGCGCGATTACCAACATGCGGAAACGCGTCCAGGCACACGTCCTCCGCCTCCCCGTGTCGTACTTCGACTCGACGAAGACGGGCGTGCTCATCTCGCGGATCATGACCGACGCTGAAGGTGTTCGCAATCTGGTCGGCACCGGACTCGTTCAACTGCTTGGCAGCATCATGACCGCGACGATCGCCGTCGGGGTGTTGTTCTACGTGAACTGGAGGTTGACGAGCGCCACGCTGGTCGCGCTCGCCCTCTTCGGCGGCATGATGACCATCGCGTTCCAACGCCTGCGGCCGATGTTCCGCGAACGCGGCGCGATCAACGCCGAGGTCACCGGCCGGCTGACCGAGACGATCGGTGGCGTGCGTCTGGTCAAAGTGTACGTCGCCGAGCCGCGGGAGCGTCTCGTGTTCGCGCGCGGCGTGCACAAATTGTTTCGCAACATCGCGGCGACGATTACGGGCACGTCCGCGGTCACCGCCGGCACGGCCGTACTCACAGGGCTCATCGGCGTCCTCCTCATCCTCATCGGCGGCCGCGCGGTGCTCGCCGGCACGATGACGCTCGGCGATCTCTTCATGTACGTGTTCTTCATCGGCCTACTTGCCGCGCCGATGGTGCAAATGGCATCGATCGGCACCCAGGTCAGCGAGGCATTCGCCGGACTCGATCGGATCCGCGAGATTCGGGAGATGGTGACGGAGGATCAGTCCGACGTCACGAAGGAATCGATGCCCGACATCGACGGCCGCGTCGAATTTCATGACGTGACCTTCGAGTACGTCCCGGACGTCCCGGTGCTCAAACACGTTTCGTTCCGCGCCGAGAGTGGATCCACGACGGCGCTGGTCGGCTCGAGCGGGTCGGGCAAGAGCACGCTGATCGGGTTGGTGATGGCGTTCAACCATCCGAAGAGTGGCCGCGTGCTCGTGGATGGCCACGACATCGCGAACGTTCGTCTGCGCGACTATCGCTCGCATGTCGGCGTCGTGATGCAGGACAACTTCCTCTTCGACGGTACGATTCGCGAGAACATCGCGTTCAGCCGGCCCGGCGCGACGGACGACGACATTCGTGCCGCCGCTCGCGTCGCGCACTGCGACGAGTTCGTCGACCGCTTCGAGAAGAAGTACGATACGATCGTCGGCGAACGAGGCGTGAAATTGTCGGGTGGACAGCGGCAACGCGTCGGAATCGCGCGCGCCGTGCTCGCCGATCCAAGCATTCTCATTCTCGACGAAGCGACGTCGAGCCTCGACAGCGAGAGCGAGGCGATGATCCGTGACGGCCTCCGCTCACTTCGTCGCGGTCGAACGACGTTCGTGATCGCGCATCGCTTGTCGACGATCGAGAGCGCGGATCAGATCCTGGTGTTGGAAAGCGGCGAGATCGTCGAACGCGGAACGCATCGCGAGCTGATCGCACTCGCCGGACGATACCGGCAGTTGTACGAGAAGCAGTATGGCGCCGAGAAGGACGAGTACATCAATCCCGGCGAGGATTTTTCGGCGGTGGCCGCGCCGGGAGTCGTTCGACGGATTTGAGGCGCGGTTGGCGGGCGTGACCCGGCGTCCGCACCGTTTTACTGCGCTCGCAACGCGTCTACCGGATTCACCGTCGCCGCTCGGCGCGACGGAACATATGCCGCAAGCATGCACGCGCCGAAGACGACGCCGAGACCGACGGCATAGCCCAACGGATCGTGCGTGTCGATCACGTACAGCACCGAGCCGAACAAACGCGACAGGCCGAACGCAAGCAGACCACCGATGGCCAAACCCGCGACGGCCAAGCGAACGAGCTGCCGTATCACGAGTGTGATCAGCGTCATGGGGCTCGCGCCGAGGGCCATGCGGACGCCAAACTCTCTGGTGCGCTGCGCGACCAGGTATGACAACACGCCGTAGACGCCAGTGAGCGTGAGTACCAGCGCGATGCCGCCGACGAGCGACGCGATCCAATATGAGAACTGGAATGGAAAGATCTGGATGGCCAGGGAGGCCTCGACCGTGTGAATCTCGCGGACCGCGACGGAGTCGGTCGCTCCCAGGACGCGCTCGATGACGCCGCGCGCCTGTTCGGCGTCGCCCGAGGTGCGGGTGATGATCGTCGATCCGGCCGCATCGACCGGCTGCGATAGTAGATAACCTGCATGTCCAACGGCGGCTGTCCGGCTGACGCCGCGTGATGCGTTATGAGTCGGTCAGCGAGCATCCCGCCCGAACCAGGCACGGCTTATGACGTATACCTTCCCAATGATCCGTACCCGACTCGCTCTTTTGGCGGTTGCCGGCCTTTTGGCCACAGCCGGCACAGCCACCGGCCCATCGACGGCCACAGCAACCGGCCGCTCGACGGTTTCCGCCCCGCTCGGGCGCAGGGCATCGGCACGCCTGCCATTCGGC
>JAICYT010000188.1 GCA_025934075.1 Gemmatimonadaceae bacterium
CACTGGGTGGTGTACAATATTCCGGCGACCACCACGAAGCTCGCGGCAGGTGCGGGCGATCCGAAGAAGAATGCGCTCCCGCCGGGTGCGGCGCAGGGTAACACGGATTTCGGATCGCCGGGTTATGGTGGTCCGTGTCCACCGGCGGGCGACAAGCCGCATCACTATCATCTCACCGTGTTCGCGCTCGACACTGACAAGCTCGACATTCCGCCGACGGCGACTGCGGCGTACGTCGGATTCAATCTTCATGGGCACACCATCGCCAAGGCAGAGCTCACGAGCGTGTACGGGCGATAGTAGTCGACCGACGGTCGCTCGACGCTTTAAACGAAACGCCGGCGCAACCGCGCCGGCGTTTCTTGTCGTGCGCAGGTAGCGATTTCCCCTACACGCACGTCAGGTAGTTTCGCGTCGACTTTCCGCGCTTTCGCCGACGGAGAACGCATCGGTACCGAACGATTGTTCTTGTGTAGCCAACTCACACGAATTCATCGCGACGCCTGCCATCTAAGTCGCGGTTGGAGACCAAGACAATGCGCACTCGGAACGTCATCAACACCATTCTCGCGACGGCAGCATCTGGCGCCGTCCTGGCCATGCTCACGGCTGCACGCCGAGAGCCGACTGTTGATCGAATCGACTTCGGCAAAGTCGTCCGCGCGACGGCGCCCGCGTTCGACGCGAGGCTCGCACCGGCTTCCAACGCCGACGTCAAAGAATTTCGGATTCCCATCAAGGATGCTACGATCGAAATTGCCAAGGGCGTCACGTATCAGGGTTGGACGTTCGGTGGCACTGTTCCCGGCCCAATCCTGCGCGTCCGCCAGGGCGATCTGGTTCGTGTGACGGTCGTCAATGAATCGCCGATGCCGCACTCGATCGACTTTCACGCTGCGCGCATTCCAGCGAACGTCGCGTATCGCATGATTCTGCCGAAGGACTCGATCTCATTCGAGTTCACGGCGAAAGATCCGGGCGCTTTCATGGTGCACTGCGGTACGCCACCGGTGACGATGCATCTCATGCAAGGCATGTATTTCCCGATCATCGTCGATCCCAGAGGCGGATGGGGAACGAAGGCTGACAAGGAGTTCGTGCTCGTACAGAGCGAGTTCTACGCGAAGGCCGGCGACACGGCAACCGCGGGTCGAACGATGGTCGTGCCGATGCAACCCGACTGGCAAGCAGCGATGAAGAAAGACGCATCGCACGTCGTCTTCAACGGCCGCGCATTCCAGTACAAGGATACTCCGCTCAAGGTCGACGTTGGCGATCGCGTTCGCATGTTCGTCGTGAACGCCGGACCGAGCTTCGACAGCGACTTCCACATCGTCGGCGCGATCTTCGACCGCGTGTATCCCGACGGCGATCCGAATCACGCACTGACCGATGTTCAGACGTACATGGTTCCCGCCGGCGGCGGCGCCGTGTTCGAGACGGTGTTCGACAAGAACGGGAGCGGAGAAGGGCTCTACGCGTTCGTCACGCACAGCTTTGCCGACGCGGAGAAGGGAGCGGTGGGAATCATTCAGGTTGGCACGCCCAAGCAATTCGCGACCATGGTGCACTGATGCCAACCAAATCGGGCGACTGTACGGAGCCATCGTCCGCGGCCGCAATCGCGATGGACGGAGTGCGTCGCCTCGTGCGCCTGCTGCGATCGTCGAACTTGGACTCGGAGCGCCGCACGGGCGTTACGACGGCGCAACTCTTCGTGCTCAAACACATCGCGCGGTGTCCGCGTTGCTCTGTGAGCGATGTCGCTGGCCGAACGTTGACCACGCAGAGCACCGCGTCCGAAGTCGTTGCGCGCCTGGTGGAGCGTGGCCTTGTGTCGAGAGTCATCTCCGAGTCGGATCGGCGCCGCGCGACGCTCTCGGTGACGGAGAAAGGACTCAGCGTTCTGCGCGCCGGCAGCCCTCCGGTGCAGGACGAGCTCATCGCCGCCCTCAGTCGACTCCCGATGCTCCAGCAAGAGGCCATCGCTAGCGGCCTGGCCGCCTGGCTCGACGCCGCTGGGTTTGGCGACGTAGCGCCGTCGATGTTCTTCGAGCCGGAAACCGGCAGCGTTCAACCTTCCAAGGAGAAAGGGAAATGATGAAGATGCCAATTCCGTATCGGTTGATCGAACCGGGTGCGACGGTCAACGAAGTCTTGGTGCGCCACCCGGAGGTCGCTCCGGTCTTCAAGAGGTATTCGATCGATACATGTTGCGGCGGCGCCATGCCGCTCGAGTCCGTGGCGTCTCGCCACGGGATTGATCTCGATGTGTTGCTCACCGCGCTGGAGTCCGGCGTCGAGCCCGCGGGTGAAACGGCGGCTGCGTCATAATGGAGTGGTTCGTCAAAGCATTCCTCAAAGCGAGCCTCGCCTGGCTCGGGCTTGGCGTCACGCTCGGCCTGGCGATGGCGTGCCATCCCGTGTGGACGGTCTATCGCGCCGTGCACTTGCATATGAATCTGCTTGGCTTCGTCGCGATGATGATCTTCGGCGTTGCCTATCACGTGATCCCGCGCTTCACCGGGCACCCGTTGCACAGTCGTCGACTAGCGGGGCTGCATTGGTGGAGCGCCAACATTGGACTGTCGTTGTTCTCGATCGGACTTGCCGCGCAATCACACGCCGCTGCAAGCGCGGGGCTGTTCTTGGCGATCGGTGGTTCGTTGTCGGCGGTCGGCGCCTTCGTGTTCATCTTCAACATTTGGCGGACGATCGACGGGCGTCGAGCAATCGCGCCGGCGGTTCGGGTCGAGTCCGCGTCGAGTCGACGATTGCATCTTCACGAAACAGCGTCCTGAAATCTCGCGGTACGCAATCCGGTCAACGACAATAGGGAGCTTGCATGCGCGTCGGCGCATCGCCGACGGCGATCGGTGATTTTCCCGACGGTAACCTCGACTCCACGCCGTACGTTCTCTACCATGACCCCCGTGGACGCCGCCGTCAGAGTGGATGCACCGCCAAGCGTTGCCGAGGCGAATCCGTTGGTGTGTGGAGTCGCGTCGATCGGCGCAGCGACGCGACGACTGTTGGCGACGCTCGGCTCCGAGGCGCGATTCGTTGGCGATGTCGTCCTGTCGTCGCGCGACGTGCGCACGTGGCTGGCCGAACTGAACACGCAGGCGCTCAAGCTTGGCGTGCAGTCGCTGCCGATCGCATTGTTCATCGCCACGTTCACCGGTATCGTGCTCGCGTTGCTCGCGAGCTATTCGTTCACCGGCGCGGTGCCGCTGTACTTCGTCGGTACGCTCGTCGGCAAGACGGTCATGCTCGAGCTGGCGCCGGTGCTGACCGGACTCGCGCTCGCTGGTCGAGTTGGTGCGAACATCGCCGCGGAGCTCGGAACGATGCGCGTCACCGAGCAGATCGACGCGCTGGAGACGCTCACCTATGATCCGATGGCGTATCTCATCGTCCCGCGCGTCATCGCGGGAACTCTCATGTTTCCGCTGATCGTCGGTGCGTCGATGGTGATTGGCGTCGGCGGTGGATGGATCGCATCGGTGCTGCTGCTGCACCTGTCGTCGCCGGAATTCGTGAAAGGCTTGCGCCTGTTTTTCCAGACGTTCGACGTCGAGTACGGCCTCGTGAAATCAGCGAGCTTCGGCTTCGCGGTCACCATGATCGGATGCCGCCGAGGACTTCGTGCCGAGGGCGGCGCGGTTGGCGTGGGGCGCGCGGCCACGTCGGCGGTGGTCTTTTCCGCGGTGATGATTCTGGTACTCGACGCATTTTGGGCCGTCACTTGGCTCCTCGGCCGGGACGCATCATGAAACGCACGAACGATGTTGTCGTCGGACTCGTCGTCATCGCGATCATTCTCGCGCTCAGCGGATCATTGGCGTGGGTGAAGGGAAGCGACATCGGCAAACGGCAGCACGAGGTCGTCGCGCGCTTTCACGACGTCGGCAACGCGCGCGTCGGCAATGTCGTCGTCATTCGCGGCGTGGTGGGCGGACGCATTCAGGCGATCGAGCTCGCGCCCGCGGGCTGGGTCGATGTGCGAATGAAGCTCGATCCGACTGCGCAACTTCCGCCGGAGCCCGTTGTGCTGCTCAACGAGTCGAGCTTGTTTGGCGAGTGGCAGGCGACGATCGTCGAGCGGAGCGCCCTACCGCACGACGAGACGGTCACGCGACAGATCGCCGACGCGTCGACTGCACGAGGCGTTCTGCCCGGCGCGACGCTGCCCGGCATCGGCAAGTTGACCGCGGTGGCCGGGCAAATCGCGGGCGACGTCGCGAACGTTGCCGGCCGGGTCGAGGTTGCGTTCGACGATCAAGCGGCTCGCGAGCTGCGCGGCTCGATCCACAACGTGTCCGACCTGTCGACGACGTTGGCGAAGACCGTCAAGGCGCACGCATCCGACCTCGACACGTTGTCGAACCAATTACGCACCGCGATCGCGGCGATGAATCGCACCGTCGTGACGGTGCAGGCGACGGCCGACCGCATCGACTCGGCGGCGACATCGAAGCAGGTGCGCGAGATCGTCGACAATCTCGCGATCGCGTCGACCGAGCTGCGTCATACGTCGACGCAGGTGCGCGATCTGACCAGCCGATTCGCCACGTCGCAGACGCGTCTCGACTCGTTCCTGGCGAATGGCGATTCGGTGATGATGAAGATCAACCGAGGTCAAGGGTCATTGGGGCTGTTCGTCACCGACCCGTCGATGTACCGGCGCAGCGATTCACTGCTCGTGCAACTGCGCGCGCTGATCGCCGACATTCAGGCGAATCCGAAGCGTTACGTGAGCGTCAAACTCTTCTGATGGTCGATCAGGGCAATCCTGACACAAGATCAGCGTCGGACTGACGGCATGCGCGTTTCGCGCGCCGCATGATTCGTTCTGAGCGAACGATTTGCGAATCCGACCAATCAGGAGGGCCAGATGCACACGCTTCAAATCCCGACCGCGATGCCGCAGCAGGGGGTCAGGGCCCAGCACGCGTCGCCGGTGATCGTCGCGACCGACGGGCGCGGCCAGTCGGATGGCGCGATGGCCGTAGGAAAGATTCTCGCATCCAATGCGGACGCCCTCCGTGTCGTGACGGTATTGAAGGCGCTGCCGGTGGTCAGCCCGGAAGCGGCCCTGCCGATCGCACCGGACGTCCAGGCGGCTCGTCGCGCCGAGCAGCGCCGCGCCGTGATCAACCAGGCGACGCGCGTCTGGGGCCAATCCGCGGTCGACGTCGAGCTCGCCGAGGGCGATCCTGCCGCGACGATTGCGACGATTGCGCACGAATCGAACGCGACCATGATCGTGTCCGGCATCGGCCGGCATCAAGTCATGGATCGTCTGTTCGGCGACGAGACGGCGATTCGCCTCGTCCGGATGTCGAGCGTTCCCGTGCTCACTGTCGCGGGCGGATTGATGGGCGCGCCGCGTCGCATTGTCATCGCCGCCGATTTCAGCGAGACGAGTCTACGTGCTGCGCGCCTCGCGCTCGAGCTGGCGGCTCCGCACGCCACGCTCTACCTCGCGCATGTTGCACCGCGCGACAAAGTGCTGCACGACTGGAACTCATGGGGATTGTCGTATAAGGAAGACGCGGGCGACGCGCTGCAGAAGATGCGCGAACAGCTGCGGGTCCCCGGGGGAATGACGCTGCAACGAGTATTGCTGCAAGGCGACCCGGCCACGGAGCTTCTTGCGTTCGCGACGAGCGTCAACGCCGACCTCATTGCCACGGGCAGCCACGGGTACGGCTTCGTTGCAAGAATGCTCATTGGCAGCGTGACCACGCGCATTCTGCGTTGTTCGACCTGCAGCGTGTTGTGCGTTCCTCACGGCGCCGCGATGACGCGTATGCGTGTGACGGCCGAGCCGTCGGAGATCACCAGCATCCCGAAGCCCGACTGGCCTGCGGAGATGGACGCGTTCACGCGGCGGAACACCGGTCGTCGTGGCACGCTCGAGGTGGATGATCCCGACATCGGCGCACAGGCCCAAGAGAATGATTATCCACTGCTCGGCGCGACGTTCGACCCGCACGACCAACGACTCGAGCTGATGTTCGGCGAAGTCGGCGACGTCGGGCATCATCTATCGCGCAGCATCGGACACGTCGACGAGATCGACACGCTGACGAATGAGAGCGGACGGGATATCGCTCTCCGCGTCGTGCACGGGAAAGGTCAAACGCTGCTCACCTTCGGCAACTAGACGTCTCCTCACCGGCGCCGGACGTCGGGCGGGAGCCACAATCGTCGGGGAATCCCCCACAAAAAAGCAAGCAATTCCGCACTCTCGCTGCGTCACTTGCCGGACGGAAACGCCGCCGAGCGAACCATACCTTCACCAGCGTGAGATCTCGAATGCACGACCGCACGTTGACCGTGTTGGAAGAATCGCTTCACCCGACCCGAGGAACACTCCTTATGAAGAACACCATGAGATTCGGTCTCGCCGCTCTTTTGGCAACGGCAGTCGCCGGTGCCGTGACGGCGCAGCAGCCGAGCAATAGCCCGAGCAAGTCGAGCGGCACAGCAGCAGCAGCGAGCAACGACACGACGACCAAGGCCGCTCCGCAGAAGGTGAGCCTGTATCGACCGCTGGAGATCGCGCATATCCGGCCCGCGGACAAGCGCGGCGTGAACGTGTTCGAGGCGCCTAAGGACGACGCCGTTCCGTTCACGGGCTTCGCGCTCTCCTTCGGCGGGGCGTTCAATCAGGAGTTCCAGGGCTTGGATCACTCGAACAGCGCCGCCCCGGTGCTCGTGAGTGGCGTCAACCAAAACCAGCTCATCACCGTCGGCCACGGATTCAATAACGCGGTCGCCAACCTCAACATCAACGCCCAGCTCGCCCCGGGCATCCGCGTCGCCATGACGAGCTACCTCTCGGCCCGCCATCACCAGGAATCCTGGGTGAAGGACGGCTATGTGTTGATCGACGACTCCCCGATCGACAACCCTCTCCTCAAGCGCATCATGCAGGTCACGACGCTTCGGGTCGGACACTTCGAGATCAACTACGGGGACGCCCACTTCCGCCGCACCGACAACGGGAACGGCATGTTCAACCCGTTCGTTGGCAACTACATCCTCGACGATTTCACGACCGAGATCGGCGCCGAAGCATACCTGCGCTCGAACGGCTTGATCGCGATGCTTGGCGCCACGGGTGGAGAGGTGCACGGCCAAGTCACCGCCCCGCAATCACGCTCGATGGCCACCCTGGGCAAGCTTGGCTTCGACAAGCAGCTCGACAACAACGTCCGCGTCCGCCTGACCGGTTCCTTCTACGCAAACAACAAGTCGGCGAGCAACACGCTCTTCACCGGCGACCGCGGTGGCTCGATGTATTACGACGTGCTCGAGAACACGGCCTCGACGGAAACGGCCAATGCGTGGAGTGGTCAGGTGCGCCCGGGCTTCTCGAACAAGGTGAATGCAGAAGTGGTCAACCCCTTTATCAAGATCGGCGGCGCCGAGTTCTTCGGAAACTTCGAGACGGCGACGGGTGGTTCGTTCGCCGAGCCCAAGCTCCGCACGCTGCACCAGAACGTGTACGAGGCGCTCTATCGCTTCGGTGACAACGACTTCTACCTTGGCGGCCGGTACAACACGCTCAAGGGCCAGCTGATCGCGAAGAGCTCGGCCGATCAATCCGTCGATCGGTATCAGTTGGGTGGTGGATGGTTCGTGACGCCGAACGTGCTGGCCAAGCTCGAGTGGGTGAAGCAGCGCTACAACGACTTCCCGCTCACCGACATCCGCAGCGCGGGTCAGTTCAAAGGCTTCATGATCTCCGGAGTGATTGCCTTTTAAGATTCTTCTTATAGAAGGCGAGTCTACGAGAACCCCGCTGGGCCAAGGCCCAGCGGGGTTCTGGTAGG
>JAICYT010000238.1 GCA_025934075.1 Gemmatimonadaceae bacterium
GAACGCGTCGGCGACGATCCGGAGTTCCTGAAGTCGCAGTCGCCGTTGTTCCGGGCGTCGTCGATTCGCGCGCCGCTCCTCATCACACAGGGCGCCAACGATCCGCGCGTCAAGCGACAGGAGAGCGACCAATTCGTCGCCGCCCTGCGATCGAGCGGCATCCCGGTGCAATACCTGGTGTTCGACGATGAGGGACACGGGATCGCCAACCCAGCGAACCTGAAGCGATTCACGGCGCTCACCGAATCATTTCTTGCCAAGGCCCTCGGCGGCCGCCTCGAGGCGGCTGGTGCGGACGAGGACGTCGAATCGTGCCTTCGATGAGGTGAATCGCATCTTCGCGTGTGGAAATCGTGACTCACCCTGGTCTCGCGATTGCATGATCTCGACAACGAGCAGGAGGCGACTGCCATGACGACACGGCGATTCAAACGCGGCGACCACGTGAGTTGGAACTCGGAAGCAGGCCGCGTCCGCGGCCGCATCACGCGCGTGGTGACCTCTGAGATACAGTTCAAAGGCTACACCGTCCGGGCCAGCAAGGACCAGCCGCAATACGAAATCAAGAGTGACACGACGGATCACATCGCCATGCACAAGGGATCGGCGCTGAGAAAGCTCTCGCGTTGACCTCATGATGCTCGATTTCCCGCTCTGGCTGCGCGCGACGCATTTCCTCAATCTGCTCTTCATCTCGCTGCTCGTGCGCAGCGGCCTGGAAATTTTGAGCGCGCACCCCAAGCTCTACTGGAACGACGACTGCACGCCCGGCAGCGAGTGGCTGCGGCTCACACGCAAGCGACTTCCCGAAGCGCCGTACCGCGAGCTCTGGACGTCGCGCGACGAAGAGGAATCGTTCTCGTCGTGGATCGCACTCCCTGGACGCAGGAATCTCGGCCTGGGCCGGCATTGGCATTTTCTCGCCGATGCCGGTTGGCTGCTCACCGGTCTCCTCTATGTCACAATGCTCGCCGCCACACCAGAATGGCGGCGATTGATTCCCACGTCCTGGTCAATTCTCCCGGGCGCTTGGCATGTGCTGTGGTCGTACCTGAGCCTTCATCTCGTCGTGACGCCCGGACGATACAATCCGCTCGAGCAGCTCGCGTATTTCTCGGTGGTGTTCTTGCTGTCGCCTCTCGCCATCGCGACCGGATTGGCGATGTCACCGGCAATCGCGGCACGAGCGCCCTGGTACATTCGGCTGTTTGGAGGTCGCCAGGCTGCGCGCAGTCTTCACTTCCTCCTGTTGTGCGCGTTTCTCGCATTCTTCGTCGTCCACCTCGCCATGGTGATCGCGCACGGTGAGATCAGCGAGATGGCGTTGATCGTGCTCGGCGACATTCGCGACGTACGTGGCGCGCTCGGGTTGATCGTGGGCCTCGGTGGTCTCGCCGGCGTCATCGTGATTCACATCGTGGCCACCTGGTCTTCGCTCCGCTATCCGCGATTCGTGCAGCACAGTACGCAGGCACTCACCGATCCATTGCGGCGCGCACTGTTCGGGAGTGGTCGCTCGGTCCAGCAATATGCGGCTAGCGAGATCTCGGCGTACTTTCGCGTGAACGGACGCCCCCCGGCCGACGCCGCGTATGCGGCGATGACGCGAGAGCATTTTGCGAGTTTCGTGCTGCACGTGGATGGATTGGTGGAACACCCGCTGCACGTATCGCTCGCGGAACTGCGACGCTGGCCGAAGCAGACGCAGATCACCAAGCATTGTTGCATCCAAGGGTGGTCCGCCGTCGCCAGCTGGGGCGGCGTCTCACTCGGCGAGATCATTCGGCGTTGCGGCCCGCTCTCCGCCGCGCGCTACGCCGTCTTCTACGCACTCGATGACAAGTCGACATCCGAGCCCGATTCCGGAGGACCGGGTTGTTATTACGGAACGATCGACATGGCCCTCGCGTCGCATGCCCAGACGATGCTCGCCTATGAAATGAACGGTCAGCCGTTGCCCGTGGCGCACGGTGCGCCACTCCGACTACGGGTGGAATCGCAACTGGGCTTCACGATGGTCAAATACGTATGCCGGATCGAGTTCGTGAACGACTATCGTGAGATCGGCGGGGGTCAGGGTGGGTGGCGCGAAGACCACCAGTTCTATAGTCAGGAAGCGGGGATCTGAGAGACCGCGTAAACAGCGATCAGTGGCGGGCACTGCGCCACGGTTAACGGCGCGCCAAACGTTCGTCGTCGGTCGATCGATCCGCGGGTTTGAGAGTCCTTTGAACCCGGATTCTGTTCGATTGTGGCGCACGGTCGCCACGTCCGTCCGAGGGTTTCCGACGATTGCCGTTGAGCTCCCCGATTACATGCGGTGACGACGTGTCATTGACCGACGCCAGACGCGTTCCGCCTGGCGGCGTCATCGGGTTGCTAGTGTTCGATGAGTAGGAACAGCGAATGAAGACCACAGGAGTTTGACATGACCAAGATGAATGACCGCCCGGCGTCCGACGCGCTGGTCGTGTTTGGCGTCACGGGAGACTTGGCGCACAAGATGATCTTTCCGGCGCTCTACGCGATGGTGAAGAACGGCGAGCTCACGGTTCCCGTCATCGGAGTCGCCAGCCCCCCGATGACCACGGCCGAGATTCACGCGCGCGCGACCGACAGCATCAAGCAGTCGGGGATCGTCGTGGACGGGCGCGTGCTCAAGCGTCTGCTGTCGCTCCTTCACTATGTGTCCGGTGATTACAACGACCCGGCGACGTTCGTGGCGCTGAAAGGCGCCTTGCAAACGGCCAAACGCCCTGCGCACTACCTCGCCATTCCGCCGTCGCTGTTCGCGACGGTAATCGAGGGACTCCGCGCCGCCGGCCTGGCGGACAACGCCCGTGTCATCGTCGAGAAGCCGTTTGGTCGGGACCTTGCGTCGGCGCGCAAACTCAACGCCGTCGCGCGCGCCGCGTTCCCCGAAGACTCGATTTTCCGGATCGACCACTATCTCGGGAAGGAAGAGATCATGAACATTCTCTACTTCCGATTCGCGAATTCCTTCCTCGAGCCGATCTGGAATCGCAATTACGTGTCGAGCGTGCAGATCACGCTGGCCGAACGGTTCGGCGTGAACGATCGCGGCGCCTTCTACGAAACGGCCGGCTGTCTGCGCGACGTGATCCAGAACCACGTGTTTCAAATTGTCGCATTGCTGGCGATGGAGCCGCCGGTGGACCGGAACTATGGTTCGATTCATACGGAAAAGGCCAAGGTCTTCGAAGCGATGCGGCCGCTGACGTCGCGCGATCTCGTGCGCGGGCAATACGCCGGCTACCGCAAGACACCCGAGGTGGCCCGGGACTCCGATGTGGAGACCTATTGCGCGATGCGTCTCTTCATCGACTCGTGGCGGTGGGATGGCGTTCCATGGTACCTACGCTCCGGCAAGTGTCTGCCGGAAACCGCTGCCGAAGTGATCGTCGAATTGAAAGCGCCGCCCGCAGCGCTGTTTGGCGACGCCAATCCGGCTCCGGGGCTCGCCAACTATCTGCGATTCCGCCTTTCGCCCAACGCGGCGATCGCGCTCGCGGCCCGCGTGAAGCGGCCCGGTAAGGAATTCCTCGGTGAACAGTGCGAGCTCTACCTGGTCGAGGAACTGCTTGGCGCAGAACCGCCGTACGAGCGACTGCTGAGCGACGCAATGGCTGGCGACGGAGCGCTGTTCACGCGAGAAGATGCCGTCGAGGCCGCGTGGGTCGTCGTTGACAACGTTCTCAAGCGACACTCGCGGGTGATTCCGTACAAGCGTGGAAGTTGGGGACCAGACGAAGCGAACGCGCTTCTGAAACAGCACGGCGCGTGGCACAACCCTACGATCGATCGCAACCGGAGCGCCCGATGACGCGGCCAAGCGACGCGATTGACACGCTGTGCATCAACACGCTCCGGACGCTCAGCATCGACGCGGTCGAAAAGGCGGCGTCGGGACATCCGGGATTGCCCATGGGCGCTGCGACGATGGCATACGTCCTATGGACGCGACATATGCGGTACGATCCGCTCGCGCCCGAGTGGATCAATCGCGATCGGTTCGTGCTCTCAGCGGGGCACGGCAGCATGCTGCTATACAGTCTCCTGTTCGTGACCGGGTATGGGCTCACCATAGACGATCTCCAGCACTTTCGCCGCTGGGGCAGCCGGACACCGGGACATCCGGAGCGCGGCGTCACGACCGGCGTCGAGGTCACGACCGGTCCGCTCGGCCAAGGATTCGGAAACGCCGTTGGTATGGCGATCGCAGAGCGCTGGCTCGCTGCCACGTTCAACCGGCCGGGCCACGACATCGTCGACCATCACACGTTCGTCATCGCGAGCGACGGTGATCTGATGGAAGGGGTTGCATCCGAGGCCGCATCGCTCGCCGGCGATCTCCACCTCGGCCGTCTCATCGTTCTCTACGACGCGAATAAAATCACGCTGTCCGCCACGACGAACATCACGTTCTCCGAGGACGTTGGCGCGCGCTTCGCCGCGTACGGGTGGCACGTGCAGGAAGTCGACGGAATGAGCGTCGCCGCGGTCGATGCAGCGCTCACCGCCGCTCGCGCAGACGAACGACGTCCGTCGCTCATCGTGGCGCGTACGCACATCGGATTCGGCAGCCCGAACAAGCACGACACCTTTGAAGCGCACGGCGAGGCACTCGGCGACGCCGAAGTGCGGCTCACCAAACGGGCCTACGGCTGGCCCGAAGACCAGACGTTCCTGGTGCCTGAAGACGCCCAACGAGAATTCGATAAAGTCCGCGACCGTGGCGCCGTCTCGCGCGCGACATGGCAAGCAGCGATGGATAGGTATCGCAGCGAACAGACGGAACTCGTGGGCGCGTTCGACCGCGCGATCGCGGGCGGGCTACCTCCGAACTGGGACGCCAAACTTCCTGTCTTCACGCCGAGCGACGGCGACATGGCCACGCGGGATGCCGGTGCCAAAGTCATCCGCGTAATCGCTGAATCGGTGGCCAACCTGATCGGCGGTTCGGCCGATCTCGATCCGTCGACTCGTACGGCGCTGACGGGCAAAGGCGATTTTCAGAGTGCCGACGTCGCGGAAGCCGGGCAAACACCGCCGACGCAGGGAACGGCTGGCGGCGCGTGGGGATACAGCGGACGAAATATTCATTTCGGCATTCGCGAGCATGCGATGACGGCGATCCTCACCGGGATGGCGCATCACGGCGGCGTGATGCCGTTCGGCGCGACGTTTCTCACGTTCTCCGACTACATGCGCCCGAGCATCCGGTTGGCCGCGTTGAGCCAAGCGCACGTCATCTACGTGTGGACCCACGACAGTATTGCGCTCGGAGAAGATGGGCCCACGCATCAGCC
>JAICYT010000163.1 GCA_025934075.1 Gemmatimonadaceae bacterium
CGTCGCGCCGCCGCTGATCAGATGGATGACGTCGAAGATGACGGCCGTTGAAAACAGCCCGAGCGGGAAGACGATCAGCATTTGATGAACGGCGTGTCCCACGACCTTTGCGCGTGCTTCCATATGACAACCCTCTCTTAGAGTTCCTCAGCCAAGGCCGCCAATACGGCTGCGGCACTTTCGAGTGCCAGCGCTGTGCCAGACAGAGTCGGCTATGGCGTAACTCGCGCGTGCTGCCAGATGTTTGGCCCTAATCGGCCCTGGAGAACAGCAGCCCGAGCCTAGCCCCGTCATCCGTCAGATTGACCGAACGCTCGGCGGACTGTCGCTGACGCTAGCATGACGCGGCCTCATTACTGTGTCGCGCCGAGCTGGATGTGTGCGGGCCGCCACCGCGGGCGGGGAGGGTTTCTAGGACGGCCGACAGAGTCTCCAACGGCACCCCGGAACGCCCCCGCGGTCGCGCAGTCTACTACGAACCCATGTGCACCCGATGCGAACCTGTTCCCAGCTAGTCGCTTACCGATGTGCAAACAGTCGCGATCACGGTTGCACGGATGGCAACCGTGTGGTGGCGGACCCCGAACGATGCTCAACGGGTCACGACCAGAGCATCCCGAAGCGCGCACACTCCGAGGTCGTACCCGAACTCGGCCCCGGATGGCTGACAATGTCGCGGGCGGCGTGTCCGGCATCGTCGAGATGGACTCCGAACGCGCGCAGCGTCGTGCCGAACACGCACGACAAGGACTCCGAACGGAAATGCATTCTATGCCGCCCGATGCCGTCAAGCTGCAATCAAGGCAACCGCGAATGCGACCGACGTTCGCACGACTCCGACGAGCGCAGCTACGGCCTCGATCAGGACGCCGTGACGTCCGCACGGCCATCCGATCTCACGCGGACAATGCACGGCGCGCTCCGAACGGCGCAGGCCTGTACCCGAACGCCACGTCTCGCATCGCGAACGAAAGTGCACTCATACCGAACCGATTCTCCACCTTCACCAGGATTCGACAATGGACTCTAATCAGGGCCGACGTCTCATGACGCTCCTCACCGTCGATGCGTTCCTCGACGCACACAGGGAGCAACTGCCCAAAGCCAGCGCCGCTGGCATCCGGCAGCGTTTTGGCGAAGCATTGGCCGAAGTAACACAGCATGTGCAGACACAGCACGCGAGCCCGCTGATGGCTCAGGGCCTCACACGTACCGTGCGGGAAAAACGTGACGCGTTGCTGCGCGATCACATGGCGCCGATCACGCGTATCGCCAGACTATCGGCCGCGGAAGTTCCCGAGCTCAAACCGATCAAGATGCCGCGGGGTGGGCCGGGCGTGCAGAAGCTGCTCGCTGAAGCGGATGGAATGGCCATGATCGCCCAGCAGCATTGCGAGCTATTCGTCGCGGCGGGACTTCCGTCGACCTTCGTCGAAGACCTGCGTGCCGCGGTCGAGGACATTCGCACGACACTCGCCGATCGCACGAATCGGTATGGCGATCAAGCGGGGGCCGGCAAAGGCCTCGAGAGCGGCCTGGTATTGGGGAACAAGTACAAGGCGGTTCTGGATTCACTCGTCCGCAGCGAGGCGCACGGCAACGCCGAGTTGCTGGCGGATTGGGATATCATCAAGCGTGTCCCGCACGCGCCAGGGCGTCGAAGAGGCAAGACTGAGCCGGCTCCCGCGGCGACGAAAACTGAATCGCCGGCGTCGCCGGTCGCGCCAGTCGCGCCGATTGCGGACGCGTCGCGTCTCTTGTCGAATGGCTCGACTGGTCAGGTCGGCGGCTCAATCCTCCAGGAGGCGACTTCAGTGGCTTGAGTTGGCGTTCCTTTGCGGCCGGCTCGCCTGGGTGCGTGTAGACGCTTTGATTGCGGAACCGCTAGGCCACGTTCTGGTATTCAGGTGGATATGCGCACCTACTCGAGACACTTTCCGCGATTGAGCGGCGGTGCGTCGCTGACGTCGCTGACGTCGGGCGCTTCCGTCGCCGCAATTAGGCGAGGACTCGTCTTTTTGATGTTCGCTGCCGCGTGTCACCACGACTCCATGACGGGTCCAAACGCCGTCGCCGGCCCCGCGTGTGGCGATGGCAGCGTCATTCGTCTCTCGCTGAACCAAGCGTCGACGTTGAGCTGCGGCACGACGGGAAAGGTCATCACGTTGAGTGGTGACGCGAAGTATCTCATCGTGCCGCAGTTTGCGACCGGAAGTCCGGGCGCCGGCGTGGCCGACGTCCCAGTCACGTATCAGATCGGCACGCCAACGAGCTCGCCGACGATCGCCGTATCCGCGTCGCTCGTGCCGCAGCCCGACGTGACTAGCCGGCCGCTGCCGCTCCAGCAGGAGCTCGATGATGCGTTGCGCAGCCGCGCCCGACGAGAAGTCGCGACCAGCGGTTGGCATTCACTGAGTGCTTCGCCGAGTCGTGCGAGCCGAAGCGTGTCGGCCACGGCGCCGGACGTCGGGAGTCTCCGAGACTTCCACGTGCTCGTCGGCGGGTTGCAAACATTTTCGTCGGCGACGATCAGCGCGCGCCTGAGCTACGTCGGCAGCAACATATTGTTGTACGTCGACACGTTAGCACCCGCGAGCGGCTTTACCGCGTCGCAACTCCAGGGATTCGGCCAGTACTTCGATCAAACATTGTATCAGCTGGACGTCTCGACGTTCGGCGCGCCTTCGGACGTCGATGCGAACGGGCATGTGATCATGTTGCTCTCGCCGTCGGTCAATCGCTTGACGTCAGCCGCCGATTGCAAAACGGGCGGATACATCGCCGGCTACTTCAACGGTTCGGACTTCGGCACGAGCGCCACCTCGAACCGAGGCGAAGTTTTTTACGCCGTCGTGCCCGATCCAAACGGCGCGTTGAGCTGCGCGCACACTGTGGCAAATCTTCTTGCCACTGTTCCGGCCACGTTCCTCCATGAGCTTCAGCATCTCATCAACTTCTCGCAGCATGTGGTGGTGCAGGGTGGCACGCCCGAAGAAGGATGGCTCGACGAAGGCTTGAGCATTCGCGCCGAGGAATTGGGCTCGGAGTACTTCGAGGCGAAATTCCCGCCTCCGACCGGTCGCGCGAGCCCTGCGCAGCTCTTTCCGGATTCGTCTCAAGGTTTCGTCAACGGCTTTTTAACGGACTCATATACCTACCTACTGCGTAGCGATACGGCGGCGGTCACGCTGCACTCCGACTCGGACGACGGCCTGGCTTGGCGCGGCAGTGATTGGCTGTTGATTCACTGGCTGGGCGACCTGAAGGGCAAAAGCGTGTTCGCGACGCTCGCGCGCTCGCGCAACACTGGCATCGCGAATATCGCGGCCGCGACGGGCGAGCCGTTCGCGTCACTCTTCGGCGATTTCAGTCTCGCGCTGTGGACGGACAGCTTGCCCGGTGTTCCGCGGTCATCCATTCCGGTGCGCGACCGGTTTCAGTCGCGCAATCTCCGCCAGATCTATCAGCGACTGTTCGACACCAGCCCAAATAATCCGGGAATCCCACGCGCATATCCGATCGTACCGGTGGCGATCGGTGCGGCGGCAGTGACCGCGAGCATGGTGCCCGGCACGATGGCGTTCTACATCTTGGATCTGACCGCATCGACGTCGGAGCGCTCGATTCAGTTTGCGACGCCGACGGGCGTGCCATTCGCCGCGAACTTGCATGCGCAAGTGAGCGTGTATCGCTTGCCCAACTAGTTAGCGACGGTCGATGTAGCTGCGCAATCGCTCGAGCATCCGCGCATCGGTGGCCGTGGGATCGGTGCCTTTTGGCGTCTCGATCACTTTGGGGACGCCGGCGAGCCGCGCGTCGTTCATGACGTTTCTGAATGCACGCTCGCCGAGCGATCCTTCGCCGATCAATTCGTGTCGGTCGCGCTTGGAGTTGAACGGCGTCTTCGAGTCGTTCAAGTGCATCACTTTCAGTCGCGACATTCCAACGATGTCGTCGAACTTCTGCCAAACGTCGTCGTACGCGCCGACGAGATCATAGCCGGCGGAGTACGCATGGCACGTATCGATGCACACGCCAACGCGCGACCGATGCGACTCGGGCACGAGCTCGATCAACTCGGCGAGATCTTCGAAGGTGGATCCGATCGCCGTGCCGCTGCCCGAGGTGATCTCCATGCACAAGATGGTTTCACCAGGAGCTCGTGCGAGCGCTTCGGTGATCGCATCGGCGTTGCGACGGATGCCGCTCGCGCGATCGTCGATGTAGTTGCCGGGATGCGACACGAGATACGTCAGGCCGAGCGCCTCGCAGCGCTGCAACTCGGCCACGAACGATTCGATGGAGCGGCGGCGCAGCGCTTCGTCGGGGCTTGCGAGGTTGATCAAGTACGAGTCGTGCGCGATGGTGTGTTGCACGCGCGTGTCGCCGAGCGCCGATCGAAACGCCGTGCGTTCATCCGGCTCACAATCTCGCTCGGCCCAGCGGTTCGCCATCTTGGTGAAGATCTGCATCGCGGTCGCGCCAATTGCTCGTGCGCGAGGCGGCGCGTGATGGGTTCCGCCAGCGATGGAGACATGCGCGCCGAGCAGCACGTCGTCGTCCCAAACCGGCGCGATCCAGCTTGGGTCGTTTGCACTATCGAGCTTGGCGTTGAACGCCGGCTTCTTGCTGGCACGCTTCGAAACGGGATTCTTCTTTGTCGCGGGCTTCTTCGCCGCCGCCTTCTTCTTCGCGGCCTTCTTCTTCGCGGCCTTCTTCTTCGCGGCCTTCTTCTTCGCGGCCTTCTTCTTACTCGTATTCCGCCGACTTGCCATGGAACGCCTTCCCGCAGCGTGGACAGTGGATTGGGCCCGTTTCGTCGAGCGCGTACGCGAAATCACGTCCGCAAGTACACTCGGACTCGAGCGTCTCGTGGCCACAAACGATGCAATAGTGATCGTCTCCTTGGTAGGAGCGAAAGCGGCCGCAGACCGTGCAGTGTTTGGTGATCAGTTCGGCCATGCGGGAATCTAAGCGTGCGTGCGGTGGTGCGATAATGGATTGTCTTGGGGCGCGCGAGGATCTATCATCGAGAGACCGCTAGCGCTGTTCCCGCAGCCACGTCGCCGGATCGACCGCCGGGCCGCCATGACGAATCTCGAAATGCAAGTGCGGCGGCAGGTCCGGATCCGAGATCCCAACACCGCCGATCACCTGGCCCTTCGCGACCGTCTGGTTTTCTCGGACGTCTGAGCGCGAGAGCGAGCCGTAGATCGAATAGTCGCCGCCGCCGTGATCGATGATCACCGTGAGGCCGTATGTGCCAAGCTGGCGCACGCTCACGACTTTGCCTGGCGCAACGGCCTTCACACCCGCACCGACGGACGACCGGATGCCGACACCGTTCCACCGGATCGTCGTGTTGCTCGCCGTCTGCGCTTTACCGAACGTATAGACGAGAGCTCCATCGACTGGCCAATCGAGACGGCCATAGTCGCTCGTGCGAATCGTGCTCACTGCCTTCGGAGCGTTCGGTCGTGCCGTCTCGGCGCGGCGGCGATCGGCCTCGAACGTCGCGATGGCGTTCGTCAGTGTGCTCTCCGTCGCCTTGAGTTGCGCGATGCGATTCTCAGCCTTCTTTGCTTCCTGCTTCGTCTGCGCCAGACTGTTGCCGCGCTCGCGCTCCAGCGCGCGCAGTTGCGCCTCTTCACGTTGTTTGTCGGCGCGGTTGTCCTCGAGCGCGCTTTGCAGCGTGACGAGACGATCGTGCTCGAGCTTGATTTGGTCGCGCAACTGCTCGAAGCGTCCCACAAGCGCGCGATCGTGGAGCGCGAGCAGATGAAGATACTTATAACGCGCCACGAGCTCGCCGAACGAGCGCGCCGACAGCATCGCCTCGGTCGTGTACAATGGGCCGCGTTTGTAGATGTCGACGAGCCGGCGGTGCAACGCGCCCTTCTTCGCGCCGAGCTCGTTCTCGGTCGCGGCAACCTTGGTCGATGCTCGCGCGGCTTCGTCGGTGATGATTGCGAGCTGATCGTCCAACGTCTGCACGATCCGCGACGTCGCTTCAGCGCGACGATCCAAGTTGGTGACCTCTTCATTGAGATCGTGCACCGTGCTCTGAAGATCGGCCGCACGGCGCTCGAGGACTTCACGTTCGTGACGAATGCGCTCGAGTGTGTCGCGCTGCGCGCGCAGGCGCGCGGTGGGGTCTTGCGGGTGAAGAAGCGACAGAGGCGCGATGACAATGAAGCCCACACTCACAGTCATCCTGAGGAGCGTAGCGACGAAGGATCTGCTCTTCGCAGAGGATCTCACAACAGCAGATCCTTCGCTTCGCTCAGGATGACGGTGGCGGCGCTGAGACGGCTCGGTCGCATCAGACCCGGCGCAGATGCCGGCCGACCGAAACTGCGCTGCCAAGGAGCCCCATGAGCGCGCCGAACACGACGCCGAGCGTCGCCAGCCGGCGATCGAAGAACGCGGTCTGAAAGTGCAGGTATTGATCGAGCACGCGCATCGCGAGATACGTGAGCACGAGCGCGAGCAGTCCGCCGAGCACTCCTTTGATCGACCCCTCGATCAAGAACGGGCGGCGAATGAAGCCATCGGTCGCCCCGACCAGACGCATGATCGAGATCTCTCGGCTGCGCGCAAGCACGGCCATGCGGATCGTTGCGCCGATGATGATGATCGCGACGGCCGCGAACGCCAACCCGAGCGCGATGCCAGCGGCGCCAGCGATGTTGCGCAGACGGTAAAGCTGCGCGATCCATTCTTCGCCATAGCGAACATCGTCGACGAAGTCATAGCCTTTGACTCGATCGACGACTTTGCGCACAGTCTTCGGGTCGCGGAAGCCGGCCTTGAGCTTGACGTCGAGCGACGACGGAAGAAACTGTCCGTCGAACACGTCGCTGAACTCGCCGAGCTCCTTGCGCGCGCGCGCGAGTGCTTGGTCTTGCGTTACGATCTCGACCTTCAAGACTTCAGGGTACTTCGCGATCTCGTCCGACGCTGCGGTGATCTGCTCGATCGGCGTGCCGTCGGCGACGAAGGCGCGGATCTCCACACGCTCTTCGACGCGCTGCAATGCGTCGCGGATGTTTAGCGCGACGAGGCCGAAGAGTCCGAACGCGAACAGCGAGAATGCGATCGTCGTGATGCTCAATGCGCTCAGCAACGGCGAGCGCTTGAACGCCGCGAGCGCGGTTTGAATCGAGACCATCAGTCCATCTCGACGGAGATGGCCGGCACTTCGGCCGAGTCGAAGACGATTTCGCCGTGATTGAGCTCGATGCAGCGATAGTCGGAGCTGCGCACGAGCTCGAGGTTGTGCGTCGCCATCAGCACGGCCGTTCCGGCCGCGTTGACCTCGCGAAGAAGCTGGAAGATTCCGCGCGTCGCCCGTTCGTCGAGATTTCCGGTCGGCTCGTCGGCGATCAAGACGAATGGGTCGTTGACTAGTGCTCGGGCGAACGCGACGCGCTGCTGCTCGCCGCCGGACAGCTCTCCCGGATAGGCTCTGGCCTTGGAAGCGAGCCCAACCTGCGTGAGCGCGCGGCTGACCTTGTTTGGGATCGCCGACTTGGGTGTTCCGATCACCTCGAGCGCGAACGCGACGTTCCCCTCGGCGGTGCGATCCTCGAGCAGCTGGAAGTCTTGGAAGATGATGCCGAGCTTGCGCCGGAGCTCGGGGATCTCGCGCCGCTTGACGTCGCGAGAGGAAAAGCCGCTGACACGCACCTCACCGCTCGAGGGGCGCTCGTCCATATAAAGCAGCTTGAGAATCGTGCTTTTACCGGCCCCGCTGGGCCCGGTTAGAAAGACGAACTCACCCTTGGCGACACCGAAGGTGACGTCGCGCAGAGCGGCGGCTCCCCCGGCAGCGCGGGGGTAGATCTTTGTGACTTTTTGGAAGCGGACCATGGCTAAGCATCAGACGCATTGATCCCCCCGTCGTCACTCGTGTTTTCTCCCCACTGCCACGCCGGCTCCGAGGTGATCGTGTCGAGAATGGCTTTGAGCAGACCGATGAGCATGGGGCCGAGCAGAATGCCGACGAGCCCGAAGGTGTAAACCCCGGTGATCAGTGCGACGAGCATCCAATAGAAGTTGAGAACCTTTGAGCGATCCGCGGCAATCTTCGGACGCAGGAACGTGGAAATGTAGAGCGTATTCACCCCGAAGCCGATGAGTACCATCGCCAAGCCTTGGCCGGGCGAATCCTGGAACACGGCGAGCCAACCGGCCACGGGGACGTAGACGCTCCACGATCCGACGATCGGGAAGAAGCCGATGATGAACGAGATGATCGCGAGGACACCGGCGAGCGGAACGTGGAACGCGAGGTTCATCGCGAGGATTATCACCGACTTGATCGTCTGCGTCAGAAACGTCGAATAGATCGCGCCATACAACACGCCGCGCACATTCGTCTCGAGTGCGGTCGACAGCTCTCCGTAGCGCGGGGGAATGCGGTCGCGGATGTAGTCCATGATCCGTTCCGCATCCGTCATCACGTAATAGGCCGTGAACATGAAGATCGTCGCGGCAACAGCGAGACTGGTGATCGCGCCGCGGATTCCGCTGAGCAGATTGGTGCCGTAGTTCGACGCGGTGATGACGTAGTTCTTGACCGCTGCGCCCGTATTCGCCGTCTGCAGGAACGGAAGTCGGTGCAACGACAGGTCGATCTTGCTCGCGATGTCCTCGCGATGGACGCTCACGTACGTGGCGACGTCCGCGATTTCCTCGTAGCTGTATATCGTGAGCGCGAGCACGGGACCAATGAGCAGCAACAGCGTCAACGTCCCGGAGACGACGCGATTCGGAATGTGCTTGTAGAGCCAGAGATAAATCGGCCGCACGTACATCGCCACGATGATACCGAGGATCGTCGCGATGATGACTGTGCGCACCATCCACAAGAAGAGCACCAGCACGATCACGAACACGACGGTCGTGACCAACATGCGGCGAACTTCGGGAAGGGTCAGTTCTGCCAGCGTCGGGTTGGTCCGCCGCTCGAGGCGGCGGCGTTCCGAGACCGGAATTGGTTCGGCCATCTGGCGCGGGTTAGTGCAGTGCCTGTTCGATGTCTCCGATCAGGTCATTAGCACTTTCGATGCCGATGCTCAGCCGTAGGAACCCATCCGGGATCCCAGCCTCGGCCCGCTCCTCGGCCGAAAGATGGGCGTGTGAGGTAAATCGCGGCTCGGACACCAGCGAATCGACCCCGCCGAGGCTCGGCGCGTGGCGAATGATCTTGAGCTTGCGCAAGAATTTCTCGGCGGCGGCGGCCCCGCCCGCGAGCTCGATCGCCATCATCCCGCCAAAGCCGTCCATCAGGGACTTGGCCGTCTCGTGATCGGGATGGGTCGGGAGCCCCGGATAATGCAC
>JAICYT010000031.1 GCA_025934075.1 Gemmatimonadaceae bacterium
GCCGCGTGCGTTCCACACCGTCTCGTCTTCGTATGAACGCTTCGAGCCGTTGACAGATGACGATGTTCTGACGGCGCTCGGTCGCCCAGCGCGTCGCGTGTCTCGAATGGTTTACGACATCAGCGGTCGCGTTACCGATGGCGAACGCACGATCGAGATCCCGGTTGGTGACGGTCGACTCGTGGGAGCGCTCGCGACGTCGCACCACTTTGGTTTCCACGACAACAACGAGGCGGGTCATGAACCTGACGCACTGGTAGTCCTGGCGCACGGCGGCGGCGTAAGCCGTGACGGCTACCGCAATCGGTACATCGCCGGGCGATTGCGTATGAGCGGTTACGCAACGTTACGCGTCGATCTTCTGACGAACCCGGAACAGCAGATGGAGAGTCGCACCAGCGAGATCCGGTTCGACGTCGCCCGGGCTGCCGCGAGGCTGACGGACGTTTGCGACTGGGCTACTCGCGCCGGTGTCTATGGAGCGCGCCGCGTGATTCTGCTTGGTGCCGGTACCGTCGCGCCGGCCGCCCTTTCGGCCGCCGCACAACGACAAAGCAACACGCTCGCCGTCGTGACTCGCGGTGGACGGGTGGATCTGTCTGGGCCGGACCTCGCGCGCGTCCGTGCTCCGGTCTTGATGCTTGTCGGCGAGGCCGACGAACAGGGCGTGCAGCTCAGCCGCCACGCCACGCAGTTTCTTCCACGGCGGGCAACGCTAATCCGCATCCCAGGGGCGAGCCACACGTTCGCCGAACCGGGGGCGCTGGGCGCCGTTGCCGAACAGACCGTCCGGTGGCTCGATGGCCTGACGATGAAATGGACTCGGAGCCTGCTCAGTTCGCGCCGGTCGGCAAATTAGCGTTGCGCGGGCCCGCTAAATGCCACATCTTGTAACACACCTCGATAAGGAATCTGCCATGCAGACCAACACGACAATTGCCCGTTCCGTCGTCCGCGTTGCTGTCGCGGTCACGACCATCGTCGCGCTTGGTGCATGCGCGTCCATTCCGAAGCGTGCATGGGCCAACGGCGAAGCAATGAGCTCGAGTCGAGCCTATCGAGCGGTCCTCTCGGGGGACAACAGCTTCCGAACGCATCGCCGGCTGCAGCAAAGCCTGGATCCGCGTCGTCTCAACTATAGCGAAGTCGCTTTCCCCGCCTTTGGGGATTGGTGGTAACCGACTTTCTCGTATAGGTCAGAACGGCGCCCAAACGGCGCCGTTTTTTTTTGGTCGCCATCACGCTCGTTTCTCACGCAACACGAACGTCTGGTAATCACGTGCTCTCATCGATTCCGAATCCGTGGCGCGGGCTTCGCGGCCTGCCGTCGATCGTTTGGATCATCTTCGCCACCTCGCTCGTCAATCGCGCGGGGATGATGGCGTTGCCGTTTCTCGTGCTCTACTTGACCGAACATCTCAGCGTGTCGGCCTCGCTCGCCGGACTCGCGCTGAGCGCGTACGGAGTCGGCGGCGTGATCACGGCGCCGATTGCGGGACGTTTGTGCGATCGCATCGGACCATTCGTGATCATGCGCGCGTCACTTGCCCTCACGGGTGTGATGCTGCTCGTGATCCCGCTCGTGCACAGCTTCGCGATGGTGGTGCTCCTGACGTTCACCTGGGCGCTCGTCGCCGAGGCCGGGCGTCCGGCTACGCTCACGGCATTGACCGAGACGATTCCGCCCGATCGGCGAAAGGCGGCGATCGCCGTGAATCGTCTCGCGGTGAACATTGGGATGAGCATTGGCCCCGCCGTCGGCGGCTTTCTCGCGATGGTGTCCTTCCCATTGCTGTTCGTCGTCGACGGCCTGACGTCGCTGGGTGCCGCCGGCGTGCTGACGGCGCTGCTTTGGTCACGCCGACGCTCCCTGGCGGGAATGCACCATGTCGCTGCGGAGCGCGCGCATAGCAACGCAGGTGGGTCGCAGCGGCGCATCGGCGGCGGCGTCTTGAGCGATCGTCCAGCGATGGCGTTCTTCGTCGCGACCTTTCTCACCGCGCTCGTGTTCATGCAGCATCAGGGCGCGATGCCGCTCTATCTCGTTCGCGATCTGCACTACCGCGAATCGTTCTATGGAATGCTCTTCATGCTCAACACGCTGATCATCGTCGCCGTCGAGGTGCCGCTGAACCTGGCGATGTCGCACTGGTCCCATCGTCACGCGACCATGCTTGGCGTGCTGTTGTTCGCGGTCGGGTTCAGCGCGTTAGGAATCGTGCATAGTCCGATCGCCATCGCGGCGACCGTGGTGGTCTGGACGTTCGGCGAGATGGTGTTCTTTCCGGTGTCGACCGCGTACGTGGCCGATCTGGCGCCGACTGGTCGCAGCGGGCAGTACATGGGCGCGTACTCCAGCACGATCAGCTTCGCGATGATCGTGGGGCCGTGGGCGGGAACTGCCGCGTTGGATCGATTTGGCGGAAACGTCGCGTGGGGCGCGGTGTTCGTGTGCGGTATGCTGTCACTCGTGGTCGTGACATTCTCGCGTCCGCCAGTTTCGAGCCCGGCCGAGTACGCTTTGGACAGCTCGAGCGCGTGAGTGTTTCCGAGCGGATGGACGCGCGCGGTTTAGCCTTTGCTTTAGAGGCATGAGAAATCTCATCCAGTTGACACGGAAGGAGTGAGCTCATGCGTCGCAGTGCAATTGTCTTTACCGCGCTCGCCATCGGGTTGGCGGCTTGCAACGATTCGAATTCGGTCGGCCCGACCTCGAACATCGCCGGCCTGTATTCGCTTCGCGCGATCAATGGCACGAACCTGCCCGTCACGTTCTCCAGCGGGAGGACATTGGTGAGCGACGTGCTCACGCTCAACGTCGATGGCACGTTCAGCGACGACGCACAGTTCAGCGATGGATCGGTGGAGGTCGAGCAGGGGTTTTACACGAACAACAACGGCGCGATCGACTTCACCGATAGGGACACCGGAGAACGGTTCTCGGCGTCAATCAGCGGGAACATTCTCACGGAGTTCGTCGAGGGTTTGACTGAGGTGTATCAACGCACCTGACGCTGCGTCCCTTTTGCTCGCGTCAGAAGGTCAGGTCGAACCGGCCATTGCGTATTTGCAGCGTGCCGGTCGCTCCGCCGGAGCCCGGCACTGGGTCGGCGGTGAATGTGCCGGCGATGTGGTTGGTGCTGAGCGTCGTGATCGTGAGCGAACCGGTGCCGCCGTTGAAATACGTTCCCCAGCCGCCAGTCAACGCGCCGACGATCAGCTCCGAGCCAGCCACGTTTCCAAACGAGAGTGAATACGTCCCGGGGCCACTGGCGTTGCCGATGCCGATCACAAACGAGTAGCCGTTGGTGCCGGTGGTGAACCCGGTCCCACTGATGCCGACGAAGTTGTTGGAACCTCGACTGACTGACACCGTACCGACCGCATTCCACGTCGCGCCGTTGATCACCGCGGTGAAGACCCCGTTGGTCGCGGTTGGCGTTTGCGTGTTCGTGTTGTTTGGATCGGTGCTTCCGGAGTCGCTGCTTCCACCGCATGCGGCGGCGGCAAGAACGAGGCTGAGCGCGAGTGAGATCCGACGACGCATGACAGTCTCCAATGACATAGATGAGGTGATGGCTGTATTGCTTTGCGCAAACCGTCGCCAAACGCCGTCATCGTCTTGGGCGAAGCGTCTACGGCGAGGCGGTCAACACAAAGCCGCCATCGGGCCGGCGCGACAGCACGCCAGAAAATAGCCCCAACTCTTTTCGGCGCCACCACGCGCCGGTCCGCCGTTTCGTCTCCCAATCCGTGAACCAGTATTGCCACAACACGGTTCTGACCTGGGCCGGCGGCATTCCGGCGAACGGGTCGCGTCGGAATAGGTGCAGCACGCTTGGGCTTCCTTCGATCAGCCGCTGCTGCGCTGTCACGACCCACGGCGACGTCTGCCACGGTGCCAGAGACGCGAACCACAAATTCCACTCGAAGCGTGGCTGGTACGGCGCGTAAATGCCCGGTCGCTCCATCGGATCCTGCGGCTTATGTCGAAACGGATAGGCGACCCACGTCTTGCCGCCGTCGTTGCTGCCCTGAAACTCGATTTCGTATCTCTCCGGGGTCATGTTCGCGAAGAGACCGTATGCGTTGGCAATCCGGAACGGCTCGAGCACGCGTTCCGGTGCGGCCAATGGCCCTTGCCCGCCGGGCGCGAAGAACGCCCACACGGTCCCGTAGAACACCCAGACTAGCGCGATGAGCTCGACGAGTTGTCGCCATTCGAGATGGCTTTCCGGGGCGGACACGGTCGCCGGCGCCGGAATGGCCATCCGGAGCTTCGCGCTCGTCCACGCGACGGCATCATCGTCCAACAGCAGAAACCCAAGCACCAGCACCAGATAATTCAGAAACGCGTAATTCGCCGTTGCAATGATACCCACCTGCAGCGCTGTGACGACGAGGAAACACGCAATGCGAAAGCGTCGCGGCAGGAAGACCGCCCACACGAGGAACAACTCGACGAGCAGCGTGAACGCGACCGTCGCCGCATGATACCAATGCGGAAAGTGCTGCACGTACCAACCCGGCCACGCCGGCAACGGACCGTTCTGGTAGTAGTCGTCCATCGCGGTAAAGTTGCGCCAATGTGGATCGCCGCTCGCGAGCTTCACCACGCCCGACTCGAAGTAGATCCGAAACCACTCCCAGCGCAGCATGAACAACGCAATACGTGATGGCGGGTCAGCGGCGCCGAGCGTCGGCCAGACGCCTCGCGGCGCGAAGAAGATCGAGATGAACCCGGCCTCGAGCAGCATTCCGTCCGACTGATACGACGAGAAATCCTGGAGCGTCGCGATGCAGCTCAGAAAAAGCAGCGTAGAAAGCGCGATCGTAACGCGGGGCCACACATTCACGGCGACGAGCAGCGAACAGACGATTCCGGCCGCGACGACGATGGTCAGCGCTCGATCGCTTGCACCGAGCCAGAACAAACTGGGCGCAAACCACAGGCGTTTGATGTTCGGCACCGCGTTGCGGATGACATCGAGATATCCGGTGACCGGTAACAGGCCTCGCTCTCCAATCAGACCGTGGATCTGAAAAGCGAGCGAGTAGAATGCGGAAAAGAAGATGAGTCCGAGCGCGCGGAGGAAAATCCAGCGCGCCCA
This sequence comes from Gemmatimonadaceae bacterium, assembly GCA_025934075.1. Taxonomy (GTDB): domain Bacteria; phylum Gemmatimonadota; class Gemmatimonadetes; order Gemmatimonadales; family Gemmatimonadaceae; genus JAQBQB01. The sequence goes on from JAICYT010000031.1 coordinate 5,112, forward strand.
GAGATATCCGTCCGCCCGTTCCACCAGCGAACGGAGTCGCGGATTACGGGATACCGGCTCCCACATTTGGCGCGCCGTTCATCCGTTGCTGTGCCGGGAGTATGCGTTGGCCTGTAACACGTCGTCGAGCGAGATCCACGTACCATTCGATGCTCTGAGGGTAAGAATCTGCAATGTGGCATCCGGTCGCCATCGCAACCGTACCACCGTACCACCGTACCACCGTACCACCGTACCACCGTTCCACCGTCCGACTATACTCAACACAATGAAACAACGCGCGTTCGGACGAATCGGCTGGCCCGTCGGCGAGGTCGGTTACGGCATGTGGGGTCTCGCCGGCTGGACGGGCTCCGACGACGAGGAATCGCTCCGCTCACTCCAGTTGGCAATCGACCTCGGATGCAACTTCTTCGATACGGCCGCGGCGTACGGTGAAGGACACAGCGAGCGAATTCTCGGTCGCGCGCTTCGGGCCAATGCCGACAAGACGCTCTACGCGGCGACGAAAGTACCGCCCAAGAATCGTACGTGGCCATCGCGGCGTGGCGTCCAGCTCGACGACGTTTTCCCATCCGACCACATCCACGAATTCGCCGAGCGGAGCTTGGAGAACCTCGGCGTCGCACGAATTGATTTGTTGCAGTTCCACGTCTGGGAGGACGACTGGGCCGACGACGATCGCTGGCGCCGGGCCGTCGATGATCTCAAACGACAAGGCTTGATCGCCGCGGTCGGCGTGAGCATCAATCGTTGGGAACCGGAAAACGCGCTACGTACCGTGCGCACCGGGGCGATCGACGCAGTGCAGGTCATCTACAACATCTTCGACCAAGCGCCGGAAGACGAGCTCTTTCCCGCCTGTCGGGAGCTCGGCGTCGCCGTCATCGCGAGAGTTCCCTTCGACGAAGGCTCGTTGACCGGAACGCTCACAAAGCAGACGACCTGGCCCGGAGGCGATTGGCGCAACGGCTACTTCGTACCGGAGAATCTCTCGGCGACGGTCGATCGAGTCGATCGACTGAAAGCGCTCGTCTCGCCAGACTCGACGCTGCCCGAGCTGGCCATGCGATTCATCCTCTCGAATCCGGACGTGGCGGTCGTGATTCCGGGGATGCGAAAGCCAACGCATGTCCGAGCCAACATCGCGGCGGCGAACGCTGGGCCGCTTCCGCCGGAAATGATCGCACAGCTTCGCCCGCACCGATGGGATCGCACGCCGACCGCTTGGTCGCAATGAGAAAGCGTCCGTCCGTTGCGATCTAGGCAAAGAGCGCGCATCTATTACTTTCAAGGTCGAACGCGGCGGTGTTCTCCTTCCCGTCCACATTCGCCCCCTGCTCGAGAGCTGCTATTGAGCTCCGCAATCCGCTGTAATCGATTCAACCGCTCCGCTCGGTTTCTGTCGCTGCTCGGTGCAGTCGCGACAGTCATCGCTCGTTCTGCCTTCGCGCAATCGGCGCCGGCGGATTCGATCGTCGTCGGGAATACGCGGTACGAGATGGAGCGCGCGCTGCTCGAGATCGACGAGCATCGCCGTCGCCTCGAGTCCGCACTCGACCCGGTGGACTCGGTGCTGCGAATGATGGCCCTCGACACAGTGCGCATCGCCGGGCTGCGGCGATCGCGGCAGGTCGATCAAGACATGGATCGCGTCTGGAATTCCGCCGCGCAGCTCGGGCAGGCGGACGGAAGCGACTTGAGCCGGAATTTCGCCGAGGTCGTGATGACCGCCGCGCGCGATTTCGCGATCGCCGATGGCACGCTCAAGACCCGTGTCGTGGTAACGCAGGCGTCGAACGCATCGGCGGATCGAAGCCCCAACGCCGCCGCCGTCGTTGTGAACGGTCTCTTGCCTCCGTACGACACGCCGCTCTGGGACAAAGTCCGCTTGAGCGATTTTGGCCGCACACGCGTCCCCCGCGTGACGACAGCCGACGTCTCGCACTTCCAAGCCGCCGTGAGCGATTCGGGCTTTCAGGTCTATAAGCAGGCGCTCATCGGCGCGTTCGCTCGTCACATGGACGACATCCGCGTTTCACGCGATTCGTCGCGTGCCGAAGTCCAACGTCTCCGTCGCCGCGCGATGGGATTGGCCCACGACATCGGTTCGCTGGAGAGCGGCACGCAGTTCGACGCGCGCCTCGTGTATTTCGGACTCCCCGCGTTCGCCGCCGTACTGATCATCCTGTTCCTCACGCCGCTCATGTACAAGCGGCCCGAAGTCCAGCACTGGCTGTTGACGTCCGGAATGCTTCTGGAGATGTCGACCATCGTCATCGTCACGGCGGCCGTGATCCTCCTCGCGCTCGCCGGACGAATTCACGCCGAGGTCATCGGGGCGCTGCTCGGTGCGTTGTCGGGATACATGCTCGGTCGTGCCGGCAGCCGACGCGCCACGCACGCACCGCCGCTAGCGCAGCCAAGACTCGCTGCGCCGCACACGCCTGAGCCCGCGCTCCCCGCCGCGCCCACTGCGCCGGCGCTCCTGCGCCGCCGCGAAGGGCAGCCGGCATTACCCACGCCGCCGCAACACTCGAAGGTCAGCGGCGAGTAGCCGCGCTGAACGCGACCAGCGCCGTGTCTCCGCCTGCGAGGTTGACGCTCATCGCAGGCGGCGTGTATTTGTCTTCGCCCCGCAGTGAAACGATGTGGCGACCAGCGCTCGCGCGCCAAGTCAGCGGCGTTCCACCGCGGGTCTGTCCGTCGATGATGACGAACGCCGAACTGCCGCCCTGCAGCGTGATGGTGATGATGCCCGTCGTCGGTCGCGGAGCCGACGGGAGTGGCGTCACCTTGGCGGAATTGCGACGGCGACTTCGTGCGACGTCACCGCCACTGCGGTTCGACGACCCGAGCGTGTCCAACGGCCCGATGTCCGGAAAGGCCGCCGGCGGCTCGCCCTCGCTCCCCGAGTCGTCGCCGCTCAGCGACCAGCCGGCAGGCCAGAGCGCGCGAACCTTGTCGCGAACCGAGGCTCGCGAGCCGGCGATCCCAATCGCAGCTAGCAGCGCCGTTGAACCCAACAGCAGCGACCGGCGACGACCTGCTCCGGCCTTTCGTGGTGCGCGTTGTGGTGTCGGAAGGGCATCCGACGTGTCCCCCGAGAACGCCTGCACAAACTCGGCGATGCTTGCGTAACGCTGACCTGGCTCGCGCGATGTCGCGCGCTTGATCGCGACGGTCGCGCTGAGCGGGACGCCGTGCGCGATCGCCCGGGTCGGCATGATCTCGATTGCCTCGACGGCGAAGACTCCTTCCGCCGAGACCTGCCAGGTGCGTCGTCCGCGCAGCAGTTCGTACGCGATGACCGCGAGCGCGTACTGATCGATGCGCCCGTCGACGTCCGCTCGGTCCCGGCGCTGCTCGAGAGGCATGTACGCAGGTGCGCCCAACTCACTCGGCCTCGCCGTCGTCGGGCCAGTCTGCAGAGGCAAGCGCAGTCCGAAGTCCGACACCAGACACTGGCCGTTTTCGTCGAGCAGAATCTTCACCGGGCAGAGCGATCCGTGAACAATCCCGTGCGCGTGAGCATGATCCAGCGCGCCCGCGACCTGACGCAAAATTCCGCGAACGTAGTGGAACGACGCCGCGGCGCCCTTCTGGAAGAGGTCATCCAACGTTCCTCCGAGGGCGAGCGGCATCTCGATCGCGAAGATCCGCTTGCCGAGATACAATTTCCGCATTTCCAACACGTGCGGATGCGCGACTTCGGTGCTCAGCGACGTCTCGCGAGCGAGCTGAGCGCGAGCGGCCGGATCCTCCCACGCCACCTTCAGTGCGACTGCACGACTGGTTGCCGCATTGCGCGCGTGAAAGACAGCACCTGAGCGCCCGGCGCCGAGTAAGGCGCCGAGCGTGTACTCGTTGCCGACGGCGCTGCTCAAATCGTCGCGGAGCTTCGCGACTTCGGCGCCCTCTCCTTCGGTGAGGTGCAGCGGGCTCATCGCTTCCCCCGTTCCACCGTACCTACCGTCGCTTTGCTTCGAGTACGTCGTCGACGCGATCGACGATGTCCAGCCAGTGCGCGCGTGTCGTTGCATTCTTTGCGCTCGACGCACCGCGCCGCGCGTCGTCACGAATTTGCCGCAATTGGGCCCGAGCGAGCGCGGGCAAGTCGCTCCGTGCGAGATTCGGCGGGGCGACGAATGGCGGCAGCGTGAATTGCGGTGGCGCCCCTCCGAATCCAGCGCCCGCGACAGGACTCGCGGGCGGATTGACGATCGCGGCCAGCCGTTCGACGTAGACGCGCTGCAACATTCGCCGATTTGCGTCCGGCACCGTGCCGCTACCGGGCGTCGCCCAGACGTCCGTCTTGAGGTCAGCCAGGAATTCTGCCAGCGGATACGCGTTCGCCGGGTCCACCTGCTCCGATTCGGCCAGTCGATTCAACCGCGGCACGCCTAACAGCGACGTGAGCACGTTGGCCTGCCGTGCGCCGATGTTCAGTGGTCCGAGCCGCGATTCGATGTCGGTCGGCGCGAGCCAGGCCGGTGTGGTGAGCGCGTTCGCGTTGAGAAACGCCAGCGCCGCCTTCTGCTTTGCTTTCGGTACGACGCGATAGACGTTAGCACCTTGGTCACTGCTCTTGAGATCGACGTTCACGCCGCCGATCACGGTTGTCACGTGGCCCATGTACAGGCCCCACATCCCGAGCGTCTCATCATAGATCTCGCCGAGGTCGGCGTAGTCGTCGCCGGCGCGCGTGGTCCAGGACACGAGTTGCGGTACGACCTTCCGCATGTTCTTGAGGGCGTAGTCGGTCGCCTTCACGGGATCGTCGCCCACATCTTCCGTCTGCGATCTCGGATCGACGCCGCCGTATTGCTGCGGCACGTAGCGATACGGCATGGCTCCGGTTTGATGCACGAGCCAGTTGTTGAGCGTGGCCCGCTCGTCGTCGGCCGTCTTCGCCGACGGAATGGTGCGGTAGCCCCAGTTGATCGCGAAGTCGTCGAATGGGCCGACGCGCCGAATGAAATCCTTGGGTTTGAGGTTGTCGCCGGGCTGCGCGACGTAGTTCTGTCGCGCGTAGTCCATGATCGTCGCACTCACGCCGTACTTGCTGGTGAACGTCGGGCTGCGCAGCGAGTCTACCGGGAACATCGACGACGCCACCATGTTGTGCTGGAGGCCGAGTGCGTGTCCGATCTCGTGGGCGATGACTTGCCGCATCGTTTCGCCCATGAGCTCTTCGGGTATGTCGAGCGTGCGGGCCATCGGGTTCGCGGCGCCCGTCTCGATCATGAGTCGATTGGATTGCGGTACGAGCGCATGTGGTTGTGAAACCACACGATCTCGCTGTTGATGATTTCTCCGCTGCGCGGGTCGGGCGTGCTCGGACCTTCGGCGTTGCGCACCAGGCTCGCGGCCCACCGCACCATGGAATATCGCGCGTCGTCCGGATCCCAGTCGGGGTCCTGCGCCTTCGTGGGCGGATCTTTGGCGAGAATCGCGTTCTTGAAGCCCGCCTTCTCGAAGACTTTTTGCCAGGACTCGACGCCTTCCTTCACGTAGCGGCGCCACTTCGTCGGCGTTGCTGGATCGATGTAGAAGACGATTGGCTTGATCGGCTCGACGAGCTCGCCGCGCGCGTACGCGGCGGGGTCCTTGGGCTCGAGGCGCCAACGCGTGATGAAGGTTTCCGTCGCTGCCTTCTGCTGGTCGAGGCCGTAGTTGACGTGCTGCACCGTGAAGAAGCCGACGCGCTGGTCGAAGACTCGCGGGCGCATCGGCACTTTGGGCAGCTGGATCATCGACTGACGCATCTCGAGCGAGAGCGTGTTGCCCGTGCGATCGCCCGGCGGCTCAGCGGCATCGAACGTTTGGACCTGCCGGACTTCCACATTGATTGGAAAACTCCGAATGCCGCTCACATAACTCCGTGCCGGGTCGAAGCGCCGAATCTGGTACTGGCGCCGCTGCGCCGCGTTCAGGCCGGCTATCGCCGGGGTATCGCCGCCGAAGAAATCAGTGACGTCGATCACGTAGCTCGAGCTGTCGCGCGTGAACGCCTGAATGGGAAACGACGCGAGAATGGGCGGGAAGTTGTTGTTCCGGACGCTGAGCGAGATTGGCAGCGAATCGTCGGCGACCGCGGCGAAGCTGATGCTCTCGAGCAACACGCGATCGTTCACGCGATTCCAGCGCACCACGCGCCGCGCCGCTTCGCTGCCGGCGAAATCGAATCCGCCGATGCCGGCCGGGACACCGGACACGCGGCTGACGAGCAAGATGTCGCGGTGAAGCATGGAGTCGGGCACCTCGAAAAACCACCGGTCGTCGACGCGATGGACGGTCACGCCGCCACGCTCCGTGTGGGCCCGGTCGGTAATGACCTGAGCGTACGGACGTGGACGACGCGGCTGCGCGTTCGCGCCACCGGGCGCTTGAGCGCCGGTCGCCGGAGGCTGCTGGGTCGGAGGCGACGTCGGCGGCTGCTGGGCCGGGAGGCGGACGACAAACGCAGTGTTCGCGGCGAGCGAAAGCAAGCTGGCAGAGAGTCGGCGACGCATATGGGCGGAAGTCGTTGGCGGAAACGGAGGAGCCTGCAACAATGTGCTGTGTGTTCCAGCCGCAGACCAGATGAATCTTCGCGGAGACGTTCCCTCCGTTGGTGTCAGTTCGGCACCTGTTACGGCCGACCGAACGGCAGCGAATGAGACTCTCGTTCGGAGCATGACCCACGGCCGCCGCACAAGCGATAACAATCGGAAACGGCCACCAACGGAATTTGAACGGACACGAACCGGACAACTCGCACGGCCAAGCTTCTGTGACTCGGTCGCGCGTCGGGTGACCACGCGCCATATTCGCCCCAGCCCTTGCCCGAGGATCACCTGATGTCCGCCGCGAGCCGTTCCGGTCTTTTGACGCTCTGCCTGTGTACCGTCACGTCGCTGGCTCGAAGTCAGGAACCGTCGCCACCCGACCTGGCTGCGCGCGTCGACCGCATCTTCACGCGTTTCGACAACACGACGCCGGGATGCGGCGTCGGACTCGGCAAAGACGGTCGGACGCTCTACACGCACGGCTACGGCATGGCCAACCTCGAGTACCGCGTGCCGAACACCGATTCGACCGTGTTCGAGAGTGGCTCGGTCGCCAAGCAGTTCACTGCTTCGGCGCTGGTGCTGCTCGCGCAGGACGGGAAGCTCTCGCTCGACGACGACATCAGAAAATACCTTCCCGAGGTGCCGAGCTTCGGCGGTCAACGCATCACGATTCGCAACCTGCTCACGCACACCAGCGGACTTCGCGACCAATGGGGCCTGCTGGGCATCGAGGGCCGCGGCCCTGGATCGCAAGTCCATTCACCGATGACCACGCTCGACCTGGTGGCTCATCAGAAGATGCTCAACTTCCCGCCGGGCAGTGAGTACTTGTACAGCAACACGGGCTATGCACTCGCGGGACTGATTGTCCAGCGCGTCAGCGGCAAGACACTCGACGCCTTCACGCAGGAGCGCCTCTTTCGGCCGCTCGGCATGACGCACACGCAGTGGCGCGACGACTTCACCGAGGTCGTGCCGAATCGCGCGACGGCGTATTCCGGCACCGCGGCGTCGGGATTCCACACCGACATGCCGTTCACGAACATGATCGGCAACGGCGGCATCTTGAGCACGATGGCCGACCTGATGCGCTGGAACGAGAATCTCGATCATCCGACGGTCGGCGGCCAATCGTACGTCGAGGCGATGCAGACACGGATGCGTCTCACGAGCGGTCGCACGATCAGCTACGCCTTGGGCCTCATCGTCAACGACTATCGCGGGATTCGCGAAGTGAGTCACAGCGGCTCGACCGCCGGCTATCAGACCTATCTCGCTCGCTTTCCCGACCAGCATGTCTCCGTCGCGGTGTGGTGCAATTACACGGGCGCGAACCCGGGCGTTCTGGCGCACGAAGTTGCGGACCTCGTCCTGACGCGTTCGTCAGCGAACGTCGCGCAGGCCAGCGCGATGAAAGTCGAGGTGCCGAAGTCGGAGGTTGCGCGCTGGGCCGGCACGTACCGGGATCCGCACACCGATCAGACGCTGACCTTCGTCGCCACCGAATCCGATCTGTCCACGGTTCGAGGTGGCAGCCGGGGAAATTTGGCGTGGGCAACGCTGGCTCGAGATCGGTTCTCATCGCCACAGGGAGAAGCGGTGTTCAATGGCGCGCCTGGTCATCGATCCTTCATTCTCATCCGCGCCGACGCCGACACCGCGCACTTTGCAGAGGTTCCACTCGCGCCGAAATCGATTCCCGTCAACGACTACCTCGGCACGTACACCAGCGACGAGCTCGACGCGCGCTTCGTCATCACCGCGCACGAAGGTACGCTCGTGCTCAATCGGCGTCCGTACGAGAACATCGAGTTGGTGCCCGTTTACCCCGATGACTTTCAGGCCGGCGAGGGACTGGGCACACTCCGATTCGCGCGCGACAGCAAAGGCAGAGTGACAGGGTTCTCGTTCTACGCCGGGCGGGTGCTCGACGTTCGCTTCAAACGAGCGACGCCGTAAGCTCTCCTACCGCTGTCCGGCGTTCGGGGACGCGAGCGCCGATAGCAGGTAGATGAGATTCGCGGTGCCGTCCATGATCGGCTCGTTGGTCGAGTAGTCGCCCATGTCGTCGTGATAGACGATGAACCCCGTATTGAACGCCGCGAAGGCGTCGTCGTGACGCAGCGCGATGCCGCGGAGATTCGAGAAAATCGATCGGTACACCGGGCCATCGAGCAAACCACCCAGAATTGCCTCGGGGCCGTACTGCAGCGCAACGACTGAATGTGGGTCGTGCGGCCACCGGCCGTCGTGTGGATATCCGACCACCATCGACGTGCCCCACGGATTCGCGCCGAACAACCAGTCGATCGATGCCTGTTCGTATTCTCTAAACCGAGCATCGCCCGTCATCCGGCGGTACAGCATCGCCTGCGTCGCGAACGACACCATCAAGTCGTTCGAGCACCAGATGAATGGAATCCCGACGCGAAATCCGTTATTCGCCCGGCGCACCACGGCCTCGAGCCCACGGCGATAGTTCTCAGCCGCAGTCGCGCGATCGCGCGTTGCGCCAACACGCCAAATCTCATAGTGGCCCGCGTTGTACCACGGATACCATTGGTAGTGGCGGGCCGTGTCGGCTCCCATCCACGGCGTCACCGGCTCTTTTTCCGCGTACTCGGTCGCCTCGCGCAGAAAGTGCGGCTCGCGTGTGAGCGAATACAGCTCCGCCGCCGCGAGCTCCATGTCATCGACCCAGTTCTCTTCCTCGTAGAAATACGGCGCGCGGCCCGGCGCCGTCTGACAAACGCCCGGAAGTCGTCGCCCGAGCGCGTATGCCGCCTCGGCCTTGCGGCGCAATAGGCGAGCGAGCGAATCGTTTCGCGACGAGAGCACCTGCGCCGCGAGCGCGAACGTCGACGCGTACTTGCCTGCCGTCGATGCCACGCCGGTCGATCGATTCTTGTATTGGAAGATTCCCTGTGGGCGCCCGGTGCACGGATACACGGGCCGTTGCTTCCGTTTGCCCCAACCGTAGTCGGCACTGTCCGTCGTCGGCAAATCCAAGTACGCGTGATCGCGATCGTCGCCGAGCTGATTGTAGATCTCTGAATCGCTCGGGAACATTCGCAGCAGCCACTCGATGCCGTGACGCGCTTCGTCGAGCACATCAGGGACGCCGTTGCTGCCGGGCAATCCACTAGCGCCAAACGCATCCGAGGTGGCGCGCGGATAATCTCGAATCGCCATGAGCATGTCGCGTGTCGCCGTGGCCGATGTCGCGACGTATTGCAGATAGTCTGATGCATCGGCCCAACCACCCGAAACCGGCTGGAATTTTACGACGTGCCCGGTGTCGTCTATCACGTAGCCGTCGAGACGGTGAACGGAATCGCGGAAGAATGGGTTGAAGCCGGATCGCTGCTGCCGCATGTAGTAGAGGAGCGTATCCGCGCCGCCCGCATATACGCCGCGGCCGATGCGAACGCCGGGCGATCGAACCGCGCCGACTTCGATGGTATATCGTCCAGGCGCGCGCAGCGTCGAAAAATCGAGCCGCCACGTTTGAACGCACGGTCCGAATGGGCCGGATGTCGGCGCGGAGCTTGGACCGAACACACGGCGCCCAGTCTTCTCGTCGCGAACGACGAATCGTCGCGCGCCATCCCGATCAACGCTGCCGATTGCGCACAGCGCCGCGACTTTCGGCGCGTCGGGCAGATAGCCGACTTGATTGACGCGAATGACGGACGAGTCCGGGACCGCCTGCGCAAGCCACGATGCGATCATGAGCGTTGAGAGCATGGCGAACAATCCGCATTCGCCGCGGGGCACGCAATGACCGTCGTGGCGGATTGGGATATCTTCCGTCGACCTGCTCACCCGAGACGATAATGTCGACGCTCCCATTCGTGATTCGCGATGCGCGGCCCGACGAGCGCGGCGCAATCCGCGACCTGACTCTCCGCGCGTACGCCGAATACGCGCGGATCATGGATCCGGTGACGTGGGCCGGACTCGAAGGAGCGATTCATGCCGCGCTCGACTCCGACGCGCCCGCGGAACGCATCGTCGCCGACGATCACGGAACGCTCATTGGCAGCGTGATGCTCTATCCGCCGGCCACGAAAGCGTATGGCGACATGTTGTCCGAGCTCAGTTGGCCAGAAGTGCGACTGGTGTCGGTCGCGCCGGAGGCGCGCGGTCGCGGCGTCGCTCGGGCGCTGATGGACGAGTGTCTCCGCCGGGCGAGACGCTCTGGAGCGAAAGCGATCGGCTTGCACACCTCACGCAGCATGCAGGCGGCCATGCAGTTGTACAGCCGTATGGGCTTCGTCAGAGTCCCGGAATTCGATCATCAGCCGCCCGGCACGGAGTTGGTCGAGGCCTATCGACTCGAGCTCTGACCGGAGCCGCGCCCAGAGCGCCACGTTTTCCTGTCATCGGTTGCGTTGCGTTCTCTGTGCTCCGTCGTGGGTGATTCGGTTGTACCGTGACTGACGGACCGTGATGGGTCCTTACGCTTGACGGAAGAACCGAACAACTGAACGCAGAAAACGGACGACGCAACGCAACCGAAAACGGGCAAACGCGTTTAACGAACTACGCGCTTTACGATTCCATCGATCTGTAGCCGCCGGATGACATCCAACGCCCCCGAACGATATTTTATCTCATGCCCGCACACCGCACTCAAGTCCAGATGCGCTTCGGCGACACGGACGCCTACGGCCATGTCAACAGCGCCAGCTTCGCTGCCTACGCCGAGATTGGTCGCGTCGACTTCTTGATGTGCCTTGGAAAGGCCGTCCGGTCGCTGATCCTGGCGAATCTCTCGATCGACTTCCGACGGCAGCTCGCGTACGGGGAATCGGTTCATATCGAAACGTGGGTCGAGCGGCTGGGCCGGACGAGCATCACGATGCGCCAGACCATCCACGGCGACAACAAGCTCGCGGCGGACGTGAAGTCGGTGGTCGTCATGTTCGACTACTCGAGCGGACACGCCATGGAGCTGACGAGCGACGTCCGCGACGCGCTCGCACCGTTCAAGCTGAAGAAGCCGGAAGCCTAGCCGCCCGCCTTCTGTTGCTTTACCGTCGCGAGCCACCGGCGCGCCTCGGCATCCGCGTCGCGCCACAACGTATCGAGACGACCAATCGCGGCGTCGGCGCGTGCGGCGTCTCCGCGGCGCAGGTATATCGCGGCAAGCTGGATCAATGCCGGCGCCATCTCGGTGTCATCCGTCTCGAACCGCCATTCCCACGGCAGCACGAGATAACGCTCGTACACGGCGACGGCCGAATCGGCTTGGCCGGCGGCTGCGTACGCGCGTGCGAGATCCGGTAACACGCAAATCGGACACAAGTGCGTGGCGTCCGCGGCTCGAAGCTCGACGACCGCGTCGCGCGCGCGACCCTCGGCGAGCGCGATGGCACCCAACGACCAATGCCGGTCGGGGTGCACCTTCTGCACGCGATCGAGCCGGCCAGCGGCCGCTAACGAAACGAGTTGCCGAGCGCGAGCCGGACGCCCGGCGGCGGCGAACGCGCGAGCAAAATCGTCGTAGTGGCGATCTCCCTCGGGAATGCTGTCGAGCGGATACGCGGCGAGTGTGCCTTCCAGCTCGGCGACTGCGGCGCTCGTGTCATGGCGAAACCGCAGATCGAGGAGTGCGATGCGAATGGCCGACGTCATCACGCGGCTCGACCGGAGCTGTCGTGCGATCGACATTGCGGTGCGCGACAGACGTTCGCCCTCGGTGAGACGTCCGCGCGTCATGACAATTCCGGCGAGCGTCTCGTATGCGTCGGGAAGGTCGAACGTATCGCGCGCCGATGCGGCGATTCGCGCCCGCGCCATCCGCTCGGCCGTCTCCCAATCCTGCTGCGCCGCCGGCAGGTAGATCCTCGCCAGCAGGACGTTCGGCAACTTCGGATCGCGGGCAGCCACCCAATCGATTTGGCGACGCGCCAGATCGAAGTCGCCATTGTTGACCGCCGCCATCGCCAGCGCCAGATGTATCGACTTGATCGTCGAGTCGACGCGAATGGCTCGAACGAGAAGACTCTCTTCCTGCACGAACTTGCGCTGGTCGCCGTAGACGTAGCTCAGATTGTTGAGCGCAACGATGTCGTCGGGATATCGCTCGAGGATGTGCTCGAAGGCCGAAATGGCGAGCGGATAATCGTGGAGATAGTTGTACGCATGGCTGGCGATCGTCTGATATCGCTCGTAGAACGGCAGGCGCTGCGCGTGCGCGATGGCGCTGGCGAACGACGCCAACGCTCGACCAGGTTCGGCTGCGTCTGCATACTCGTTGCCGAGCGCGCGATAGGCGGCCGCGAATCCAGTGTCGATTGCGACGGCACGCTGAAAGAGCTTGACCGCGCTGTCCCTGTTGCCTGTACGCGAGACGCGATTGCCCATCGTGTAGAGCTGGAGGGCGGCGAGCGCCGTCGTCGTGACCTGCTCGAGCGGCGGCATCGCGCGAATGTTGCGAACCGACTCGCCCAGGCGTGCGCGAACCTCTGCCGAGAGTCGACCGATCGCGGGAATGACGCCGTTGGAATCGCGTGCCGTTTGTCGCAACCCCGCCAGTAATTCTCCTTTTTGCGCGCCGATGATTTGCGCGGTGAGCGTGTAACTGCCGCCCACGCGACTCACGGTTCCGGTCACGAAAGCCTTCACGCTTTCGCGGATCGCGAGCTCGCGTGCCAGTGAATCGTCGAGTGCGACGTCGGGGCCGCGCGCCATTCGCGCAAGTCCGGACCGAATCTGTCGCGCCGAAAGCAGCTGCACGTAGGCGGATTGGGTGAGATCGACGCGGAGCGCCTCGGTCACGGCCGCCGCGAGCGAGGTATCGCCCGTGTGATCGGCGAAATCCGCCACGAGAATTCGGTCGCGAGACGAGACGAGTCCCGATCGCGCGTCGAGCGGCCATCGCCACGCGGCGATCCCCACACCGAGTACGAGCGTCGCCACGGCGATCGTCGATGCCAATACCGACGTGCGGTTGCGCCGGAGAAACTTTGCGGTGCGATAGCCAAGTTGGTCCGGGCGCGCACGCACGGGTTGGCCGTCGAGATGGCGGCGAATGTCATCGGCGAACTCGGCGACCGATCGATATCGACGGTCCGGTTCTTTTCGCAACGCCATGAGCACGATCGTATCGAGATCGCCGCGCAGCTCTTGTCGGAGACGAGCGATACTCCCTGCGTTCGTGGCGAGCGCCCGATCATCCTCGAGACGCCGCGCACGTCGATCGATCGTTCCGGTCGTCTGACCAACGACGGTGCTTGGACGCTCGGGGTCGTGCGTACGGACGGCGTCCGCCACCGTCATGGGATCGTGACTGTCGAGCCGATACGGCGAATGGCCGGTGAGCAGACGGTAGAGCACGACGCCGAGCGAGTAGACGTCGCTGGTTACGGTGGCGCGTCGGCCTTCGACCTGCTCGGGGCTCGCGTACTCGGGCGTGAGCAGCCGGACGGCGGTGATCGTGCCCGTCGACTGGTCATCGCTCGGGTCGAACCCTTTCGCGATCCCGAAGTCCAACAATTTCGGGACGCCGTCGGTCGTGACGAGGACGTTCGCCGGTTTGATGTCGCGATGCACCACGAGATGGCGATGCGCATACTCGACCGCGCCGCACACCTCGAGGAAGAGCTCGAGTCGCTCCCGAATCGACAGCCGTCGCGCATCGGCGTATTCGTCGATCGGTTGGCCTTCGATGTACTCCATGATGAAGTACGGACGCCCATCCTCGGTCGAGCCTCCGTCCAACAAGCGCGCAATGTGCGGATGCTCGAGCGTCGCGAGAATCTGACGCTCCGCGCGGAATCGTTGAAGCACGAGATCCGTATCCATCCCGCGTTTGATGAGCTTGAGCGCGACGCGTCGCTGGAACTCTCCGTCGACTCGCTCGGCGAGATAGACGGCACCCATGCCGCCGCGCGCGATCTCGCGCAGCACGCGATATGGGCCGAAGGTTTGACCGACGATAGCGGGATCGTTGTCGGCGGACGTCGCCGCGGAAATGCGTGAGATCGCGGGCGACGCAATGAAGTCACCGGCGCGATCGTGCGCGACGAGAAGCCGCTCGACGTCCGCGCGCAGCGATTCGTCGCCCGCACAGGCACCGTCGAGGAACGCCTCGCGTTCTTCCAGCGGCACAGCGCGCGCTTCGTCGAACAAGGATGCAAGGCGCTCCCAGCGCTCCGGCGTCATGCGTGATTCGTTCCGCCGAGTGCGTCGAAGAGCCACGCGCGCGCGAAGCTCCATTCGCGTTCGACCGTCGCGTGCGAGATACCGAGGACTTCCGCGGCTTCGTCGATCGAGAGTCCACCGAAGAATCGAAGCTCGACGACCCTTGCCTTTCGTTCGTCGAGCGCCGCGAGTCGTTGGAGTGCGTCCTCGAGCGCCATGAGGTCGACGTCGGGCTCGCCCGATGGCAGATCGACGAGGCTGAGCGACACTCGTTCCCAATCGCCGGCGCGCTTCGCGGCCGCGCGATCGCGCGCGTGGTTCACGAGAATGCGGCGCATCAAGCTGGCGGCGACGCCCAAGAACTGCGCGCGATTCCGCCAATCGACTTCGCGCTGGTTGATCAAGCGCAGGAACGCTTCGTGGACGAGGGCCGTTGGCTGCAGTGTGTGGTCGGCGCGCTCGCGGCTCAGGTAGTTAGCCGCCAGCCGATGCAGCTCGTCGTAGACGAGCGGCAGCATCTGGTCGAGGGCCTGACGATCACCGGCGCTCCACGCGAGGAGGAGTTGTGTCTCGGTCGAGCGGCCGGGGTCGAGATCCGTCATCGAATCACCTGGGTCCAGTAGCGGCGCGGCGTCGAGTGCCGGCAGGTGATACTACCGCCCGGTACCGGAGCGCTCAATACGGAGATGAGGGAAGGTGGGCCGAAATCGGGCGCTACTAATTGCCGCGGCAAGATCTGATCTCGGAATCGAGCGGCTCAACCGCAAGTGTCGGATTGGTTCAACGTCTCCGCGGGCCGTTTGAGAACGGTCCTCGCGTGGCCCCTGGGGTCCTAATGCCGAAAAATCTCGAGCGACCGTTGTTGGCTGGAGCGCTGGGCCTCTCCACATTCGCGGCTTCGGGCGTCGCGGTTCAGCAGCCGCGCGGCGTACACGTCTGCATCGCTGCCGATCGAACGCTTCGCTACGAGCCGTCAGCTCAGTGCACGGCTGGACAGGCCAGCTACCAGCTTGTGGACGTACGCGATCTCGCCGGACTTCAAAGCGCGCCGCCCACTCGGAGTGAATCGGATCAACTAAAAGAACTGCAGGCTCGACTCGATGCCGCGCAACGGCGGCTCGCGAGCCTGGAGGCATTCGTTGCGGATGTGAATACGCGCGGCGGCGCGCATCACATCACCGCTCCCTTCGAGGTCGACGATGAGAAGGGCAAGCCAATCTTTACCGTAAACTCGGATGTGCGCGGGTTCAAGCTGCACGCGCCAAACGGCCAGGCCGTCGCCGCCGGCACGGTGTTCGGTGACGGCGCGTTCTTCAAGGTTTATAACATTCCGGGCACCCGTGAGGCGGTCATGGGGGCTACCGGATCCGTCTCCCTCTTGGACGTACGCCAAGGTAGGGACAAGTCGGGCGTCAAGCTCGCGGTTGCCGAGGATAACGCGCCGACGATGTTGATCTTCAACCAGAACAACGTCAGCGTTGCCGCCGTCACGCGCGGTCCGGGTGGCGCGGGACGGCTGCAACTCACCAACCCCGCGGGAATCCCGACGGTGGACGCAGGCACCTTGAAGTCGGGCGCGGGTCAGGTGGACGTCGGACCCGGTTCGAGTTGTCCGGTCGCGGGCGGTCTGCGGGTGCCGACGTGCATCAGAGGTCACGTCGGTGATAAGTGATCTCCATCGTCGGAAGAAAGACTGTGCGCGAAATCCACCGCTCGTGAGGGACTCTGAAGTCCCACGGGGCGTTGAAGAATGACCGCCACTCTTCAACCCGAGCGATTCATGATCCGCCGTCAGTATCCTGTGGCTTTGACGGTGGATGCATGGGATGCAACGTGACAGCGCAACAGAGTAGCCTATACGAAATCGTCGCCATGGCGACCGCCTTCGCGCTCGCCTGGCTCGCGTACCGGCATCCTCGCCCGATCGTGCTGCAGATCGCGACCGCCGTCATCGCGACAGCAGCGGCAACGGTGCTTTTTGCGGGCGAGCTAGTCTTCCCACTCTTGTACTTCATCTCGCGACGCCAACACAAATGGCGCATCGGATGGGGATTGCTCGTCGCGATGCTCGTTACGCCGCCGATTCTCTACTGGCGTATGCCCTGGCCAAGTCCGCTGCCAAGTGGACCGGTCAGTCATGGAATCGCTACCGTGGCAGAGCTGCACACTGTGCGGCACATCGGAGGCGGCCGTCGAAAGTCCCTTCAAGACCTCCGAGTTCCTTTTCAAATCGCGACGATGCGCATTGCGCCCGTCGGGTCGCGGGACGCGATCGTCGCCATTGATACAGTTGACTCGGGAAGTGTGTCGGGTCTCGCGAAACGAGCGACTGTCTCGGTTCTTTACTCGCCCAGCAATGCAGGCTCGGCGCGCATCGCTAGTGCGACGCGCAACTACGCGTCGGATCTCTGGTGGTACATCATGGAGACAGCATACGGCGCGACGTTGGCGGTCGCGGCGCTCGTATCGCTGCTCGGCCTCGCTCGGCCGCGCCGCGCGCGCGCAGGACTCGCCGAACGTAACCTCGAATCGAGGGAGCGCGTGAGGGAAAGTCTCGGTCGTTCGGGCGTTCAAGAGAAGAGCTGAGGACTTCTCAACCCGAGGGACCCATGACGTACCGCATTCTCGCTGTCGCTTTATTGTCCGGCGCGCCCGCGATCATGATCGCGCAAGCCGCGCCCGCGACTCGCATCTGCATCGCGCCCGCAACGATCGAATCCGCGCCGAGTGCCGCCGACGCGATGACCGCGGTACGCGACGCGTTCTCGAGCATGCTCAGCGGACCAGGCATCACTGCCGTCCCGCTCCAAGCGAAGCTGCAATCCTTGGTGCGACAAGAAGCGAAACAGTCGAACTGCACGTACCTCCTCATTCCAACATTCAAGCACGTTCACAAGTCGAGCAGCGGCGGTCTGCTCGGGAAAGCGGCGCTGGGTGCTGTGCAAAGCGGCGCGTATCAAGCCGGCGGCGGATCCGCCGCGAGTCGAGTCGCCGCGGGCGCCGCCCAAGGCGCGGCGAATCAAGCCGAGTGGCACTACGCCTACACGATCAAGACGAAGGACGAGATGACGCTTGGCTACCGCCTGGAGTCGGCGTCGAGCCAAGTGATGCTGGACGACAAAGCGTCACGCAAGGCGGAGTCCGACGGCGAGGACGTCCTCACGCCGCTCGTCCAGCAAGCTGCCGAAAAGATCGTGGCCGCAATCACGAAGTCCACCAGATGAGAAGGGAGACACTCATGTTCACGAATGAGCGATTGCTCATGGGGCGACTGTGTGTTGCGACGGCCGTTGCGGCGATGAGCCTTCATCCGATGCGCCTCGCGGCACAATCACCGTTCGAGGGAGTCGTCACCTTCGAGACGCACACTCGCGGTCAGGTTGGGACGTCGACGCTCAGCGTCAAAGGCACGCGCTTTCGCGCCGACGGTTGGCAAATGGACCGCGACCCGCGCGGCGGAACGGTCATTGTGGACTCCAAGGGAGATCTCATCCTCGGCTCCGCCGAGCGCAAAGCGTACATGCGTCCTGGGACGCACATGAAGCTCGACAAGCCCACGTACTCCATCAGCTTCACGAAGACCGGCCGAAGCGACAACGTGCTCGGCTACAAGTGCGACTACTACGCAATGCACGGTAAGTCCTCGGACCGCGAAGATCGCGATCTCTGCGTCACGAAAGCTCTTGGTCCGGTCACCATGATCCCCGGAAATCCGTTCGCCGGTGTCGAGGCAACGGCTCAGTTCCCAAACGGATTCTTCGTTCTCAAGACGCTCGACAAGAACGGGAATGTGTTGGCGGTCGCCACGAAGGTCGAGCGAAAGCCGCTGAGCGACGATCTGTTCGAGCCGCCGGCTGATTGGCGTGAGATGGGAAGAGGACGCCCGTAATCATGGCACCCTCCGCGACGATGCGTCGTTTTGCATGCGGTCTGCTCACACTTGCACTCGTGGTCGAAGCGTGCCGTCACGACGCGCCGCAACGCACGCGCGCAGCGGTGTCAGTGAAGCCGGGCGCCGGAGTGGCGGCAGTCGTCGCCGTCGATACGAGTGCGCTGATTGCGTTGGCCGCTGGTTCTCCCCGTGCACTCCGAGACACCGACTCACATGGGGTCGGCATCGTCGACGGCGATCTGCGTCCCGGGACGGCCGCGTCGGAGCCGGACTCCGCGACACGGGCATCCGATGACGCAAACACTCCTCCACCGTTGCCGTCACCCACCGGTATCCCGTTGGTGAAGGGCTTGCGCCTCACGTCGGCGCTGCACTTTCCCGACGGCGACCGAGAGAACGTTGTGACGGTCTCTGATATCTCCAGCGGGACGGTCATCTACCACTGGCGATTCACTCAGCAACGCCGCGACGGCACAATCGAAAAACACTTTGCCAGCCGACCGGTCAGCCAGAGCGATCTCGCCGGCGCCCCGCGGCTCAACCAGGTGTTCGAGGAAGGCGACCAACCCTCGACTCCCGGCTACACGGCGATGTCTCTCTCTCGCGCCGTCTTCGCTCGTGTCAACGCCGGCGCTTCCGTTCCATTCACCGTCACGACTTTCGAGGCCGGTCCACTCGGCCGATTCGGCGCGCAGTTCAGCTCACTCGCCTCGGCGCGTCTGAGCTATCGCGGAACACTGTCGCGTGCCTCGAGCGCACCAGAGACCATGCCCGTCCTGCTCGATGGAATTCGGACGCGCGTTCCTGTCGTGCATCTTCGCGGACACTTCGCGCTCCAAGAGAAGTCGCTCGACCTCGAGTTCTGGTTCCTCGCCGACTCGGCGAACCCTTTGTTGATGCGATCCGTCGAGGACGGAGAAGTACTTCAAATGGTTCGCATCGACCGACCGCGGCAACGCGAGACGCCAGTGGTCGAGAGCGAGCTGACTCGCGAGTGCCGCGCGGAATTGCCCGGGATCTATTTCGCCTTCGCCAGTGCGGAGCTCGAGCCGGAGTCGAGCCCATCGCTCGCCGGCGTTGCAGCGCTCTTGTCGCGTCACCCCGATTGGTCGCTGGCGATCGAGGGACACACGGACAGCATCGGCGGCGCGGCGTCGAACCAGACGTTGTCCGAGCGCCGCGCCTCCGCCGTGCGCGCTGCACTCATCTCGCAATTCCGGGTCGATGCAGCTCGGCTGCGCGCGAGCGGGTTCGGCGCCACACGACCACAGGAGTCGAACGCGACGCTCGAGGGCAGGGCGCGAAATCGTCGCGTCGAAGTCGTCCGCCCGTGTGGAACGGGCGTGGGTTCGAGCGGAGCTGAGCCATGAGGAGTCTGTTATGAATCAGGTGAGATTATCGACAGCCAGGTCTCTCCTGGTTATCGCGTGCGTCGCGGCAAGTGCCGCCAGTGGTTGTCGGCACGATCGCTCCACGGCAAACGGAAGCACCGGAGCCGGCACGGCGAGTGTCGCGCTTGCGGGCGGCGCCGCCGCACGGAGCGACGACGCGGTGAAGGTGCAGCCCGCGCGCCCCGATCCCTGCAGCTTCGTGCCGATCGGCGACGCCAAGCGCTTGCTCGGTCCGTTGTCGGGTCAACCGTGGCGCGCGGTGTCCGCCGACGACACGACATCGGCGTCGGACGGATTGGCGTGCATCTATCCGCTCGTGGCGCGTGAAAATGTCGCGGAGCACAGCGTCATCGCGCTCGAGCTGAAGCCGGAGGGCGCATTGGGCTTCGAGAACGGAGTGGCCATGGCTGCCGGCGCCGGGAATGGTTTCCTGGGGAAGTTGGGCATCAAGAACGCCGACGGCGCGCGGCACGACGTCGACGGGTGGGAGTACATGGGCGGCTTCACGGATGTGATGACGGCGCGGGTTGGACACTTGGCCATCGCGGCCAAATGGACGCGAGCGCGCGGCGCCGCGGATTCGCTCGTCGAGCTGATGACGATCATGCGCGACCACATTCCCGATCTGCCGTTTGCGGCGTCGGGAGAAGGCTCGTCGCGTGTCGATGGCGACGCGTGCGCGCTGTTGACGCGCGACGAGGCGGAAGCAGTCTTAGGTAAGCTGAGCGTCGCTCCCTACCACTCTCGCGACCTTACCGGTTTGGCCGATCGCGACGGCAATGCGTGCAGCTATTTCACCAAACAGCACCACGTGCTCTCGATCGCGCCGACGTGGTCGCAGGGCAAAACACTGTTTCGGCTCACGGCGGGGTTGACGCAGGGCGCCCAGTCGAAGATCCGCGTTGCCGGAGAATCCGCCGATACGCTCGAAGGAGATTGGGACCAAGCTGGAGCGAACCTCGGCGGAGATCTCGACTTCCTCAAAGGCGACCGGATGTTAGCGATCTCGTACAGAGCGTCGACGACTGACAAAGCCGGGGCGGTAAAGCTGGCGTCGCTGGCGATCAAACGACTCGCGGCGCTCAGGTAGCGGCGTGGCTGGTCGGGATCAACAATTTTGAACACCGATTTGACGGATTGAACGGATCGGCACGGACACGGCGTTCAGCGTGAACGGCCGTGACTGATTTTCCAAGTCGCGCGTGAAGGGAACGCCAACTTGAATAACCATTCTGTTGTTCTTTAGGCTGTTGCTTGATCCCGTCTCATCCTGAATCATCCTGATTCAGCCTTTTCAACACTGTTCACAGCTGATTCGCGCACGCCCAGCTTGGAACAATTAGGAACTGCTGAATCCGGATGAATCCGGATGAATCAGGATACAACGCACCGACTCCATTCTCGTCAAAACACGACTGGCCGCTTCACCACGATCGGCTCGAGCCCGACACGCTTCGCCTCGGTGTTGAACATCGGCAGCTCGGTGCTCAGCACCTTCTGCAACAAGTCCGTCTGCACCTTGAGCTCCGATTTGAGATCCGTGAAGATCGGATACGCGCTCGCGATCGGCTTCGCATCCGGGTTCGACACCACGCCAAGCAGCGCCGCGAGGCGGTTGTTCACCTTGATCGGGAAGTTGAGCGGGTCCTGGCCACTCTGATTCTTGACTTGGTAGATCTCTTGTTCGACGGCGCTCAAGTCCTTCGTCAGCTTGTCGCCGGCCGATTTGAGCTGCGCGTCTTGTGATTTACCGAGTCGGTCGGCGACCTCGCGTTTGACGTCGCGAATCTGAATGACGGCGCCGTTCGCCTCGCTCACTTTGTCGCGGAGTTGGATGGCGAGCGCGAACTGCGCTTGCAGATCCGCATCCGTCGCCGAATGCATGGGATTGCGCTTGACCGTGAGCGGTTGAGAGACTGTCTTGCCGTCGGCAGTGAGTCGCACGGTGTACTTGCCGGGCGCCGCCTGCGGTCCGTTCGTAGTGCCGCCCCACAAGATCATCCCGGGGAACGTGACGGCGGACGCATAGCGCTGATCCCACATGAACGTGTTGAGTCCAGCGTTCTTTCCAGGATTCGGGTTGCCGAATCCTCCGCGGCCGCGTCCACCGCCGCCTCCTCCACCAGCCGCCGAGTCGGCGCCGGCAGCGCCGCCACCGCGCCCACCTCGCCCACCACCCGCATTCGTCGTGTCCGGATAGCTGCGGATGACTTGTCCTTTGTCGTCGAGAATCTCGACGCGAACGCTCTGCGCGGGCGCCTTGAGCATATACTGAATCACCGCCGGTGACGACGCGCGAATCGCGTCGGCCGGCTTGAACAGGATAGGATCGCTGCTGTTCGCCATCGCGCCACGATATTCGCGGAGCGGTCCGATGTTGTCGAGAATGTAGAACCCACGGCCGTGCGTCGCGATCGCGAGATCATGTCCGACGACGATGAGATCCGCAATCGGGATGTCCGGCAGATTCAGCGACAGTGATTCCCAGTGGTCTCCATCGTCGTACGAGAGATAGACGC
>JAICYT010000195.1 GCA_025934075.1 Gemmatimonadaceae bacterium
GAGTCGCGTTACGTGCACATCTTCACGAAGGATCAGGCGACGAGCTACGTTCCGATCATTCTCGGGCTCAGCTTCCGCTAGTTGGAATTTCGTAAATAGCTGAGCGCCGAGAGGTTGAAGGGCCGGCGTCGCACGATCTGACGCTGGCCCTTCGACGATCGAGTGCACGCCAAGGGCGACGGGCGAGCTCGTCTTGCGGTTCGGCCCGCCGGCCCCTCGCGCCGACGATCAAAGCCGCGGTTCGCCTAAGCCGCCTTACAAGCGCCACCCTGAATCACCTTGATACCTTTCCTCGTAGGGCTGGCTCGAGGTGATTGCCGTGTATTCAACGTGTTTGTTCTGCAACAAGCCGCTTGGCGCCAATGAAGCGATAGAGGCGTTTCCGGTTGGCCGCCGTCTCGCGTTCGACCCCGCGAAGGGGCGATTGTGGGTCGTGTGCAAACAGTGCGAGCGGTGGAACCTTTCGCCGCTCGAGGAACGCTGGGAAGCGATCGAGGAAGCCGAGCGTATTTATCGAGACACGCGGCGCCGAGTGTCGACGGACAACATTGGCCTCGCGAAGCTGCGTGACGGGACGGAGCTCGTGCGAATCGGCGAACCGTTGCGTCCCGAGTTTGCTGCGTGGCGCTATGGCGATCAGTTCGGTCGCCGGCGCCGGCGCCAGATGCTCATCGCCGGCGGAGGGGTCGCGGCGTTCGGCGCACTCGTGGTTGGCGGCGCCGTCGTCGGCGTCGGCATCGGTGGCTTTGGTTGGATGATGGCAAAAGCCGTCGGGACGATCATCAACGGAAGTCCCGAGACCGTGGTGGCGAAGATTCAAACTGAGAGTGCTGGACTCGTGCACGTTCGACGCCGGCATCTCGCGGAGTCTGCGATCGTTCCAGGGACCGAGGGACCGTTCGGCATCGATCTCCGATTCAAGAATGGTCGTGCGCACTTCGAGGGTCGCGAAGCGGAGCGGATCGCGTCGATCGTGGTGCCGCAGGTGAATCGATATGGCGGCGGAAAAAATGAAGTTGCCGACGCGGTAACGTTGATCGAGGCATCGAGAGGCACGGAAGGATTTCTCGAGTCAGTCGCGCAGCGCGGACAGATGCTCCCGCGGTTCTTCTCGCCGGACAATCGGCGCTGGCAGCGGCGGAATCGGTTCAACGCAGGCAGCGACAAGCGTGGGCTGTTCGCGTTGGCGACGTCCGAGCGATTGGCGCTCGAGATGGCATTGCACGAAGAAGCGGAGCGCAAGGCCCTCGAGGGCGAGCTCTCCGAGCTCGAGCGCGCCTGGAAAGACGCCGAGGAGATTGCCGCGATCTCCGACGACATGTTCGTAACACCTGGTGTACGGGGAGCCCTCGAGCGTCTGCGCTCAGGAGAATCGATTTGATTCACGGTGCTTGGCGACAAGCGCCCGGTGATCTTTTGCGATCAACGTGACGGCGGCAAATCGACGTTGCCGGCCGATACGACGACGCTCGTCGGCAACCGAATCGGAAACCGGGTGGTCATCCCCTCGTATGGTGATTGGGACCTACGGCCACAGCTCCGGACCTTGGCTACGCCGAGCGACCGGAGCTCGTCCGGCCGGTCGTGGAACGTTTTGTTAGCGGGTCTCGACACGTAGCAGCGTTTCTCGTTGGAGAACTCATACTGCCGGAGATGACCATGCTCATCGCGATCATTGTTGGGATTCTCGCCGGGTTTCTCGCCGGGAAGATCATGAACGGGTCGGGCTACGGCCTTTTCGCCGACCTGTTGCTCGGGATCGGCGGGGGGATCGTTGGCCGCATTGTGCTCGGATTTCTCGGCATAGGCGCCCGCGGGCTGATCGGATCGATCTTGATCTCGACACTCGGCGCGATGGTGCTGATCTGGGTCGTTCGTGCGCTGAGGTCCGATCACGGGGCGATGTAGTTGGGGCGGCGGCCCATGCGCGACGACCTCGGCGCGCACGTTCAGCGGCGACAGCCCGACGCGCGACTAGGCCGCGGCGGACGCTGGCTCGTCGGCGAAGATTTTGGCTAAGAGCTCGATGCCTTCGATGTACCGCGGACCCGGCCGCGCAAAGTAAGCGTTCGCGTCGACAGGAACCACACGAGCGCCGGGTATGGGCCGAAGATTGCGTGCCATTCGCTCCGCCTCGGCGAGGTGGTAACCGCACGGGGCGACGATCACGATCTCCGGCGCCCAGGCGTGCACGTCGTCCCACGACATCCGGACGGAATCCGCGCCGGGGCGGCCGAGTCGATCTTCGCCACCCGCGATGTCGATCATTTCCGGGACCCAGTGGCCACCGCAGAAAAGTGGATCGGTCCATTCGAGAAACGCGACGCGCGGGCGACGCGGCGCGTTGCGTGTCGATGCGCGCAACTGCTCGAGTCGATCGCGCAGGCTCGCGACCAGCACGCGGGCCTGTGGTGCGCGGCCAATTGCTTCGCCCACCGCGATGATGTTGTCGTCGATTTCGGCGAGCGTGCGCGGAGTGAGATAGACGACGGCCGGACTGGACGGCAGTGACTTGAGCGCGCGGGTAAGCTCGTTGCCGGAGGGCGCGCAGACCTGACACAAGTCCTGGGTGAGGATGACATCCGGCGCAAGCTCGCGAAGCAATAGCTCGTCGACGACGTAGAGGCTCTCACCGGCGGCGAGGCGTCCTGAAACCGCGGCGTCGATCTCGGCTTGGTTCATACCATCGAGGGCGATCGTCGGTTTGCTGACGACGGGCAGCGCGCGGACATACTCCGGGTAGTCGCACTCATGCGAGCGACCTACGAGCTCAGCGCCCGCGCCAAGCGCGTGGACGATCTCGGTGCCGGCCGGCAGAAAAGAGACGATGCGTGTCACAGGAAGAAAGATAATCGGCTCGGCGAGTGGCAAACCCGGTGGCCGGGCGACAAGTTGAGCGCGTAGACACTCACTCGGGATACGCGCATGAAACGTTTTTCTTTGGCCGCTCTTTTGGCTGGCGGGCTGGTCGTCAGCGCGCACGCACAGGCCGTAAATCCTACGCAACTCGACAGCATCATCCGGAAAGCCGTCGTCGACAAGCATATCGTCGGGCTTTCGGTCGGCGTGATGCAGAACGGAAAGGTTGTTCTCGCCAAGGGTTATGGCGTGCGCGATCTGGCGAGCAAGGAGCCGGTTACGCCGCAGACGATGTTCGCGATCGGCTCGGTGACCAAGCAGTTCACGTGCACCGCGTTGTTGATGCTCGCCGAGCAGAAGAGATTGTCGCTGACGGATCCCATCTCGAATTGGTATCCGACGCTCACGCGAGCGAAGGACATCAGGCTGATCGATCTCGGCGGCCATCTGTCGGGCTATCACGATTATTATCCGCTGGATTTCGTCGATCGTGAGATGCAGAAGCCCGCGACGGCCGACGAGATCATCACCGAGTATGCCACGCGACCGCTCGACTTCGCTCCACGCTCGCGATACTCGTACAGCAATACCGGTTTTCTCATTCTCGGTCGCGTCATCGAGAAGGTGAGTGGCGAGCCGTTCGGTGCGTTCGTCGCGAAGCAGATCTTCACGCCGCTCAAGTTGTCGCGCACCGCGTACGAGCCGGCGACGACCACGAGCGCGGCGAACATGGCGCGAGGTTACACGTCGTTCGCGCTCGCCGATCCGATCCCCGCCGAGCCGGAGGCGCGTGGATGGGCGGGAAGTGCTGGCGCGATCTGGTCGACCCCGACCGACCTGTTGACGTGGGATATGTCGCTCCTCGATCACACGCTCATCACACCGGCGTCGTTCGCGGTGATCTCGACGGCGCAGCGTCTCACGGACGGACGTTCGAGCGGCTACGGCT
Organism: Gemmatimonadaceae bacterium; assembly: GCA_025934075.1. Taxonomy (GTDB): domain Bacteria; phylum Gemmatimonadota; class Gemmatimonadetes; order Gemmatimonadales; family Gemmatimonadaceae; genus JAQBQB01. The sequence goes on from JAICYT010000195.1 coordinate 3,809, forward strand.
GCGGCGAAGGGGTGAACGATCGCGGCGCCGCCATCGTATTGTCGCACGGTGGCGCGGTGAGCGGATTCGTTGCGCAGAACACGGTGATCCCGGCGACGCGGTCCGCGGTCGTACTCTTGTCGAATACGGATTTCTCGCCGATCGGCGCGCTCAATCAGGAGCTCGTGTCGAAGCTGATGCCGCGTGGCGTCGATGTCCCGATCGTCTCCGGCCCATCAGCGCTCGATGCCGCGAAGAAGTTTCTTTCGGAGCTCGAAAAAGGTCGCGTCGATCGCTCGACGCTCGGTGAAGACTTCAACGTCTTCCTGACGCCGGCGAAAGTCGCGGCGGGTCAGCGCGCGCTCAACGCAATGGGTCGAATCACGAAGATTCGGATCGCGAACACAGTCGAGCGCGGCGGAATGGAGGTCGCGATCGTACAGTTCGACGTCGGTGAGACGACGTCGCAGGGACTCATGTATCGAACGCCCGACGGCAAGGTGCAGGAGTTCTTGTTCTCACGAAACTGACCGTTGTGGGGCGAGCGTCATGGCGTCGGCGACGCTCGCACTTCGGTCACGAAATACTCGGTGTCGCCGAAGCAGGAGTTGGGCACGCGCTTGTGCTGCTCGTAGGTAACCACCACGTGTTGTCCGCTGAGTTGGCTCAAGACCGCCGCGATCGAATCAGAGCGCGCGCTGAAGTCGAATTTCTCCGGTGCGGCGCCCGGAACCGCGGTCAGCTGCAGCTCGCCTTCCCATGTCTTGCACACCCAGCCGCGCTTGGAAACCTTCTGCAGAATTCCGGCGCGCGTTCCCGTCGAGTAGGTGTAATGGAGCGCGATCTCCGCCCACAGCGTGAAGAAGAGAATCGGCACGATGACGATGAATGCGACGGCGGTCGCGATCCAATGGCGACGGACGAAGGTGAGCGCAGGCATGGCGATAAGTTAGCTCGGTTGGTTCGTACGTGGTTGAGATGGCGCGAGGCGCCACGTCACCGTGGCGCGAGCGACCGCGTCGCCCGACGCGTCGCGCACGTCGGCGTTCACGTCGAACGACGTTTCAGCGCGGACTTCGGGAACGCTGCAGCGGCACTCGGCGGTCAAGGTTCCGCGGGCTTTCTTGAGGTACGTGATCGACAAGCCGGTCACGATCCCGCGCACGCCGGGCGGCAGCGCCATGAGCATCGCGGTTCCGCTCGTGACTTCGGCGAGATTGACGAGTGCGACGGCGTGAATCGATCGCAGATGATTTCGCACACGTCGCCGATCGCGCAGCGTCCACCGCGAATATCCGGGCCCGAGCTCCTCGATGCGTGCGCCCATGGTGCCCGTGTACGGCGCCATACGACCGATCACCGTGCTGAAGAGCGCGCGTCCGAACGGGACGCGCGAGAGTCGGCGCCACCAACGCGCGATCGCTGCGCCGGGCGCGTCGAGTGACTTCACGTTCGCATTGGATACATGCGCGCTATTTGCCCGCGGCGAGAAACTTCGAAATCGCGTCGTTCAGAAACGCGCGGTCCTCTGGATTCGCGCCGGCGCCGGCCGGATGTCCCCACAGCGACGGGATCGGCATCAGCGTTCCCGTCGACATGAACTGCGCCTCATAACGAGCGTCGCCGACGGGGAAGTAGAGATCCGTCGCCGACGGCATGTACAAGAACGGCACCTTGATGGATTTGAGCGCACGTTCGACGTCGCCGTTGAATCCCGGCGTCTGGCCGACGTCGTGTCGCTCCCACGTCCGCGCCTGAAGGATCATGTCGTTCGCGTCGGCGCCGGGAATGAAGTTGTGAAAGCGCTGCATGTACTGCTCGAGCGTCGTTCCGGCGGGAGCGGTCGTCTTCCACAACTCGCGACGCCACCATTCCTGCGAGTAGAGCCAGCCCGCCCACACCATGCCAAATGCGTCCAGGCCCCGCGTCGGCGGTGCGGTGTAGTCGCCGTTGTTGAACGTCGCGTCGGCCGTGATCGCCGCGATCTGCCCCTCGAGGCGCACGATGCCATGGCCGTACGTCTTCGCGGTGCCGGAGGTCGCGACGATGCGATCTGCGAAATCCGGATAGCTCACCGCCCACTGAAACGCTTGCTGCGCTCCCATCGAGAAGCCGATGATCGCGCGCAGATGCGTGATCCCGAGACTATCGGTCAGTAACCGATGGACGATCGCGACGTTGTCTCGAATCGTCGTTACGGGAAACCGCGGCCCATGAAAGGGCTCGGGCGTATTGCTCGGCGACGACGAATGTCCGTTGCCGAACAACTCCGTCGCGACCAGATACAGCTTCGTGGTATCGAGCGCTCGACCCGGTCCGATCAGCCACTCGTAGCCGTGATGCGTCGCCATATAATGCGACGGCAACAGCACGGCGTTGTCGTGTGCCGCGTTGAGGTGGCCGTACGTCCCGAAGACGATGATCGCCTTGGGCAATACGACACCACTCTCGGTGCGGAAATTTTCGGTGACGTATTGATGGTGCTGGGCGGCATCGACACGCTGAGCTTGTCCAAAGCTCGCGTTGCTCGGCGCCAGCATTGCCGCCGCGATCAACGACACCATCGGGCTTCGGAGGCGGAGACCTACAACAGTCGGCTCTGAAAAGATCACGCGGTGTTTCCGAGAAGAGTATGGTGTGCGATAATACGCCTGCCGGGTGACTCGCGCGAGGCTGGCGGCCGGCAATAGTATTGTCTCATCCATCAGACGCGCGCCGGCCGCCTTCAGCTCTCACTGTTCGTCCCCATGGAAATCGATCCGCTCGATCAAGCCGAGGGCTCATCCGGCGCGAACCCCGCGAACGCGCGACTGAACACATGGGTCGCCATCACCGTGGCGCTCCTCGCCACGTTCATGGGAATCTGCAAGGTGAAGGACGACAACATCGTCCAAGCCATGCAGCAAGCACAGGCCGACAAGATCGACCATTGGAGCTTCTATCAGGCGCGCAACATTCGGCAGGAGGTCGCGCAGTCGACCGTTGACCAGCTGACGATCACGCGCGCAGCCGCGGCTGCGGCAGCACCCGCTCAACGCGCACAGCTCGACTCGGCAGTCGCGCGATACAAGGCGCTCGTGACCGACCAGGCGGCCAAGAAAGATTCCCTGCGTGCGCTGGCCGAGTCGGATCAGAAGGCTTATGACACGCTGAATTATCGCGACGATCAGTTCGATCTTTCCGACACGTTGCTCGCGCTCGCGATCTCGATGCTTGCGCTGACGTCACTGACCCATAAGCGCTGGCTGTTCTGGATCGCAATGGTCCCAACGGCCCTCGGCGCCCTCATGGGGCTTGCGGGCCTGCTTGGCTGGCATCTGCATCCCGACTCCATTTCGCGTCTACTGTCATGACCCGCACACCTAACGCACCGCGCGTGCGACTCGACTTCTCGTTTCGACTGGCGATCCCGGTATTCGTTGCCCTGTTGGTCTGTGGGTCCGCTCCGATTGCTCGAGCGCAAGCGATCGAAGACTCCATCGCGCCGGGGAAGAACTTCGACAAGGCGCAGTTTCGCCTTTGGTATCCGCACGACGCCGGGAAGCTGCGCGCGGTTCTCGTGCTCGTTCCTGGCTCCAACGGCGACGGTCGCGCGATGGCCGACTCGACATGGCAGGCATTCGCGAGTCGCAATAAGCTGGCGATCGTCGCATGTCGATTCACCGACAAGCCGCACGAGCAGAGCTTCATCGAAGATTACGTCAACGTCTCGCAGGGAAGTGGCCAAGCATTGCTCGATGCATTGACGCACCTCGCAGCACGCGCCCAACACCCGGAGATCGCATCCGCGCC
>JAICYT010000024.1 GCA_025934075.1 Gemmatimonadaceae bacterium
AGTGCCGACTCGTGAGGAACCGCGAATGCCCACAAGCGTCCATTGACGTTTCCGCCCGACGAGCGCTCGCCGATGAAGTCCGCGCCGCCTTCGAGCAATGCCACCTCGAGAAGATTCCTGTTCGGGTGCGTGAAGAGGCCGTTCGGGGTATTCTGCTGAAGAACGTGCGCGTGCTCGTGCGCGACGATGAGCGGAAGACCGTCGGCATTCTTCACGTTGTCGCGCTGGAATTGTTGGAGCTCGTCCAGCGGCGTGTTCGCGCTGACCGAGTAGAATTCCGAGCCGATGAGCATCCCGCTCGTCGAGGTCGTCCCACCGGTGCTGAAGCGGCCCACCAGCAGTGTGACCGGCGGAAACACCGCGGGCGGATAGAGGCTCTTGATCGTCGCGAAGTTCGCGCGGATGTGCGAGACGATCGTGCTGTCGGTGGCGAGCGCGAGGTTCGTCGCGCGAATCGACGCGAAGTACTTGGGCGCGAAACTCACCATTTGCGTGAGGCTGGCCGCGGTGACGCTCCGGGACTTTATGAAATCAGCGAGGCCCGATGACGCGGCGTCAAGGTATCTCGACTGGAACGCGCTCGTCGATCCCGCCTTCCCGCCGGCGTCGTAAGCCTCCCAGAAGTGGAGGAGGTCCGACGTGATGATTTGTGCCGCCGCGGGATCTGTGGCCGGCGGCGTGTGCGATGCCGGGGATGTTGGCGTCGATGCATCCGCGCCTCCGCACGCCGCCGCGAGACTAAGAACGAAGATCAGCGAACGAAACTCGAGGCGCTGGGCCATGCGTAGGATTGTGCGTGAAGGCGACGGACCACTAACCGCGCGAATGGTTGTGTGGTTCTGCTCGTTTGTCCAGTCAGCCCTATCCGCATCACGTACGCGGGTTAGGTTCGTCGAATCCCACCTCACAACGGGTTGTCCCATGCGCGCACTACTCGCCGGTCTCGCTGTTCTCTCCGCGAGCGTTGTTCGCTCCCAGACCCCCGCCGTCGACCCTTCGAGAATCGAGCATCTCCTTCGGCCGGCGCTGCACATCGCCGGCCGTCCCGACCCGACGTTCGACATCATCGACCGCATGCGCGTGCTGCATGTGCCGGGCGCCAGCGTGGCGATCGTCGACAACTTCAAGATCGTATTCGCGAAAGGCTACGGAGTGACGGAGTTCGGTGGCTCGAAGCCCGTCGACACGACGACGCTTTTCTTGGCGGGATCGATGAGCAAGCCGGTGTTCGCGTCCGGTGTGCTGCAGCTGGTCGAGCAGGGAAGACTTTCACTCGACGAAGACGTCAACGCCAAGCTCAAATCTTGGCATCTGCCCGAGAGCCAGTTTACCGAGCATGAAAAGGTGACGTTGCGACGCTTGCTCACGCATACGGCGGGACTCACCGTGTGGGGATTCCCTGGCTATGAGGTCGGCAAGCCCATTCCGACCGTCCCGCAGTTGCTCGACGGCGCTCCGCCGGCAAACACTCCGGCCGTTCGTAGCGACGCCACGCCCGGCGCGCGGTGGCTCTACTCCGGCGGTGGCATTACGATCGCGCAGCTCATGGCGACGGACGTGACGGGCGAAAAGTTTCCGTCTCTCATGCAGCGACTGGTGCTCTCGCGTGCCGGGATGACGCGCAGCACGTATGAGAATCCTCTTCCAAAATCCCGCGAAGCCGAAGCGGCCTCGGGTCATGAGCGCGTCGACACGCCGGTGCCGGGACGATTCCACATCTATCCCGAGATGGCCGCTGCTGGTTTGTGGACGACGGCTCCCGAGTATGCACGGTGGGCGCTGTCGCTCACGCACTCTTACAACGGCGACGCACCAGGTCTGCTTTCGCACGCGATGGCCGAACAGATGATCTCGAAGCAGGTCCACCAAACGCCGGAGTACGGCGGCGGCTATTGGGGGCTCGGCGTTCAGGTCGCGGGCGAAGGTGATTCGATTCAGTTCACGCACGGCGGGCGCGACGAGGGTTTCGTCGCCAATTTCGTCATGTGGCCCAAGCTCGGGCGCGGCATCTTCATCCTGATCAATGGCGTGAACGGGAATTTCCTCGCCGAGCTGACGCGCGCGTTCGCGGAAGTCTACGGTATGCCGCAGGCGCCGAGGATGGAGCGGAAGGTCGTTGCAATGGATAGCGCGGAGCTGGCGCCGCTCGCGGGCCGCTACATGCTCGTGCAGGGGAAAGACACGGCGTTCTACGATGTCAAGCCGTCGGGCTCGAAGCTCGACGTGTACGACGGGCGCGCCAACATCACGCGCGTCGCTTGGCCTGAGGGCGGCGACGTGTTTTTCGACGAGGCGTCGGGCGGACGCATCAAGTTTCTGCGCGAATCCGATGCGACCAGCCGGGCAAAGGCGATCGTCCTTGGGGCGGGGCCGAATTCGCCGACGGCGAGGCGCGTGCCGTAGTCGAACTCGCGCCATCGCATCGAAACGAGCGAACGGAGGCCGCGTGTGAAGCCCTACGAGGACGGCGGCGCCGGCATCTCGATCAGGCGTCGCACGAATGCGTCGAACTCGTCGTGCATGATCTTCATTGCCGGATTCGCAATCATCCGCTGGAACGACTGCTCCTGAGCGACCTGCCACATGCGGCTCGTCCACGAATGGAAGTAGTCATTCGGGAGCTGCCCGTGCTTGTGGGCGTACCACGCGATCTCATACAGCGAGAGCTGCATGAGATTCAGGAAATATTCCTGGATCTCGCGCTCGGAGTGCAGATGCTCGACGTCCTGTGAATGCACCGACGCGAGCGACGGCTGTTCGACGCGGATCTTGCGCAGCTCATACTGCAGCTCGACGAGCTTGGAGAAGTTCGCCACCAACTGCGCCTTGCGTGCCTGCGCGAATTGAACCGCCGTGAAGATGAGCCCTCCAGCGATAGCGAACGACGATAAAGCCTGGAGGGTGATCTGAAGCAGCTGGAGGTTGGATGACATGCGCGCGTTCGCGCTACTTGCCGATTACCAGGATCGTGAATGAACCCGGTATGGGGGGAGCTTGCCCCCCTCGCCCACCGCCGGCGGGTGGCGGTGGCGCTGGTCCCCGCTCGACGCTCATCGTCAGGATGTGGTTCGTCTTCGTGTCGAGCGTCAGCGTCCGAGCGCCGAGCATTGTTTGAAGATTTTGTTCGACCTCGAAGCTCGTGGGGCTTTGTTCTTTCACCACGGTCAACGTGCCGTTGCTGTGCGAGCTGAATGCCTCCATGGTCGCCGGATTGAACACAGCGCCGTCGGAGCTGCCGGCGAGTGGCAAGTTGGTGAGAATCTTTCCATTCGCGGCGCTCAGGATCACCATCGTCGGCGCTGGTGTGACATTCGGCGGCGTACCGGCGCGCGCGCAGGCCGCGAACAGCACGCGATTCTTCACGTCGAGCGCGAGGCCGTTGCAGCCGCCGTGATCGCCCAGCGGATAGTGGGCGGTGGCTTTCATCGTCTTCACGTCGACGACGGTCACGCTCCCCTGCGGGTCCTGCATCACGACATAGAGCGTGCCCTTGCCGTCGGACACGCCCTGCTCAGGCACGCCTCCCAAGTCGATCGTGCCGATGACGGTACCGTCTTTCCCGTCGATGACGGTCGCGTCTTTCGTCGGATGGCTGAAGATGTAGACGCGTTCGTTGAACGGATCGAAGAGGATGCCGTCAGACCGTGCGGCGCCGACGTCGATCGACTTGAGCAGCGCCAGCGTCTTGGTATCGAACATCGACACAGGAGTGCTGCTCGAGAAGCCATGACCCGACTCAGGGTCGACGGCGACGCCTTGGCCGCCGGTGTTCGGGATCTCTCCCACGGGCTCGATCGTCTCGAGGTTGAACACCGTGATGCGCCCGGGCACGGCGGGCTTCGCCGGCGTCGAATCGGTCGCGGCTACGGCACGCGACCCGCCGCGCGGAATGTAGAGGCGTCGGCCCGCGACGTCGGCATAGATGTAGTCGGATCCGCCCTCGCCACCAACGCGCGCGGATTTGAGCACCTTGTACGGACCAACGGTCGTCGACTCCTGCGCACCGAGCGTGGAGGTCAGCGTCGCGAGCGAGATCGCGGAGACCAGAGCGATGTGTTTCATGCTCGGAAGCTGACAGCACACATTGCCGATTGTCAAATGCACCAGCACGTCTTGAGCAAACCAGATCGTCACAACATGTTCAGAACGTGCGAGGCAGCACGCCCATCGAACGTCGGAGGGCACCATGAGGTATACCGGTCTCGCGTCGGTCGCGCTGCTCGGAATCGCGCTCGCCAACTCCGGTGCACAACACACGCACGCCGGGGCCGAGCAACTTGGCGCCGTGCATTTCCAGACGTCGTGCGATGCAAGGGTGTCGCCGAGCTTCGATCGCGCTGTCGCGCTCCTCCATTCATTCGAGTTCGGCGCATCGATTCGCGCCTTCAACGACGTGCTCGCTGCTGACTCCACGTGCGCGATGGCGCATTGGGGCATCGCACTCAGTCGTTGGACGAATCCGGTGGCGCCCGGCACGCGGCGTCCCGCTCAGCTGCAACCGGGCCGACAAGAGGCCGATGTCGCGCTTCGTCTCAGTCCGCGCGCCACGGAGCGTGAGCGTTTGTACATCAACGCCGTCGCTCAACTCTACAAAGACTACGAGCACGTCGACCAAGACACGCGGATCTCCGCATACGCGCACGCCATGGAAGATCTCGTCGCCAAGCAACCCGCAGACACCGAGGCGAAGATCTTCTACGCGATTGCGCTCGTCGCGGCGGCGCCGCCGACCGACAAGACTTATGCGAATCAACTGAAAGCGGGAGCCATTCTCGAGCCGATCTGGGCAACGCAGCCGAATCACCCCGGACTCGCGCACTACATCATTCACGCGTACGACGTTCCTGCGCTCGCGCCCAAGGCCGCCGCGGCCGCACAGCGCTATGCGGACATCGCACCGTCCGCCTCGCACGCGTTGCACATGCCGTCGCACACCTTCACGCGACTCGGCCAATGGACCAAGTCCGTCGAGACGAACAAACGCTCAGCAGACGTCGCCTTGCGCGACTCGGCGATTGGTGAGGCGCTGCATGCGTCCGACTACGCGGAGTATGCGTATCTGCAGCTCGCTCAGGATTCGGCGGCGAAGGCATTGGTCGAGCGCCTTCCGTCGCTCGTCGCGCACTTTGATCCTAGCGCGATATCGGGCGCGGCACCTCCGTCGGCCGGTGTGTTCGCCATCGCGGCGATTCCGGCCCGGTACGCACTCGAGCGACGCGACTGGCGCGCCGCTGCTGAACTCGCGCCGACGACGAGCGCGTTTCCATGGACCGACGCGATGACATACTTCGCGCGTGCGCTGGGTGCGTCGCACCTCGGCGACACTTCGGCCGCCCGCGTCGCGATCGATACGCTCGCGGCGATCCACGAACGACTCGGCGCGCGCAACGAGGCGTATTGGACCGAGCAAGTCGCCATTCAACAGCTATCGGCGCAAGCCTGGTTCGCGCTGGCGCGGCACCGGAGCGACACAGCACTCGCGCTGATGCGTGAGGCGGGACGTCGTGAGGATGCGACCGAAAAGAGCGCGGTGACGCCGGGCCCACTGGCGCCGGCGCGCGAGCTGCTCGGCGACATGCTGTTGGAGCTCGAGCGGCCGCGTGAAGCGCTCGTCGAGTATCGGGCGACATTGCGGAAGGAACCGAATCGGTTTCGCGCATTGTACGGCGCGATGCGAGCCGCGTCGCTCGCCGAAGACCGCGCCGCTTCGAAGCGGTATCGCCTGAGCCTCGAGTCGCTCTGTGCCAAGGCGGACAAGCCGGGCCGGCGGGAGCTAGCGCAGATCCGATAACGGCGCGACTCCGCGCGGTACCCAACGGCGACTCGAAATCCTGAGAAAGCGTCCCGCCGATCTTAGCAGAATCTTAGCGACCCTCTAGCAGCTCCGGCGTCGCGGCGGCGGTGTACCGAGAGATACGTTGCGAACGTGGTCGACTAACACGGCCGGCGAACGTATCGCTCGCTCTTTCATCACGGATCAAGGCACGATGGAAACTCTCAATGAGATCAAGGTCCTGGCCGCGAAGCAATTTGGTGGCGACCCAGACCTGATCGACGAAAATGCACCGGTGGATCGACTGGGCATCGACTCGCTTGGCTTTCTCGAGTTCCTGTTCGAGCTCGAGGACCATTTCGACATTTCCATTCCACAGGAACGGGTCGCGCAGGTACGAACGTTGAACGATCTCGCGACGGCGATCGACTCGCTGCTCGCGAACAAGCAAGCAACGGCCAACTAAAGGCACTGCGTGTATCGTGTCGTCGTTACGGGACTAGGCGTCATTGCCCCAGTCGGCCGCAATCCGTCGGAGTTCTTCGACGGGCTGATCGCGGCGCGGTCGGGCATTCGGCTCGTTGCGCTCGAGACGATGCCGCAACCGCATTCTCTCGTCGCCGGTCAGATCGACTTCGACGCATCGGCATTCTTTCCGGCCCATCAGGCCGCGCAGCTCGATCGCGCGACGCAGTTCGCGATGGCCGCCGCGGCCGAGGCAATCATGGACGCTTCGATCGAGCTGAACGAGCAGCAGTGTCTGCGCGCGGGCGTCTACTGGGGCACTGGGCTCGGCGGCGCGAAGTCGATCGAGGATTCGTATCGAAATTTCTTCGTCGGAAACGGCCGCGTTCGGCCGACGGCGGTTGTGATGGGAATGAACAACGCGGCAGCCGGACAGATCTCGATCACGTACGGCTTCCGCGGCCCGGTCTTGAATGTCTCGACAGCCTGCTCGTCGTCTGCGTCCGCCATCGGCGAAGCGTATCGCGCAATTCGCTCCGGATACGCTGACGTCATCGTCGCCGGCGGCTCGGAAGCACTATTGACGTTCGGCAATCTGATGGCGTGGGACGCGATGCGCGCGATCGCGCATGCCGACCCGTTCGACGCCTCTCGGAGCTGCAAGCCGTTCTCGGCGAACCGAGCGGGGCTCGTTTTGGGCGAAGGCGCGGGCGCTCTCGTGCTCGAGCGGAGCGACTGGGCGGTTCGACGCGGAGCCCACATCTACGCTGAGATTGTCGGGTATGGCAACACGTCCGACGCATTCAACATCTCGCAGCCCGATTCGGCTGGGCAAGTGCGCGCGATGCGGCTGGCGCTGGACGAGGCCGAGCTCATGCCCGACGAGATCGACTATGTGAACGCGCACGGAACGGCGACGCAGATCGGCGACGTCGTCGAGACGAATGCACTCAAAGAAGTATTCGCCGAGCGGAGCCATCCTTGGGTGTCTTCGACCAAAGCTCTGCATGGCCATCTCATGGGCGCCAGCGGTGCCGTCGAGATGGTGGCGAGCGTGATGGCATTGGAGCACGGCATCGTCCCACCCACGGCGCATCTCGATGTGAGCGATCCATCGTGCGACCTCGATTACGTGCCCAATGAACCGCGGACCCGCGAGCTCCGCGCCGTCATGTCCAACTCGTTCGGATTCGGCGGCATGAACGCCGTCCTCATCGCGCGGCGGCTGCCGCGCATCGTTCGATGAGAGATCTCGAAGACCTCGCGGCCTGGATGCAATCGCGCGACGTCGAACGCGACGACCTCGCGCCATCGACGCTGCCGGACCCAACCTTCATCTGCGACGGCCGAGAGCTCGTCTCGTTCAGCAGCAACAACTATCTCGGGCTGGCCAACTCTGCGCGCATGAAGACACGTGCGCATGCGGCGCTCGACCAATACGGAGTCGGCAACTGCGAGTCACGGCTGCTGGGCGGAAATCTCCAGATTTACGAAGCCCTCGAGGCAAGACTCGCCGAGATCAAACACAAGGACGCGGCGCTGCTGTTCGCGACCGGGTATCTCACGAACCTCGGCGTGTTGCCGACGTTGGTGAAGGCCGGGAATCTGGCGCGCGCGTTCGGTTACAAGCCGTGGGCGAATTGGAAGCACGCGTTCTTCACGGACGAGTTCAATCACTTGAGCATTCGTGAAGGAATCCGCGCGTCAGGCGCGCCGGCCTTCGCGTACAAGCACCTCGACATGGACGATCTCGATCAAAAGCTCGAGTCGTCGCCGGCGCAGATCAAGATCATCGCGACGGACGGCGTGTTCAGCCAACATGGCGACATCGTGCCGCTGCCGGATCTCATGCAGATCGCGGAACGACACGATGCGACGGTCTACATCGACGATGCGCACGGCACCGGCGTGCTCGGCCCGACGGGCGCGGGCACGACGGAGCATTTCGGAATCGACAGCCCGCGCATCATTCACATGGGAACGTTGAGCAAAGCGTACGGCTGCATCGGCGGATTCGTCGCGACCGAGCCGCACATCGTCGAGATCCTTCGCTTTGGATGCTCGGCGTTTGGTTTCACGAGCACGCTTCCGCCGGATCAAGCTGCGGCCCTGCTCGAAGCGCTCGACATCGTTCGCGACGAGCCGGAGCGCCGACAACGCTTGTGGGACAACCAACGCTATTTCGTTCGACGAATGTGCGGTGCGGGCTTCTCACTGATCTCGACCGAGACGCCGATCGTTCCATTGCATGTTGGCAACGAAGGCCAGTGCATGCGAATCGCTGCTGCGTTGCGGGAGGCTGGGATCCATGTCGACGCGATCATGTTTCCCGCAGTCAGCGCCGGTCAGAGCCGGCTGCGCTTCATCATGAACGCGCAGCACACGACCGGGCAGATCGACCGGGTGATCGATGCGCTCGGGCGGACCGCGGCGTGATATGACGCAAAAGGATACGATTCTCGTCATCGACGACGAGACGGAGATTCGCCGGCTCGTTTCCGCCGCGCTCACCGAGGGCGGGGCCTGCGTGCTGCAGGCGAACACCGCGGCCGAGGGACTCCGGGTCGCAGCCGCCGAGAACCCGGATCTGTTCGTGCTCGATCTGGGCTTACCGGATCAGCCTGGAATCGACGTCTGCCGCGAGTTGCGACAATGGACCTCCGCGCCGATCGTCGTTCTGTCGGCCCGACAGGCGGAGGCGGAGAAGGTCGCGCTGCTACAGGCCGGCGCCGATGATTACGTGAGCAAGCCGTTCGGTATGCGCGAGCTCGCCGCACGCATCGAGGCGCAACTACGGCGTGCGAGAATTCCTCTGCGCGAATCTCCGTCGGTGCTCAAGATCGGCGAGCTGACGATCGACCTTCCGCGGCGAATCGTTCGGCGTGGATCGAGAATGATTCGCTTGACGCCGACCGAGTGGTCCATTCTCCAGACCCTAGCCGTGAACGCTGGCAGGCCGGTGACGCACCAGGACTTGTTCAACATTGTGTGGGGACGCGAATTCGGAAGCCCGTCCCACTACCTGCGCGTGTACGTGACGCATCTCCGCCGGAAGATCGAGGTGAACCCCGCGGAGCCGCGAATCATCATCACCGAGCCTGGCGTCGGGTATCGACTCGAGCCATGATCGAGTATGCGCCGCGTCGATCAATGGTATGTGCGAACGCTTGGACCCTGGATTCTCTGGGCCGCGATGCTCGCGCTCAGCACTGCGACGCTCGTCAGCGTGCGCGGGGAGATCGAGCAATCGCACGCGGCGTTGACATTGCTGCTGGTCGTGCTCGGCGGCAGCGCCGGCGGAGGACGGCCGCTCGGGTATTCGCTCGCGCTGTCAGGCTTCGTCGTCATCGACTATTTCTTTCAAGCGCCGTACGGGTCGCTCGCGGTCGGCAAGACGCTCGATTGGGTCGTACTCGTTGCATTTCTCGCGTCGGCATTCGTCGCGACCGAGCTGCTCGCGAGGGCGCGCGGCGAAGCCGAGACCGCGCGTAAGAGAACGGAAGAAGTCGCTTCGTTATCGCGCCTCGGCTCGGAGACGTTGCGCCACGCGCGCGCCGACGACGCGCTCGAGGCACTCAGCGCGTTGATTCGTTCGACCTTCAGCGCTCGCTGGTGCACCATCCGAGAGCTGCCTGATTCCAAGCATGCACGCCGATGGACAAGCGCGATCATCGCCGAGGACCCGCGTGTCGCCGAACGGATGCGGGAGCTCGACGAGCGAATGACACTCGCCGCCAGCGCCGACGCGGTGGCGGACGTGCACCGCGTTGCTCTCGCCACTTCAGATGGTTCCATCGTCATCGACTCGCTCGTCGGCGAGGACGCGAGCTCGCGCATCGAAGCATTCGGGCTGCCGTTGTTCGTCGAGTCGCGATTGGCCGGAATGCTCATCGTCGGCGGCAGTACGCAGCAACCGATCGCGTTTGCGCCGCCGCGCCGGCGGTTCGTCGCGACCATCAGCTACTACGCCGCCCTCGGCCTCGAGCGCGTCCGGCTGGCTCGCGAGGCGCAGGACGCTCGGGAGCTGCGCGAGGCGAATCGCGCAAAGGACGAGGTGCTCGCGACGGTGTCGCACGATCTTCGCACGCCTCTCACGACGATCAAGCTGCTCGCGCAAGCCGCGGCCGCGCGCGGCGAGACGGCGGGTGTGTCGATCGAAGAGCAGGTGGATCGTCTTGCCGATCTCGTGACGAATGTGCTCGATCTGTCGAGGATTCGAGCCGGCGGCGTTCCGCTGGATGTCGCACTCAATACCGCCGAGGATGTCATTGCCGCGGCGGTCAGTCGGGTGCAGGGCGTGTTGCGTGGCTGTCAGATCGTGACGAAGGTCGACCTCGATCAGCCGGCGCTCGTCGCACGATTCGATTTCGTCCAGACATTGAGGATTCTCGTAAACCTGGTCGACAACGCGCTTCGCTACACGCCTGCAGGCGGGTCCGTTGAGATCAACGCCGAGCGAGACGGAGCGTGGGTAGCGATCACGGTGGCGGATCGAGGCCCCGGAGTGCGACCCGAAGAGCGCTCGCGAATCTTCGATGCTTTCTATCGTCCACGTTCCGAGGTACCCGACGCCGGCCGCGCGGGTTTGGGTTTGTCCATTGCGCGTCGACTCGCCGAACTTCAGGAGGGAACGGTCGAGTATTCGCCTCGCGACGGCGGCGGGAGCCTGTTCACTCTTCGACTTCCCGCCGTCGATTTGAATTCCGAGAAATTCATCGAAAGCGCTATTCTCGAAGCGTTCGGAACGTGATCGAGTAACGCAGCGCATCGACAGCGGGAATGCTGTGCTCCCACTCCGTTCGCGCGGCGCCGCTCAACAGATAGGCCGAGCGTGGTTCGGCAACGAGGGAGACGCGATCCCAAGCCTCGCCGACTTTGCGGCGCAGGCGAAACGTGCATGGGGCGAGCAGCGAAACTCCAATGACGTCGCCGAACACTCCTTTGTCGCGATGCCATCCGATCGCCGCGCCGACGTCGTACTCCGTGACCAATGCGTGCGGCAGTTCCTCTGGGTAGCGTCCGGCAAACCGCGCGGCGATTGCCCGGAGGGGCAGCATGAATTCCGGGATGTCGTCGGCTTCGCGCAGCCCCTTCTCATTGAAGTCGTAGCGCCATCCGAATGACACGACGCGTCGTTTGCCGACGTAGCCATGAAATTCGAATTCGCGGAACGGCATCTCCCGGATGTGCTCGACGAGACTGGCTTCGTCCGGCGCCGAGATGAGCTCGCGCTCATATCTGAATCCGGGCGGGAAATCGGGCGTCGGCACCGGAGGTGGCGATCCGAAGAATCCGAGCTGGTCGTCGGGCATATGTCGCGGTGGACTACGTTTTCAGGCGGCCAAGCAGGACGCGGCGTCGCGCATTCGTCGTGCCTCGGCGGTGGGGAACCGAAGATCCGACGGCTACATTAGTAGCGGGATCCAGGAGACTGACTCGGTGCGACCATTCGTTTCGCGATTCGTGACGATCGCCGCCGCATCAATTGGCGTTGCCCGAGGCGCGTTTGCGCAAGCGGCGTCCACTCCCGCATCGACACAGGCGCCGCAGTCGCCATGGAGCATCACAATCGACGTCGGCGGTTTCGTCCAAGGCAACCGCGCCGCGATCACGAGCTGGCTGAGCCGGAACGCGTACGGTGTGGCCGAGCCCAGGCACTGTGGCGTTGATTTTCTCTTTCGACCCGCGTGCGACGACGCCGTGAACTACCCGACGGTGAGCGGGAGCGGAATCCTCGCGGGACTTGTGAGCGTTCGTCGCAAGGTGTCCGACCGCTGGGGCGCAGAAGTGCTCGCCGCGACAGAGCAGTCCGGCGTCGTGACCGGACGATGCGACGATCTTGCGTCGCCGAAAGACGCGCGCTGCACCAACCGATTCAAAGAGGTCTCGTTCGGCGGCGGCAGCGTGGCGCTCCTCGGTGTCGTATCGGTGCAGAATCTTCACGTCGGCGCCGGGCCTGCGCTGATGCTGGCGAATTGGGAGATGCGGCCCGCGCATCTGCCAGGCGTGTGGATTGACGCGACGGTCGATCGCGAAGCGTGGCCCGTCTTCGCGCGCGCGCAGTATCGGATCTATCGATCGGCCACGTTTGCGCAGACCGGCTTTGGCGGATTCCATCCATCGACGTTGTTCGTCGGGCTCGGGGTGTCGATCAAGCCGAACAACGTCGGCTTGTAGCGCCATGGTTCGCCCGTCCGCGCTCAGTCCTGAGTAAAGCATCGTTTCGGTAGTGGCACGCCCGTTGCCAAGAGCGTGAGAGGTTCGTTCCCCATTACCACCCGCACACCGAGTGACGAGCCCCGAGGCTGCACAATCATCGCTGTGTCTACCCCGACGCGTATCGAAAGCGCCATGGCGCGTTCGTCAGGGCATACGCGGCGGCGTGAGGAGCGCTCGGAGGACGCCCGAGTTTTTGTCGGCGGTTCGATGCGTGTGTGGGAGAGCCGCTTGGAGATGGCTGCCGAGGAGGGCAGACAACGTGATGATTATCGCGCGGATTAATGGCACACCCGGTTTTGGATTCGCCGAAGCGGTGACCCAACGCGATGGATCAGTCAAGCGGATGGGTCGACTCGAGCTCAGGTCGGCGAATGGGGCCGAGCTTCAGTCGATTGTCGCGCGTCGCGAGCCGCTCGTCTACTCGGGGCCAGTGTGGGTCGACGACACGTGGGTCAACGAATCATTCCCGGTCACGCTGACGCCCGGCGCCTTGATTGGCGACGTCCTCGCGAGTGTCTCGATCGTTCAGTGCAACGTGGCCGCCATGGCCGACATGCCCGCCGACCAGTCTGACAGCCACGTCGCGGCGTAGCGTCCCCCGTAGCACTCCAGTCGGGCTTTAACTCACCCTGTCGTCCCCGTTGGTCGTACGCCGATGCTCGTTCCCCATCGGCTCGGCGGGTGCACGCGGGTCGATCGCCTGACGCGGTTCGTGATTCTCGCGATCGTGTCGCGCGAGATCGTCTTGGGAATCGAAATGGGCCCCGCAAACGACGCAGTCGTACTCGTGGGTGTGTGCCATGTAGCCTCCTGGTGTATTGGGTAGGCTGGCATAGGGCGTGCCGAGACGCCGCGTCCGCCATCGACGCTCCGGCTAGCTGCCCCGGGCCGCGATCCATACCTTCGCGCACGTGGCGAGGCCCGAAGGTCTCCGCCCGGCCAACCCTGTTCAAGCCAAACAGCGGAGCGTCAATGTTATTGAATTACTCATATCGCCGCGCGGGACTGTCAGCGGCACTGTGCGCCGTGGCCGCCTGCACTTCACACCAACCAGCTACCGCCACGCCGGCGCCACGTGCGTCGGCGGCCAATGTCGAGGCCACCATTCGTGCGCGGCTCGACTCGCTCCCTGCACACAGCAGCTTTTACGCGAAGCAGCTTTCGACCGGCCGCGAGGTCGCCATTCGCGCCGACGACCCGATGAACACAGCGAGCGTGATCAAGATCCCGGTGATGATTCTCGCGTTCCGCGATGCGGACGCGGGACGGCTGAATCTCGACGAGCGCTACACCATTCGTCCCGAAGATCTCCGCCGCGGCACCGGATTGCTCCAAGGCTTTGCGGTTGGTCTCGCGCCAACGGTGCGCGATCTGATCACGCAGATGATCATCACCAGCGACAACACCGCGACCGACATCATGATCGCGAAGGTCGGACTCGCGCGGGTGAATCACATGCTCGACTCGCTTGGCTATCGGGAGACGCGGCTGCGCACGACTGTCGGCCAGGCCTTCCGCGGACTGTGGGAGTTGGCGGATCCGAAGAATGCTGCGATGACTGACCGTGAAGTCTTCGAGCGCGGTTCGCCGAGTGACAGCGGCGCGGCGCGGCGTAATCGGGAATTCGTGCTCGATTCGGCCAAGTGGCTCGGACGCACGACCGCGCGCGAGATCGCGCATCTGCTCGAGCAGTTGGAGCGCGGGCAGCTCGCGAGCGCCAAGTCGACGGCGGAGATGCGTCGCATCCTGCGTCAACAAGTCTACACATCACGATTGCCGCAGCGCGTTCGCTTCCGCGTCGCGATGGGACACAAGACCGGCGACTGGCCCCCGCTACTCGGCAACGATGTCGGCATCATGTACGCGCCGCCGCCGAGTGGTCCGATCGTGATGGCGGTGTTCACCAACGACAATCGCGGTAGCTTCTTCGATCTCGAGGCGACGGAAGGCCGCATCGCCGAGGATGTGCTGAACGCGTGGGGAAGCGGGCCGCCGTGATGATCGTCCTAAATTCAACCACTTCGGAGATCTCATGCGCCTTCACCAGTTAGTGTGTGCCGGCCTGATTGCAGCGTCCGTTGTCGAGGCAGCGACAGCGCAAACTGCCGTGACTCCGCCCCGCCGGTTCGGCTTCGCCGCCGGACTCAATTCGTCGACGATCAGCGGTGACGACCTAGGGAGCCCGTCGCGCCGTACAGGGTTCATCGCCGGCGCACTGCTCGTGCTTCCCGTCGCGTCCAATATCGCGATCGAGCCTGAGGTGCTGTATTCGACGAAAGGAATCACGTCGCACGACTCCGGGATCGACGCATCGCTCGAGATGAACTACGTGCAAGTCCCTCTGCTCGTCCGCATCGAGGTGCCCGCGTCGGGTGGAACCAAGCCGTTCTTCTACGGAGGACCGGCGATCTCGTTCAAGGCGAGCTGCAACGTCGAGGTGAGCGGTCAGGGGGCGAACATCAGCTCTGGTTGCGACAATCTCGAATCCGAAGTCGACAAGTTGAAGACCGTCGACTACGGCCTCGTTGCCGGCGGTGGATTGCTGTTCGATGTCGGCGGGCGGAAATTTTCAGTCGGAGCCCGGTACGATCATAGCCTTGCGAAGATCTCAGACTCGAGCGACTCGAAGCATCGCGTCATCTCGCTCTTGGCGACGTTGGAATTTCCGTGGGGCAGGTGAGCCGCGCGCCGCGATCGATTGATGATCCCAGAGGCGAGATGGTGACGGGCTAACCCCAAGAGGGCGATATGATCGATGACATGGGGATTTTTCGAACAACACTTGCGATTGCGGCGCTTGCCACGCCTGAACTCCGCCGCGAGCTGCCTGAGGTCATGGTCGACACGGGCAGCGAGTACAACTGGATCCCCAGCGAAGTACTTCTTTATCTTGGTGTATCTCCGGTTCGTACCGACCGCTTCGAAACGGCAGACGGCCGAGTCCTGGAGCGCGAGATTGGCTTCGCCCTCGTGTTTGCCGGCGGTCGGTCGGCTCCGAGCATCGTGGTCTTTGCCACCGAGGGCGATATGGTATTACTCGGAGCGCACGGACTCGAAGGTCTCAACCTTCGCGTCGATCTCGGGCGTAAGGAGTTGGTGCCGGCAGGTCCGGTGCCGGCGGCTGCTGCCGTCTGATCTCAGCAACGCGACGGAGCTCACGCACGCCGGAATCCCCGAGCAGGTGCGCGAGCTCCGGTTCATAGACATCGAGCGCGGATTGCTCTCCGCTGTCGACAGGTTGACAACACTGCGTATCCTCCGGGCACCAATCGACGTCGAGCGTCACGCACCCATGATCGATCGCCACAGGATACGCTCGGCAATAAAATGGTTTGAGCCCTGGAGATGCTGCCTCGGCGCTGTGTAGCACGCAGAGCCGACGGCTGTCAAGAAAGACGCAGGTGCCGTTCACGATGTTCGTGTTCACTGCGCGACCAGATGGGTAGTCGAGGTCAGGCTCGTCGTGCGGCTCGAACCAGCGAGACGGATCGTGTTCTTGCTGCGGCTCCATATGCTGGATGATGAGCGATGCTTCGGCGAGCACGCGATCGCGATGCGCGATGTCGACCAGCACACCTTCGCGGCAGCAGCGCGCGCTGCAGCCCGACGTCGAGCACGACTGCACGAAACGCGTCGCGAATATCTGCTCGCTCACGCGCAGGTCGGCGATGTACTGAAGATGGTGGTCGTGGAGCGGATAACTCTTTTCGTCGTCGGCGACGGAATCAGACATGGTCGTCGCTGGCGCGACGGGGGGCTGATGGTTGTGGGATCTCGCACGCGGTGTTGCTCCGGCGAACCATCAGCCACAGGCCGACGGCGAATACCAGCGTGAAGCCAAGGTAGAGGTAGGCCTGAATCGCGGCGAGAAACGATCCGACCGCCGTGCCGGCAAGCACGATGACGAGCATCGCCGCATGGCAGGGGCAGGTCAGTATGGCGAGGATTGCTCCCGCCTTGTTGCGTCCCGTCATCTCGCGGCGAAGCGTCGCGCGTATGGATTCGAGCATGGACACTACCCCGGTCTAGGCTTGCGTAATCTACGCAAATGACGATCCGCTGGTTACGATCGTTGCAAGTCGTTGCCAACGACCAAGAACCGCTGCATACTCGAGCGACGTCTGAAGGAGGGTGACATGCCCCAGCCAACGGACCTCGCCGCCAGCGAACGTCGCGCCGCCGCGATTGTCTCGAGGTTCACCCCGTCGTCGAACGGTTCCACCAATGGGTCCGGAGCCGCCGCCGTCCGATCGACGGACGGCACAGACTCGCGCCCCGCGCCAACCAGCGAGCGTCCACCGTGGCGCGTCTTTCAGTTCGCGCTTGCCCTCGCCGCGCTTCTGCTCGCGGCGTACGGCGCGACGCTCAAGTCGTACACGCTGCTGACCATCGAGGCGCTGATCGGCACCGCGACGCTCAGTGTCGGGGGCCTGCTCGGCTTTCTCTTCGGCATTCCGCGGACGACGAGACCGCGGTCGACCGAAGTTCCAGGTGCCGGCGACGGACGTCGCGAGACGACCACCACGCCGTACGAGCCGAGCAACAATCTCGAGCAGGTAGCGGATTGGCTCACGAAGATTCTCGTCGGCGTCGGCCTGGTGGAGCTCGGAACACTCGGCGGCGCGTTAGCGAGTGTTGGCGACCAAGTCGCCAAAGCGGTGACTCCGACGCCGACTGGAACGGCGGTCGTCACGGAAGTCATCATCATCACGTTCGCGACGATCGGGTTTCTCGCGAGCTTCTTGTGGACGCGGATCTATTACGGTGGCATTCAAGCGCGTGCCGACAACGACATCGTGAACTGGGTCGCGTCCAAGCTCGAGGATCAGGAAACGAGGATCGACCGCGCCGACAAAGTCGCGCAGAAGCTCGCGTCGGGGAAATTGATTCCCGGCGGTCCGCCAGCGCCCGTCACACCGATGGCGCCGGCTGTCACTCCGTCCGACGCCAGGTCGCTCACACCGCCTAGTGGCGGCGTTGCGGTGACTGCCGAGCAAGCCATGCCGGCGAGCGTTGAGACGGAAGCGCCGATCTCCGCTCTGCCGCCCGAGATTCGTGAAAAGGTCGATCGGTTTTTGCTCACGGGCGTCAAATGGGACGACGATACGATCGTCGAGATCTTCGGCCAGCATCCGAGCACGGCTAACGGTCGGACCCTGTCGGGCGAGATCACCGCGCAGTACGAGAAGGCATTGGTCATTCGCCTCATCGTCGAACGTCACGAGGGACCGCCGATCGGCGACGAGGTGTTGTTCCTCCTTCATCCAACGTTCCGCGCGCGAGTTCGTGTGGTTCCCGTAGAAGGCGACGACCGCGCCGATCTAGAGATTTATTGCACCGCGTGGTTTACGGTTGGTGCGATTGCGGACGAAGGCGAGACGGTGCTCGAGTATGACCTTCGCAAACTTCCTGGAGCGCCGGACTGGTTCAAGAAGGGATGAAATGGTTTGCGGTTGCAACGATTGGTGAATTGGGGTCTGACCCCATTTGCGCGAAATGGAGTCTGACCCCAATTACCGAATGCCCGCAAACAGCGACACATCACTCCAGACGTTCGGGGCGATCGGTCGCGTCCGGACCCGGACGCGATGCGGGATTTCCGTCGACGCGATCCTTCATGTCGTCGACTACATTCGCGGCCTTGTGGCCCGCTTCGCGAACGGCACCGGCCGCTGCCGAACCGGTTGCGGCCGCACGGCTGCGGGTGAACGCGTCACGCGCGTACGGGCGCGCTGTCGTCCAATCGCCGTGCTTGGCTGCGACGTCACCCGTCCAGCCGCGCTGCAAGTCGCCTTCGACGGACTCGAAGTCGCGATCACGATAATCCGGATTCATGCCCGCGATGTGTCCGAGCTGGTAGGCCGGGCGCACCTGGTCGTACGAACGGTCGGCGACGCGCGACGGCGAATTTTCGTACGTCTCACGATAAATCTGGTCGTCCGTATCGGAGTACTTGTGCGTCGCCTCGGCGGCCGACTTCCCAGCCCACCAGCCGCCGACGATACCGGCGATTCCGCCCACGAGCATGCCGATCGGCCCCGCCATTGCTCCGATCGCGGCGCCCGCGGCCCCTACTGCCGCGCCGCCGACTCCCTCACTCGCCAGCTTGCCGGCCGTCACGTGCTCGTCCGCTGTTCCGATCTTGCGATCGCCTGACAGGTGTCCGGGATCTCGAGTGTCCATTCTGTCTCCTATGCCATCGTTGTCACTTCGACGTACGGTTAGACAGAAACACTTGGGCAAACGAAGGACCACTGGCCGTGTTGCCCCCGTTCCTCCGTGTTTTTGTTGCACGAGTATGCGCCGACTGGCTCCTCGTCGCGGCACTCGATAGCTTCGCGCCACGGCCTCCATCCAGTCGGCCGTTCCGTCCTCCGACCACGCTCTCCCCACGCCATGCGCCGCATCCTCGCCGCTGCACTGCTTTGCGTTCCCACCATCGCAGTCGCTCAACGTAGAGAACAACCAGAGCAACGCCCCGTTCCGAACGTGCTCGACACGCTCGTCTACTCGCGGCTCAAGTACCGGTACATCGGACCCGAGGGCAACCGCATCAGCACGGTGACGGGCGTCATCGGGAATCCGAATATCATTTACGCCGGTGCGGCGTCGGGCGGAATTTTCAAGAGCATTGATGGCGGGCTGCACTGGACGCCGATCTTCGATGGTCAGCCCGTGTCGTCCATCGGGGCGCTGATGGTCGCGCCGTCCGATCCGAACGTCGTGTGGGCCGGAACCGGCGAGCCGTTCATCCGGAGCCACATCTCACTCGGCTGGGGCGTCTTCAAATCGCTCGACGCGGGCAAGTCGTGGACTAAGATGGGCCTCGAGAATACCGGTCGCATTGCGCGCGTGCTCATCGATCCGCGAGATCCGGATCGCGTCTACGTCGCGGCGCTCGGCCATCTATATGGTCCGCAAGCGGAGAAAGGCGTCTACCGCACGACCGACGGCGGCAAGACGTGGGAGAAAGTGCTCTCCGTGAATGACTCGAGCGGCGCGAACGAATTGGTGATGGACCCAACGAACCCCCGTGTGCTTTACGCCGCGTTCTGGCAAATGGAGATCCACACGTGGGGACGGACGAGCGGTGGCGCTGGGAGCGGCATCTGGAAATCCACCGACGGCGGCACGACGTGGAAGCATCTCGTCGGCAACGGTCTGCCGACGAAGCCGGTCGGCAAGATCAACCTCACCGTCTCGAAGACGAATCCGAATCGCATCTACGCGTTGATCGAGACGGGCGATGGTGTCCCGACTCCCGACGGCAAACCAACCGACAGCGGCCGGCTGTTTCGCTCCGACGATGCAGGCGCATCGTGGAAGCGCATGAGCAGCGACTTGATCATGGCGGGCCGCACACACTACTACAATCGCCTCACCGTTTCGCCCGACAACGAGAACGAGGTCTACTTTGTCTCCGCCGATTTCTCGAAGACGCTCGACGGCGGTGAGCACATCATCGACTTGCCGTTCTCCCAGTGGCCCGGCGGCGATCATCACGAGATGTGGATCGACCCGAGCGACGGCAATCACATGCTCGTGAGCCACGACGGCGGCGTGTCCATGAGCCTGAATCGCGGGCGCACGTGGAACCAAGTGCAGCTTCCCGTCGCGCAGATGTATCACGTGACTGTCGACAACAAGATTCCGTACAACGTCTACGGAAATCGCCAGGATGGCCCGAGCGCGATGGGGCCGAGCAACGCGCGCACCGGCGGCGACTCGACGTTCCCGGGAATCGTGCGCGGCATGTGGCGCACCGTTGGCGGCGGAGAAAGTGGCTGGGCGACGCCCGACACGGTTGACGGCAATCTCGTGTGGTCGAGCGCGTCCGGGACGGGAAGCGTCGGCGGCATCGTCACACGCATGGATCTGCGCAACGGTGTCTCGCATATGGTCGAAGTGTGGCCGGAGAACGTCGCGGGAGCGCCAGCCGACAGCGCGCGCTATCGCTTCGTGTGGAACGCGCCGCTCCTGGTCAGCGCCCACGATCACAATCGGATTTACGTCGGCAGCCAGCACGTGCACGTGAGCACCGACAGCGGTGTGACATGGCGCGTGGTCAGCCCCGATCTCACGCGCAACGATAAGTCGAGGCAGCAAGTCTCGGGTGGACTCACACCAGACAACATCGGCGTCGAATACGCGGGCGTCATCTACTCGATCGCGGAATCGCCGCTGGACGAAAAAATCCTGTGGACCGGCAGCAACGACGGGCTCGTCCACGTGACGCGCGACGGTGGCGTGACGTGGACGAACGTCACCGCGAGTATTCCGAACTTGTGGACGTGGGGGACGATCAGCTCGATCGCGGCGTCACGTTACGATGCTGGCACTGCGTATCTCACCGTGGATGGCCACCAGGCGAACAATCGCGATCCCTGGGTCTACAAGACGACAGACTTCGGCAAGACATGGCGCGTGATCACCACCGGTCTCGCACACACGCCGTTGTCGTACGCGCACGTCGTGATCGAAGATCCCGTTCGGCGCGGCATGCTATATCTCGGTTTAGAGAATGGTCTATTCGTCTCGTTCGACGACGGCGGCCACTGGCAGCCGCTGCAAGCCAACTTGCCACACGTGCCCGTGTACGGACTCGTCGTGCAGCCGCACTTCAACGATCTCGTCGTCGCGACGTATGGCCGTGGCTTCTGGATTCTCGACGACATTACGCCGCTCCGCGCCCTCGACAACGAGGTTGCGACGAAAGACGCGTATCTCTTCAAGCCCCGCATCGCATATCGATTCCGCGACGCCGAGGGGATCTTCGCGGTCTCGTACGACCCGAGCTCGGGATTCAATCCGCCGTACGGCGCCGCGATCAACTACTGGTTGAAGACCGGCAGCGACAGCGTGGTGAGAGACTCCGCGGGCGTGCAGACGATCACGCGTGACAGCATTACGATCACGATCAAGGACGCGACGGGCACAGTTGTCCGCAGCATGAAAGGCCCGGCGTACGCCGGGATCAATCGCGTGTACTGGGATCTACGCGGAGATCCGACGCCGCAAGGCAAGCTTCGCACGTCGCCGCTCTACGCCGACTGGATGCCGGTCGGTCTCGAGGGAAAGAATACGCCGAGCTTTGGGCGAATCTCTGTGCTGGTTCAGCCTGGCACGTACACGGTGACAATCGCTGCGCGCGGGCAGACGTTGTCACAACCGCTCGAGCTGCGCAAAGATCCGCAAAGCGGCGGAACCGACGAGAGCGTCCGCGCGAACGTCGACCTCGTGAAGTCCATTCAGCACGACATGAGCGACGTGGTGCAGATGGTGAACTCGCTCGAGCTCACGCGCGGCCGCCTGCAGTCGCTGACCAAAGTGATCGAGGCGGATTCGGTCAAAGCCGAATCGCGCAAAGGCGTGCGTGCGGCGATCGATTCGCTCGACGCAAGGCTCGAGCGCCTCGAGGAGAAGTTGTTCCAGCGACGCACCACGGGTCGAGGGCAAGACGATGTTCGCTGGTCGCCGCGGTTGGCCGAGCAGTTGGAGTATCTGGCGGGCAGCGTGAGTGGATCCGACTATGCGCCGACCGCATCACAGCGAGACGTCGCCCAACTGCTGCACCAGCGGGCGACTGCCCTCCGTACCGAGTTCAATGCGCTGACGTCGAGCGAGCTGGCAACGATGAACGAGCAACTCCGACGAGCGGGTCTGGACGTGCTCGGCGGATAGACGGCCGCGGCGTCTGGCGCCGGAGCTTCATCGGAACTGGTGCGCGCGCCATAGCGGGCGCTCCGGCCGGCGCCTACGTTTGCTGCTGCTGAAACCTTGGGAGATCGGCAGCGATGCAGCTCCGCGATCAGCTTCAACAAACACTCGGCGGCGGATACACGGTCGACCGGGAGCTTGGCGGCGGTGGCATGTCGCGCGTCTTCGTGGCGCGCGACGAGTCGCTGCATCGCAACGTCGTCGTCAAAGTGTTGCCGCCGGAGCTCGTGGCCGGCGTGAACGTCGAGCGATTCAATCGCGAGATCGTGCTCGCCGCGGGGTTACAGCATCCGCACATCGTTCCGGTGCACAGCGCCGGCACCATGGATGGCGTGCCGTACTACACGATGCCGTTCGTCGACGGCGAGTCGCTGCGGGCGCGACTCACGCGAACGGGCGCGCTGCCCATCACCGAAGTCATCGGCATTTTGCGCGATGTCGCGAAGGCGCTCGCCTACGCGCACGAGCGCGGCGTCGTGCACCGCGACATCAAGCCGGACAACGTCCTGATGTCGGGCGGCTCCGCGACCGTCACGGATTTCGGAATCGCGAAGGCATTGTCGGCGTCGCGGACGGCGGCGCCAGGCGCGACGCTCACGCAGATCGGCACATCCATCGGGACGCCTACGTACATGTCGCCGGAGCAAGCCGCCGGCGATCCGAGCACCGATCACCGTGCGGACATCTACTCGTTCGGTTGCCTCGCGTACGAGCTGCTCTCCGGCCGACCGCCCTTCGTGGCCAAGACCCCACAAAAGCTGCTTGCGCAGCACATGGGCGAAAGCGCGTTGCCGATCAGCGAGCTGCGGCCGGATACGCCGACGCAGTTGGCCGATCTCGTGATGCGTTGTCTCGCGAAGGATGCGGATCAACGGCCGCAGCAAGCGAGCGACATCGTGAGAGTTCTGGAAACCGTGACGAGCGGCGGTGGTCACACCGTGATGCCGTCGATCTTGCTTGCCGGCCGCGGCATGCTCAAGAAAGCGCTGCTCGCGTACGCCATCGCATTCGTCGTGGTTGCCGTCGTGGCCAAAGCGGCAATTGTCGCCATCGGTTTGCCGGATTGGGTGTTCCCGGGCGCGTTGGTCATCATGGCGTTCGGACTCCCAGTCATTCTGTTCACCGCCTACGTCCATCACGCAACGCGCCGCGCCGTATTGTCGACGCCGACGTTCACGCCGGGCGGAACGCCGAGCACGGTGCAAGGCACGATGGCGACGATCGCCCTCAAGGCGAGCCCGCACATGTCGTGGCGACGAACGGCGATCGCCGGCGCGTGGGCGGTTGGTGGATTCGTGTTGTTGATCGGCGCATACATGGTGCTCCGCGCCACGGGCGTCGGACCATTTGGATCGCTGATCGCCTCGGGCGCGCTCGGCAAAGATGAGAAGTTGATTGTCGCGGACTTTCCGAGTCCCTCGACCGATTCGACACTCGGACCGGTCGTGACGGAAGCATTTCGCACCGCGCTCGGGCAGTCGCAGAGCGTGAACGTCCTTCAACAGGCCGCGATGCGCGACGTCCTTCGTCGCATGCAGAAGCCGGCCACCACGTTCGTCGACTTCAAGGAGGCGCGCGAGATCGCGACGCGCGAAGGCATTCGCGCCGTCGTCGACGGCAATCTGCTCGGGATCGGCGGCAAGTACGTCGTTTCGCTCCGACTCATGTCGCCCCAATCAGGTGACGTGCTCGCCTCGTTTTCAGAAAATGCAAACAGTGCGTCCGATCTGCTTCCGACGATCGACAAGCTCGCGAAAGAAGTGCGTGCGAAGATCGGAGAGTCATTGAAGAATGTGCAGGCAACGCCGCCGCTCGAGCAGGTGACGACGCCCAGCCTCGATGCCCTCAAGAAATATGTGACGGGAGCGCGGGCCGGAGAGATGGAAGGCGATTTTACCAAAGGGACCCAGCTTCTCGAAGAAGCGATCGCGCTGGACACCGGCTTCGCCATGGCGTACCGCAAGCTCGCCGTCCTCTACGGCAACCGCGGCTTGATCGACAAGTCGATGCCGTTGCTCGAGAAAGCGTACGCGCACCGCGATCGTTTGAGTGACGCCGAGCGCTATCTCGTAATCGGTACGTACTTCGACCAAGGACGACATCAGGATTATTCCAAGAGTCGCGCGGCGTTCGAGCAGCTTCTCGACATTCAGCCCGGCAACACGGCGGCACTCAACAATCTCTCTGTCCGACTTGCCTGGTCGCGGGACTATGGCAAAGCCAAGGAATTGCTGGTCAGGGCAATTCATTCAGGGCCACTTGCCGCCGTGCATTACTTGAATCTTGTCGAGGCGAACATCTACCTCGGACAACTCGACAGCGCGTCGCAAGCCGTAGACGATCTCGCGAAGGCGTTTCCGACGAATCCCGTCTGGGTGACGACGCGAATGGAGATCAACGCGGCGCGTCAGCAATACGACTCCAATGTTGCTTTGGTCGCGCGCGAGCGGACCCGTCTCAGTAGCGATCAGACTATTCTCGGGGTTGCGCAGCTCGGGCTCGCCGACGCGGCGAGGATTCACGGTCGCATTGCGGATGCTCGCCGATACCTGCACGAAGGTTGGGCGAGCTTCGGCGCCGGCGGCGTAAGGGAGGCGGCGGTCCAAGACGCTTCCGACCAGGCGCAAACCGTAAGCTGGTTTCTCGGTGACAAGTCCGGCGCCATACGCGGTCTTGATGATTCGCTTTCACGTCATTCGATCGACTCCATCGCCGAGTTGAGCGACGCCATGAGCCGATTGGTGGTTGCCTATGCCTTCGCTGGTCGACCCGACCAAGCGCGTGGAGTGTTGACTCGTTGGGAAGAGGCTCGCAAGCACGTGGCGTTTGGCGATGACTCACTCTATCGCGCGTTCATGCAAGGGCACATCGCGTTGGCGTCCAACAAGCCCGCCGAAGCGCTCGCGTTCTTTCGCGTGGCCGATGGTGCCGGGTGCCGAGTCTGTGTCCTCCCCGCGATCGGTCAGTCGTACGACCTACTCGGCAACGCCGACTCGACGATCGCCGTCTTCAATCGTTATTTGGACACGCCGGCGCCTGACCGCGGCTCCACCGACGGCATGTTCATGCCCGGAATCCACAAGCGCCTCGGCGAATTATACGAGGCGAAGGGCGACCGCCAGCAGGCGTTGTCGCACTACATGAAATTCGCCGAGTTGTGGAAGAACGCCGACCCAGAGCTCCAGCCCAAAGTGGCTGAAGTGCGCGCCAAGATCGCGCGGCTTTCCAAGCTCGAGGGCAAGTAGATCCCGGCCAACACTCCCGATACCTTGCGCGTCAATTAACATGTGGATGCGGTTGCGACGTCCATGTCCAGGGAGGCCCCACAAATTATGAGACGCATACTCACCCGAGCCGCCTGCGCAGGCACGCTCGTGCTTGGTGTATTTGTCGCCCCGAACCCGGCGTCCGCGCAGGCGCCCGCCAGCGGCATCGAGCAGGCGAGACGTGACAGTGTCCGCCGGCCGTACACGGCGGCCGACATCGAGTTCATGTCCGGCATGATCGGCCACCACGCCCAGGCGGTGAAGATGGCCGGTTGGGCGGAGTCGCACGGCGCCAGCCGCGCGCTCCAGATCTTCTGCGGACGGATTGCCACCGGGCAAACCGCCGAAATTGGGCTCATGCAGCAGTGGCTGCGTGAGCGCAACCAGCCAGTCCCCGAGCCCGATGCGCGCGGGATGAAGATGGATATGCCCGGCATGGATCACTACACGCTGATGCCCGGCATGCTGACCGAAGGGCAGATGAAGGAGCTCGACGCGGCCCGCGGCGCCGAGTTCGATCGGCTCTTCCTCATGTACATGATGCAGCACCACCGCGGCGCCCTCACCATGGTCGACAAATTGTTCAACACCCCTGGCGCAGCCCAGGACGAGATCGTATTCAAGTTCGCGAACGACGTACAGGCTGATCAGAACACCGAGATCGATCGCATGCAGCAGATGCTGGATGCACTCCCCTCAGGCTCAGGAGATAGAACATGACCGTCATCGCGCGCGCGGTCCCTCGCGCGTTCACCGCCGCGGGATCAGTGATCGCATCGCTGGTCATTGCTGGCTGCGCCGCCAACACCTCGACGACATCGATGTCGCCGAGCGCCAGCTCGCTGCCGAGTCCCGACATGTCGGCCCCGCTGATCGCGGCGCCGTCTCCCGATCCGCGCGTCGGATTGAAAGCCGGCCTGCAAGACGCCGGTGAGGCCATTTGGAATCTGCGCAAAGTCTCGCACACACCGTCGCCCGAGCATTTTGCCGGCGTCACCAATTCCGATCTCGGCTTCTCGGGCACGAACGTCATTCAAGGCAACTACAACGGCTTCCAGATTTGGGACATCTCGAATCCGGCGCAGCCGCGGCTGAGAATCGCCACGCTGTGCCCGGCGTCCCAGAGCGACGTCTCGGTCTATAGGAATCTGCTCTTCGTCTCGGCTGAGGCGCCGACTGCGCGTCTCGACTGCGGTGCCGACGCGCCGCGCGACCCGGTGAGCAAGGATCGCATTCGCGGCGTGCGAATCTTCGACATCAGCGACATCGATCATCCGAAGTACCTGGCGAATGTGCAGACCTGCCGCGGGTCACACACGCATACTGTCGTGCATGATCCGAACGACAATGCGAACGTCTACATCTATATCTCGGGCACCTCGCAAGTTCGTCCGGCCGCGGAGCTCCCTGGCTGCGTCGCCGACGCGAACGATCCGAACACCGCGCTCTTCCGCATCGAAGTGATCAAGGTCCCGCTCGCGCATCCGGAGCAGGCGGCGATCGTCAGCTCGCCGCGCATCTTCTCCGACACGAAAAGCGGCGCCGAGATGGGACTCGTCAACACCAAGACGCATGGAGCATCGCCGGCCGACGCTGGCGCGACGCAGCAGGGACGCGGCGGGCGCGGAGGACGCGGGGGTGGCCGCGGAGGTCTGACGCCGACGTCGACCGCCGCTGACACGGCGCGGTTCAATTTCCAGCAGGCGTACAATGCCGTGCCGGCGCTGACGCTGTCGTCGACGAAGGCAGATTCCGCGCGGTACAACAAGACCGTCGACTCGTTGTCGCGGGCGTACAACGTTCCGCGCCCGCCCATGCCGGCGCCGCGCGGTGCGCTCACCCAGTGCCACGACATCACGGTGTACCCGTCAGTTGGACTCGCCGGTGGCGCGTGCGCCGGCATGGGACTGTTGCTCGACATTCACGACACGCCCCATCCGAAACGCCTCGCCGCGGTCGCCGACTCCAACTTTTCGTTCTGGCACTCGGCGACGTTCAGCAACGACGGCTCGATGATCCTGTTCTCCGACGAGTGGGGCGGCGGCGGAGCGGCCTACTGTCGTGCCGCTGATCCGCGTGAGTGGGGTGCGGACGCAATCTTCAAGATCGTGAACGGCCAGATGGTATTTCAGAGTTATTACAAGCTGCCGGCGCCGCAGACGCAGTTGGAGAACTGCGTGGCGCATAACGGCTCTCTGATCCCGATTCCTGGCCGCACGATCATGGTGCAGGCGTGGTATCAGGGTGGCATGTCGATCTTCGAGTGGAGTGATCCGGCGCATCCGCATGAGATCGGGTTCTTCGATCGTGGCCCGAACGATTCGACGCGCGCCATGGGCGGCGGATATTGGTCGGCGTACTGGTACAACGGGCACATCGTCGGCTCCGAGATGCAGCGCGGGCTCGACGTGTTCGAGTTGACGCCGAGCGGCGCGATCACGCAGAACGAGATCGACGCGGCGAAGTCGGTCAATTGGAATTTCCTGAACGTGCAAGACCAGCCGCACATCGTCTGGCCGGCGACGTTCGCGCTCTCGCGCGCGTACACCGATCAGCTCGAGCGCTGGAAGGGTCTCTCGGCTTCACAGGTCTCGGCGGTGCGATCAGGCCTGCAGTCGGCGGAAAGCGCGTCGGGTGGGGCACGTCGTGATGCGCTGCTCAAGTTGGCGACGCAGGTTCGCGGGTACGAGTCCGGATCGTCCGATGTCGTTCGCGTGCGCTGGCTGACGCAGTCGATCAGCGATCTGGCGGCCAAATAGGGTACACTGCTTTTGACAAACAAGAGAGGGGACGCTTCGGCGTCCCCTCTCTCATTTTGCAGTTCGGCCGTCGTGCGCGGCCATCTTACACCCAGGACACGGCGCTGCGCTTTGATAGCGGGTACGAACTGGATACGGGACAACTGACGGGATTGAACGGGGGAGCGACAGGAAGAACTGCTTTGAGGACGTGCGGTCGGAAAGACTCTGCGCCGCGGCCGATTCAAAAGCAGCTCATCCCGGTGCGGATGACGCGGCGGAAGCATCCTCCGCGCTCGCATCCTCCTTCTTCGTTCCAGCAGTTCACTTGTGACGCTGTCTCCGTGACTTTCGGCGGAGATCCGTGCAGTTCATCCGCGTCTCAATGCTGTTGACAGAGCCGGATGCGTTGTACCCACCTGGTCAACCACTACGAGTCGCTGGCTGAAAGAACTTTAGACACGGAGAACTGCACGGATTTCGCGGACGGGCGCGGAGACGGCGTGACAAGTATTCGGACGTGCTTAATAGTCTGGTTCAATCCTGCGGTTGTACTCGACTACATCGATTGCTCGGTGAACACTGCCGTCAACGGCACCGTCCCAACGATCACCGCAACTGAGACGTCGTCGGTACCGCGCTCACCGATGGTCAATGTGTCCTGAGCGAGACCGTTGGCGTCGGTCATCGTCGTCGTGTTCGCGAGTACACCACCGTCGTCGCTCGACCAATTGACGGTGACGCCGCTGACGGGATTTCCGTACTGGTCAGTCACCTTCACGGTTAGCGGACTGCCGAGCGTGCTGTCCGCGGGGGCCGCCTGACTGTTTCCTGCCACAATGGCGATCTGCGCGGCGACACCGGCGGTGGCAATCGCGGTCACCACGGTGGACTGCGTGCCCATCGTCACAGCCATTGAGTCCAAGCCGGCGGCGGTGCCGAGCGTCCAGTTCACCTGCGCAAGACCACCGGCGTCGGTGGTCGCCTGGGCGCTCGACACGCTTCCGTCACCCGCATTCGCCGCGAAGGTCACGGCGACGCCGGACACCGGGTGTCCGTCAGCGTCCGTCACCAACACGACGATCGGTTGCGTCAATTGACTATGCACCGTTCCCGATTGCGTCGCGCCGCCGGTGACGGTGATGATCGACGGTGTGCCCGGCGACGTCGTATCGCTGCCGCACGCCGCGACGACCGCTGACATTCCCAACCCCACCACGCGACCGGCAATGAAGCGCCGGATCCCACTTGTGCTCCGCAACATCATCGACTCCTGATGCTGAACGTTTGCCTGCGTTGCCCGCGGGTCGCGGGCGATGCGGCGTCTGCGCCGCATCAGGCCGACGTTGTCGCGCGACGAGCGTTAAGTGAGCATTCCGGC
>JAICYT010000215.1 GCA_025934075.1 Gemmatimonadaceae bacterium
CGACCGGCCGTGCTATACATCAAAGACATTCCGGTGCTCTGGCTGCCGTTCATCTTCAGCGATACGCGCAGCGGGCGGCACAGCGGTCTTTTGCCGCCGCAATTCGGTATCGGCGACATCGTCCGCAACAGCCCGACTTACCGTCGCAACGTCGAGCACCTCGGTTACTACTGGGCGCTCAACGACTACATGGATTTCGGCACCTGGCTCGACTGGCGCAGCTCTGCCGGTTCAGTCGTCGGCGATCCTGGTTGGATTCGCTTCAATGGCGATTGGGACTACAAATGGATCGATCGCTTCCTCGGTGGACGCATTGGGTCGTCGTACACGAAGTATGGCAGCGGTTTGAGCAACACCGCGGTGAGCTGGTCGCACAGTCAAGATTTTTCGCACGACAGCCATCTCACGACGAACGTCAACTACGTCACGAGCACGGTCCTCCAGCGAGAGAACACGTTCAACTCCTACACCGCGTTGGCGACGATCTACTCGTCGGTCAACTATCAAACGAAATTCGGCCCGGCATCGGTCACGGTCGGCGCCACACGCAAACAATATCCCGGACGCCAGCAAGTCGATCAGACGTTTCCCACCGTCAGCATGACGTCGACGCCGATCAGTATCGGCAAGGTGTTCAGTTGGACACCCGGGTTCAGCTTCAATCGCTCCGACGTGCTGAACATGGACCAGCCGGGGATTGGCGCGTTCACTTACCAGGTGGACCCCGTCACCGGCGTGAGAGACAGTGTGTTGTCCAAGAATCGCGGCTCATCGACGGCATCGATGACATTCGACTCGCCGATTCAAATCTTCGGATGGGACTTCAGGAACTCGTTCAAGATCAATCAACAACGAAACAACTTTCCGCAGAATTTTCCGATCTACGACGTGAACACCGGCGCGATCACGGATACACGTGTCTTCGCCGCGACGTATCGCACCGACGTCGATTGGACGCCCGACTTCACGTTGCCGGCCTTTGGCCACAACCGGTTCAACCTCACGCCGAGCTTCAGCCTTGGCAATGTTGATCCAGGCCCATTCTGGGTGACGTCCGAGCGCACGAACGGCAAGTACGTTCACCAGTCCAAGCGCATCACCACCGGCCTCTCGGCGTCGCCGACGTTGTTCGGGTTCTTCCCGGGATTCGGTCCATTCACGCGAATCCGTCATGCGATCACGCCGCAGATCAACTTCAACTGGGCACCGGCCGGCGATGTCAGCGACGAGTATTTGATCGCCGTCGGACGCACGCGCAAAGGGTATCTCGGGAACTTGGAGCAGCGTTCGATCAGCTTCGGCTTGAATCAAAACTTCCAAGCCAAAGTCCGCTCCAAGAATGACTCGAATCCGGACGGCGGACAGAAGATCGATCTGCTCAGCATCAACTCGACTCCGATTTCGTACGATTTCGTCCGCGCGTCACAATTCGCCTCGACGCACGGCGGACGACATGGAACGGCTGGACTCACCACGGAAAACTGGGGCTACAGCCTCCGGTCGGAGCTGCTTCCGGGTTTCGATTTCTCGAGCAACTACTCGCTGTTCGCCGGAAGCACGTTGAGCGATACAGCGAAGTTCAAGCCGTTTCTCACGAGCATCTCCGCGGCATTCAACATCAGTCGCGATCAGAATCCTTTCTCGGTGCTGACGCGCTTGTTCGGGAAAGCCGTTCCCGAAGCGCAAAAATCGGGTACGCCCAGCGTCGAGCAGTTGCGGGCGCGGGCCGATAGCGCGCAGGCGGCGCAAATCGCGTCACAGCCGGTCGCGGGCAGCGTGCGGAGCGGCGATCGCTTCATCATTCCGCCGTCACAGGGTTGGCGCGCGTCACTGGCGTTCACGCGCTCGAGCCCGCGGCCACCGACGTGCGGCGACGCACCGTGCGGCGCGGGCAACAACGTCATCGACTATGATCCGCGCGTTCGCTGCCAGCAGACGTTCGGCAGTAATCCGCTACTGCTCGACGCGTGCCTCACACAAACGCAAACGCAGGCGACGACCGAGACGCCGGTGACGTCGCTGACGGCCGGTGGCCCGCTGTATCGCATTCCGGCGACGACGTCGCTCAACTCGGACATGAGCTTCAACCTCACGCCGAAGTGGGCCGCAAAGTGGACGACGACGTACGACTTCGAGCGACACCAGTTTGCCAGCCACAACGTCCAGTTGCAGCGTGATCTTCACGACTGGCGGGCGTTCTTCGGGTTCACCCAATCGGCGAACGGAAACTTCTCGTTCAACTTCACGATCGCACTGAAGGCGGAGCCCGACCTCAAGTTCGACTACAACCGGAATACGATTCGCTCGGGCGTGCCGTTCTAGGGTCTACTCTTCTCGCGAGGCCATCGAACAGCTTTCACGGCAGACGAAGAGAACGGCTTTAGCGCACAGAAGAAGTTCGCAGCCAACGACGCAGAGGAGCGTAGAGGAGCCCTCATCTGCGTCCTCTGCCTCCTGCGGTGAGGGCTTTGCCATTTCTGTCGCGAGATTCCTAGTCCGGTCTGGGCGTTCCAAATTTGTGGCACCGGTTCGTCCTCCGGCTTGGACAGACGGTAGCCAGCCCAAAACGTCAACGCCGTGTGTGACAAACAGTTGCGCGGGCGCTGCGTTCGGCGCGGCCTCTGCGTTGTGCGCTCGTGTTCCCACCCGGACCACCTATGCGCCTCTCTCGTTTGATGTTGGCCGTGCTCGTGCCGCTTGCGGCGTGCGACGACTTCACCAGCCCAGCCTCCGATCCCGACGCTCCAACCAATCTGACGTACGAGCTGATTCCGAGCGGCACGCCAGGCGCGCCCGCCGGAGTGCTGTTGAGCTGGGACGTTCCGCGTAGCCGACGCGCAAACTCGTTCAACGTCTACAGTCGCGCCGCCAACGCAGACGGATGGCAACTCCGCGCAACGACGACGTCGCCGACGTTCCACGATGCCGGCACACCCGACGCGCAGTATTACGTCGCCACTCGAGACGCCGACGCCAACGAGATCGGACGATCCGATATCATCACGATCGACTTGCAAACGCGCCTCCCGGCGCCGCAAGGATTGGCATCGATCTCATTGAACGGCGCAATCCAATTGGCGTGGAGCCGCAACGCGGTCGACGCGTCGCATGGCACATTCGATCACTATCTCGTTTACTCCACGGCGTACGATGGGTCGCGTGGCGTATGCACGACCGATTGGGTCATCGAAGGATCGACGGTATCGGACGCGTTTCTGTCCGCCAATCTGACGAACGGCGTCTCGCGCTGCTTCGCGATCAGCGCGGTCACGCGCGACGGCCACGAAAGTGACTGGAGCAGCTCGCGCCTCGACACGCCGCGCTTCGACGCGCGAAACGCATTCGTCTACGCGACAGGCAGTCGCCCCGACAGCTCGGGGTTCCTGTTCTTCGACGAAACAGCGAAGCATGTCGGAGTCGTCGCTGCCTCGTCGCGCGCGGACCTGGACGTCACTGTCGAGCGGCACACGGATGGATCGCTCTGGTTCGCTCCCGCGCGAAGCGGTGTGACCATGACGCTCTATTCGACGAAGCCGGTCGCCGACTTGACGTCGATCGATCGCGCGCCGGCGGCCGGCTTCGCCAACGTGACGACCGAGGCGCTTGCGGGTTATGCATACGTCTTTCGCGTGCAGAAGGCCGACGGCATTCATTTCGCGGCGATTCGCGTTGCGTTCGTCGCGAACGACTACGTCGTGTTCGACTGGGCATATCAAAGCGCGCCTGGAAATGCCGAGTTGTCGCGCGCGCCATCGGCGTAACGTCTGTCTATGACGCGGTTGTCGGCGATGCGCTCCCTTGAATTGTGTCAGTGGCTCGCCGACATTCCCGGCCATGAACAATGAAGTCGTCATTGACGGGAATTCGCTCACGTTGGAACAGGTCACCGCTATCGCTCGTGACCGCGCATCGGTAAAGCTCGCCCCCCACGCGCGTCAACGGGCCGGCCGCGCACGAGACGTCGTCGACGGGCTCGTCGCGCGCGGCGCTGTCGCGTACGGAGTGACGACAGGCTTCGGCAAGCTGTCGGACGTCGCCATCCCACCGAATCGGTTGGCCGAGTTGCAGGTGAACTTGATTCGGAGCCACGCGGCGGGCGTCGGCGATCTACTCCCCGAGCGCGAAGTGCGCGCGATGATGGTGCTTCGCGCGAACCTCATCGCAAAAGGCTACTCGGGCGCACGTGTCGACATCGCGGAGTTGTTGATCGGCATGTTGAACGCCGGTCTTTGGCCTCCGGTGCCGGAACAGGGGAGCGTCGGCGCGAGCGGAGATTTGGCACCGTTGGCGCATCTTGCGCTCACATTGATTGGTGAAGGCACGCTGACGCGCGGTGATTCCTCTGGCCCGTCGCTGGACATGCTGCGCGCGTGCAGGTTGGAGCCTGTCACGCTCCAGCCGAAGGAAGGATTGGTGCTGATCAACGGAACGCAAGCGCACACTGCCATCGCCGCATTGGCTCTCGTTGATGCGCATCGGCTGTGGCGTATGGCACATGCCGCCGGCGCCATGTCACTCGAAGCGCTGCTCGGCACGCCGGTGGCGTTCGACTCCCGCATTCAAGACGTGCGCGGTCAACTCGGGCAGGCCGCGTCGGCGGCGTATCTGCGCGAGCTGCTCGCCGACAGCGAGATCCGCGAATCGCACCGGGACAACGATCCACGCGTGCAGGATGCGTACGCGCTCCGTTGCATGCCGCAAGTGCATGGTCCGGTGCTCGACGCCATGGACTTCGCGGCGGCGGTGATCGGCCGCGAGCTCAACGCCGCCACCGACAATCCACTCGTGTTCGAGACCGGCGAGCTGCTGAGCGGTGGCAACTTCCATGGGCAATCGGTGGCGATGGTGCTCGACTTCATGGCGATCGCGCTAACGAACCTGGCGACGATCTCCGAGCGTCGCATCGATCGGTTGGTGCATCCTGACATGAATCAAGGGTTGCCGCCCTTCCTCACTCGCGACGCCGGGGTCAATTCCGGCTTCATGATGGCGCAGGTGACGGCCGCATCGCTCGCGAGCGAATGCAAGGTGCTCGCGCATCCCGCGAGCGTCGACACGATTCCGACGGATGGTAACAAGGAAGACGTCGTGCCGATGGCGATGGCCGCGGCGTGGAAGCTGCGTCGCGTCGTACGAAACGTTCGCTACGTGCTCGCCATCGAGCTCATGTGCGGCGCGCAAGGAATCGACTATCGTCATCCACTGAAGCCGGGACGAGGCGTGGCGCTCGTGCACGCGGCGGTGCGGAGGGTCGTCGCACCGCTCGAGCGTGATCGCGTACTGTCAGCCGACATCGAGCGTCTCGCCGCGGCGATCATGAACGGCGAGATTGCGTCTCCAGCCATGGTTTCTTGAATGAGTACATCTATAATCGACGCGCCGGCCGGCGAGCGGGGCCGGCGAGTGATTCGCGCGCCGCGCGGCTCGACCATCTCGTGCAAAGGGTGGCAGCAGGAAGCGGCGCTCCGCATGCTGATGAACAATCTCGATCCGGACGTGGCCGAACGTCCGCAGGATCTGGTGGTGTACGGTGGAACCGGTCGTGCCGCCCGGAGTTGGGAGGCCTTCGACGCGATTGTCGCGGCGCTCCGGAGTCTCGACAACGATGAGACATTGCTCATTCAGAGCGGCAAGCCGGTCGGTGTGTTTCGCACGCATGCGTGGTCGCCGCGGGTCTTGATCGCGAACAGCAATCTGGTCGGGCGTTGGGCGACGTGGGACTATTTCCGCGAGCTCGAGCGTGCTGGATTGATCATGTACGGGCAGATGACCGCGGGCTCATGGATCTACATCGGCTCACAGGGGATTCTGCAGGGCACCTACGAGACATTCGGCGCCGTCGCACGCACGCACTTCGGCGGTACGCTTGCCGGACGCTTCGTGCTCACCGCGGGGCTTGGCGGTATGGGTGGCGCGCAGCCGCTCGCGGCGACCATGAATAGCGCCGCCATCCTTGGCGTCGAGGTCGATGAGGCGCGCATCGACAAACGGTTGGAGACTGGCTACTGCGATCGTAAGACGCATAGTCTGGACGAAGCACTCGCGTGGATTCGCGAAGCAACGACGGCGAAGACGCCGCTGTCCGTCGGTCTCGTCGGCAATGCGGCGGACGTATTGCCCGAGCTTGTGAAGCGCGGCGTGACTCCCGACGTGATCACGGATCAGACGAGCGCGCACGACACGTTGAATGGATATCTGCCGCGCGGGGTGTCGCTAAACGAGGCCGCAACGCTTCGCGCTCGAGACAGTCGCGAGTATGTGCGACGCGCGAACGCGTCGATCGTTGCTCACGTGCAAGCGATGTTGACGATGAAAGGTCGTGGCGCCATCGCATTCGACTATGGGAACAACATCCGCACCGTCGCACTCGACAATGGTGTGGTCGACGCGTTCGACATTCCCGGGTTCGTTCCCGAGTACGTGCGCCCGTTGTTCTGCGAAGGGAAGGGACCG
>JAICYT010000224.1 GCA_025934075.1 Gemmatimonadaceae bacterium
GCGGAGACTTTTCTCACACCGTCACGTCGCAGAAACCGCTCGAGTTCCTTCGGCTCGAGCCCGACCGTCGGGCAACCGCCGGCGACCGCCGTAATTGCCGCTGTCGCACCGCCACGCGTCACGGCGGCGACCATCCGCGTGGCCGCCTCGCGGTTCTGCGGAATCGGGAGCCCTTGAGCGAGCACGGAGCTCTCGAGTGCGACGACTGGCTCGCCGTTCCGAAGGGCGTTCTCAACGTCTGGCGTGACGCGAATCAATGCGTGCATGGCGGGACTGTTGTCAGATCTGGGTCGCGCCCGAGTCGGCTCTAGTGCCTCTGCGGACCAACAAACATCGCCACTGTCGCCACGGACTGCACGGAACCACCTGGATACGGCGGATTGCCTTCGCCTGGTTACGACGCCGAAGCAACGCTCGTTTGCTTCCGTCGCAGCGGCTTCGCGGTGACGATCAAGCGCTCCGGCGCCGGCCCGAGATAGCGGATCGGCCAACACGTCGTGAGAGTGAGCGTCGCATCAGGTGTCGAGAAGAGCGCACGGTCGTTCTTGCCAACCACTCGCTTGGACACGACAACCCAACTGTCGTGATGCGTACCAGACTCGGTAACGATGGTGTCGCCGACGTCGAGCGCGTCCAGATGGTTGAAGTGCCGGTCACGATGCGCGGAGATCACTGCGTTTCCGGACTCTCCCGGGTACGCACTTCCGCTCAGATGACCCGGCTCGGCGTTCAACTCGTCGCCGTCGACACCCTCGAGGACAATCTCGTCGAGGTCGATTTTCGGAATGACAATACGCGCGACCGGCGCTCCGTCGACCGGCGTCTCTCGCATTCCGTGATGCAGCGCGGCCGACCGTGCGAGCGCAACGGCGGCCTTACCTTCGGCGGCATCCCATGCTTCGCGGGCCTCGTCGGCCCGTGCGACGCCAACGCCGTAACGTCCGACGGCGAACGACAGGAGCAGTCCGCCGACGACGTAGAGCAACAATCCGATGCGCTTACGCATCAGTTCGCATCCTTCTATTTCCGCCAGCCCCGAGCAGCAAGGCGCCTAATCCGAGGGTCACGACACCGACCAATGCGAGTAGCGGTAGGTCGCTGGCGGTTTCCGGCGCGCGTGCACCGTTCCGAAGCGCCGCCGTGTCGGACGTATTGGTCGCAGAGCTTCGGACCGCCGCCGAATCAGGATTCGCGGTGCTCAGTGAGTCTTGACCCTGCGTAGACGGGGCCACGACACCGGCAGCGGAGTCGACCCACGTCTTGAGGTTGGTCAAACGCGTGTTGATGGACGTGTCTGCCTGCGCGGTTTTCTGCGCGGCAACCACGGCCTTAGCCGAATCCATGACCTTGGTCTGCGGCGGAATGAACGTAGTGAACTGCGCCGCGGCTGCGGCTGGCAAGCTCACGATCAGTGAAAGCACGATCAAGCGTCGAGTTGGCACAAGCTCCTCCCGTCGAAACTCTTCCCCAGGAGGCATACGATAGGCCACGAAAAAAGGGTGGAGGGTTGAGGAATGGTTGGTGGCGCGCGACAGCGCGCCGCCCTCAATCCTCGACCCCTCGACCCTGCTCTACTTCGGCCATGCCGCCACCACCGCTGCCCCGATCTTCCCGAGCGTCACCTGGCCTTCGTTGTCCGTCACCCAGCGCGTATCCGTGTTCTGCTTGGTGAACCCACACGCGACGACGCGCGACTGAAGGCGGAAGAGCGCACACTCCGTCCGCACCGAATCGGTTGCGCCGGTCTTATGCGGGACGCTCATCCCGTTGATCGTTCGCTGCATCGAGTCGCCATCGGCGTTGTTGGCCAGGATTTGCAGCATCGATGAGTCGGCGGCCGGGTTCACGGCTTTGCCCTGCGCCAACAACTCGAACAGATGGGCCATCTCGTTCGGTGTGCTCACGCCGAGCCCATACTTGGCCGAGCTGTCCATCGCGACACTCGTCAATCGCAGGAACGTCTTGGAATGCACCTTTGTGTGCGGCAGCCCCAGCGCCTCCATCTTCGACCAGACACGACGGATGGCAATCCTGTCGAGGATGAGATTCGTCGCGGTGTTGTCGCTCAGAATGATCATCAGAGCGGCCGCGTCGTGAACGCTCAGCGACATCCCGGAATGCATGAACTGGAGTACGCCGCTCCCCGGCACCTGATCGATCTTGATCACCGTCAGCGGATCATCGAGCGACAATTGCCGCTGCTCGACCAGGTCATACAGCGTGACGAGGATCGGCACCTTGATCAGACTCGCCGTCGGGAACGTTTCGTCTCCGCGAAGCGACAAACGCTCGCCGGTGTCGAGATTCAACACCGAGTAGCCGAGAATCCCATGGTGCGCAGCAGCGATCGCGTCGAGCGTGTGGCGCAACGCCGACGTGTCGGCGTGCGCGAACGGCTTTGGTGCCTGCGCGCGAAGACCCGCGGCACACACCAGCGAAGCGATGGAAAGACCAAACCCTCTCATGTCACGAGTCCCCGTTTGTCTTCGAACTTCCTCCAATCCTCGTCGCGCAGAATGTCGTCGATCATCGCGACGGCGCGCTCGAGCTCATCGTCGCTCGTGTAGAAATGCGGAGCGACGCGTACGCCGGCATTTGGCCGATAGTCCACGATGACGTTATTCGCGAGCAACGCCTGCGCCACGCCGTACGCATGCGGGACATCGAACGCCACGGTTCCTCCGCGTTGCTCGGCACCGCGCGGCACCGTCACCGAATAGCCACGCGCATCCGCGAGCGCGATCAGGCGCGACGTCTGTCGCACGCTCTTCTCGCGAATCTGCTGAATGCCCGCACGCCGCAACAGGCGCGGGCCTTCGATCGCCGCGAACAGCGACGGAATCGCCGGCGTCCCATTGAGCCACCGCCACGCGCCACTCGCGTAATGCATCTCGCCCTCGAACGCGAACGGATGCTCGTGCGCCTGCCATCCGGTGAATGACGGCGACAGCGATGCCGATGCCTCCGGCGACGCATACAAAAACGAGCCGCCCGGTCCACCGCACAACCACTTGAGCACTCCGCCGCTCAGGAAGTCGACGCCGAGTGCCTTCACATCCACGGGGATCACGCCGACAGAATGAAACGCGTCGAGCGATACCAACGCCCCGACGTCATGCGCACGTCTGCAGATCGCCGCCGCGTCCATGATGAACGCCGAGCGAAACAGGACGTGCGAGATCGCCACGAGCTTCGTTCGCTCATCGATCGCCTCGAGCACACGCTGCGTGTCGATGGTGATGCCATCGTCGCTCGGCACGACCACGATGCGCGCGCCCAACCGAGTGGCGAGCTGATCGTACAGATATCGCACCGAGGGAAAGTCGAGCTCCGTCATCACGATCGTGTCGCGGCCGGTCGAGTAGTCGAGCGCTGAAAGCACCGCGGCCTGCGAGATCGTCACGTTCGGCACCATCGCGATCTCACCAGCGGCCGCGCCGATCAACGGCGCGATTTCATTCCCGACGGACACGGGCATCTGCCACCAACCGTCGTTCCCCGCCCAGGCTCGCACACCGAGGTCCGCCCACTGATCGACATACTCGGCCAGTCGATCGGCCACGCCGCGCGGCATTGCGCCGAGCGAGTTCGATACGAGGTAGGTCGTCCGCTCGAGAATAGGGAACTCGGGTCGATAGACGAGCAGCGGGTCGTTCATGTCGACCCTGCTTGCGCGGGCGCCGCGGCGCGACGGGAAGGAAGGCTCGTTACGTAGACAATCACCGCAACGCCGAAGACGACCAGCAGCGCCTTCCATTCGTCCGCGGTTAGGCTGGTCAACAACCACGCAATGACGAGAACGGCAAGCACCGGAACGACTGCGGCAAACGGGACGCGGAATGGCGTTCCCGACGCCTGCACTTTCTTGCGGCGCAGCTCGATCACGGCCAAGCAACACGCCGCATACACGACCAGAATCGATCCATTGGCGATAATCGCCAGCTTCTCGAAGCTGCCGCTGACCGAGAGACCGATGACGACCAGCGTTTGCACGACGATCGCGACGTATGGCGTTCGAAATCTCGAATGTACGGATGCGAGTTGAGCGGGCAAAAATCCGTCGCGACCAAAGGCAAACAACATTCGCGGGACGGACAGTGTCATCCCGCTGACGTAGCCGAACATCGAGATCGTCATCCCGGCGAGAATCAACGTCCGTCCCGGCACTCCGAGTGCGACGGCCGCGGCTTCGGCGAGCGGCGTCTTCTGACCAACGAGCGCGGCACCAAGGATTCCTTGCGTCACCAACTGCACCGCCAGATACAACAGCGTGATGCCAACCATGGCGATGAAGATCGCGCGCGGCACCGTGCGTGAGGAGTCGCGTACTTCGCCACTCGGCACCAACGCGGTTTCGACGCCCAGGAACGCGAAGATCAGCACCGCCGACGCGCGGGCGACGTCGCCGGTCGCCGGCGTCGCGTGCCACACGAGGTTCTCCGCCTTGACTGAAGCAACGCCGACCACGATGAGCACCAATAGCGGAAGCAGCTTCGCCACCGTCATCACGGCATTGAACCGATTAGCGCCGCGAACACCAGCGACGTTGAGCGCCGCGAGCGCGATCAAGACCGCGATGAGCGTCGCCGAACGCGCGTGAGCACCCGCGAGCGACGGAATGAGCGCCGCCACGGAGTCGGCGAAGAAGGTCGAGACCGCCGCCATCGCCGCGGTTATTCCCGCCCACAGCATGACGCCGGTCAGAAACCCCACGAGCGGACCGAACGCGACTTCGACGTACGCGTACAATCCACCAGTGAGCGAGACGCGACTTCCAGCTTCGGCGAAGCACAGAACGATGAGCGCCATCGCGACCGCGCA
The DNA here is from genome assembly GCA_025934075.1 of Gemmatimonadaceae bacterium. Classification (GTDB taxonomy): domain Bacteria; phylum Gemmatimonadota; class Gemmatimonadetes; order Gemmatimonadales; family Gemmatimonadaceae; genus JAQBQB01. The sequence goes on from JAICYT010000224.1 coordinate 4,822, forward strand.
GACGAGATACGCCGCCGGTGCCGCCGGACCCAGCGCTGCCGCCGCGGCCGACGGCAGTCGAAAGATGCCGCCACCGACCGTGATGTTGACGATGCTCGCCGCCAAGCCCCAGGTGCCGAGCGCCCGGACGAGTGAACCTTCGCTACGTTGGCTACGCTCGGAAGTCACACAGCAGCTTCGTATGAGTGGCGCGTGGGTGTGGCAGAAACGCTTGGCGGAAGGGTACAAGACTAGGTGAGGTGGGTCACGTCCGCCACCGTTTGTGCGGTCGCGTGCGGCCGATCCACCGTCGCTGGCCCGCTTTTTCCGCAAGGGGCTGTGTCCCTTACGTGGAGAAAGACAATGCGCCTCAGCACCCGTGTCGTGGTGCTATCCCTGCTTGCTGCGGGTATAGCTCCATTGCGCGCTCAAGACGCCGCTTCCAGCATCATTGCAGATTCAACGGTCATCGCCGCGGTCGACAGCACGCAGCGGACGAGCGAGCGCCTGACCCTCAACATTCCCCAGGAGTCCGCCGCGCTCGGTGCGCCGATGACCGGGCTTCGCGCTGGTATGCACGCGCGCGAAACGAGCCGCCCGGATCAGCCCACGGTCGTGCTGCCGCAGCATGCCAACCTTGGCCAAGCCCGAGCCATGATGGTCGTCGGCGTCGCGGCGCTCATCGCAGGGGCAGTCATTGGCGATACACCGGGTCAAATCGTCATGATTGGAGGAGCCGTCATCGGACTCGTCGGCTTGTATGACTATTTACAGTAGAGACTGAGTGGAGAGGCCCCTTCCACTCTCCACCACACAGCACTCTCTTCTTTTCGAATGCAGACCGTCCCGACCCCGAGCCGCCGAATCGCCCTCGTTCTGGGCGGCGGTGGCATGAAGGGATTCGCACACATCGGCGTGATGACCGCGCTCGAGGAGCGCGGCATCGTTCCGACACTCTACGCGGGGACGAGCATCGGTGCCATGCTCGCTGCCGCTCGCGTAGGCGGAATGGCGCCAAGTGAGCTGGCCAGGCGTTCGGTTACGCTTCGCCGACGCGACATCTTTCGCATCAACCACTTCGGCATGCTGATGGATCGCATGCGGTCTCCATCCATCTATCTCGAGGACCCGCTTCGCGATCTCACGCGCGCCGTGGTGCCTCCGGGCAAGTTCAGCGACCTCGACATGCCGCTGCTCGTCAACACGGTCGACATCGAGCGCGGACAGCC
>JAICYT010000285.1 GCA_025934075.1 Gemmatimonadaceae bacterium
CCACCTCACTGCCCTTCCACCGTTCACGTAGCCCGTAGGGGAGTCGAACCCCTCTCTGCACCGTGAAAGGGTGCCGTCCTAACCGATAGACGAACGGGCCGTCACGATCACACGAATAGCGGTAACGGGATTCGAACCCGTGTTTGGGCCTTGAGAGGGCCCCGTCCTAGTCCCCTAGACGATACCGCCAGTGTCAAACATCCCGACCCTTTCACGCTTCCATCGTGCGTCACGCAGGCCGGGAGGGACTTGAACCCCCAACCGCTGGTTTTGGAGACCAGTGCTCTACCAATTGAGCTACCGACCTAGAGAGTAATGCCGTCCACGACCAAATGATGTTGCAGGGTGACTGACGGGAATTGAACCCGCAACCCCCGGTGCCACAGACCGGTGCTCTAACCGATTGAGCTACAGTCACCATGGTGGTATCGCTCGACGTGCACGACACCAATTTCCCATCGCATGATGCAGACTTGCATTGTAATTCCGGCGTGCCGTCCGATCAACCGCGCGCGCTTCACTTCGCTTCGGTCAAGCAACTGTTTCGCTCTACTTCGCGCGCTCCTGATATTCGCCGGTTGTCGGGTTGACTTTCACCTTGTCGCCCGTACCAACGAATTCCGGAACGTTGATCGTGACGCCGTTCTCCAGCTTGGCGGGCTTCGATGACGCTGTCTTGGTCGCGGTCTTCATGACCGGAGCCGTGTCGATCACCTCGAGCACCAGCGAATTCGGCATCTTGATCCCCACCGGCTTCCCGTCGTAGTACTCGGCCTGAATCTTCATGCCCGGCTGCATCCACTGCGCATTGTCGCCCAGCATCTCTTCGTCCATCTCGAGCTGGTCGTAGTTCTCCGTGTTCATGAAGTGGTACGTGTCGCCGCCCTGATAGAGAAACTCGAGATCGTGCGTCTCCATCGACGCCGGATCGATCGAGTCGGCAGCGCGGAAGCGATGCTCGTAGCTGGAGCCGGTGCGCAGATTCTTGAGCTTCGCCTGCACCATCGCGCGGAGGTTCCCGGGCGTGTGGTGTCGGAACTCGAGAACGCGGCAGGGATCGCCCTCGAAGACGATGACCATTCCGCGACGGATCTGGGTTGCCGGGATTGCCATATGGATCAGCCTGATTCTAAGGTCGAGCGGGATGTAAAGTTAGACAGCCTTTAAACTTAGATCGACCAACATTGTTGGTCAAGCTGTGCTATGGCGCCTGCGTCTGCGCGAGTGAGGCCAACACGGGCTCGAGGCTGGCCCACACGTTCGCCGCGACGATTCGTTCGCCACGATAGTTGGGATGGACGCCGTCGGCTTGGTTGAGCGCGCGGTCTCCGGCAACGCCAGCGAGCAGGAACGGCATCAGCGTCACTCCCTTCTCCTTCGCGACCGCAGGATACACGGCGTGAAATTCCGCGGCGTATTTGGCGCCGAGGTTTGGGAGAGCTTCCATTTGGACGAGCAGGATGCGGACGTCGGGTCGCGCGGCCTTGATGCGGTCGAGCGCTCGCTCGAGGTTCGCGCGAAGAGTCGCCGGCGGAAGTCCGCGCAGCCCGTCATTCGCGCCAGTCTCGAGCACCATCACGTCGAACTTGCCGCGCAGCAGCCAGTCGAGTCGATCGAGCAGGCCGGAGGACGTCTCACCGCTCACACCGGCATTGGTCACCTCGAACGGCAATCCCGCCGAGTCGATCTTGCGCTGGATCAACATCGGATACGCGCTGTCGGGCTCGAGTCCCAAGCCCGCGGTGAGGCTCGTACCAACGAATAAAACGGTGCGTCGGGCCGTCGCCAAAGTACCCGGCGTCGGCCGAGCGGACGGCGAAGGCGCAGCGTTAGATTTCGGCGTACCCGCCGAAACCAGCGAACCGTTCGCGTCGTTCGACTCGTTGGATTTGTGCTCGCCGGCGCACGCACTCGTGGCGGCGATGAGAATTGCCGCACCAATCCGCAGCCGGCGTCCTGCGACCCGATTCCCGATCATCTGGCCTATCATGCTCGTCGCTCGTGATCTGTCCAAGGAATATCGCAGCGGCGAGAATAGGCTCGCCGTTCTGCGGGACGTCTCCTTCTCTATACCCCAAGGCGCCTTCGTTGCCATCGTCGGCCCGTCGGGCAGCGGCAAGACCACGCTGCTCGGCTTGCTGGCGGGACTCGACACGCCGACGCGCGGCCGAGTGATCCTCGACGACGCCGATCTCACCGGGATGGATGAAGACCAGCGGGCGCAGCTTCGCGGAGAAAAGGTCGGTTTCGTCTTTCAGAGCTTTCAATTGATCTCGACGCTCACCGCGCTCGAGAACGTGCAAGTCCCGCTCGAGCTGCGCGGCGACCGCGGCGCGGCCGACCGAGCCCGCGACCTGTTGACGCGCGTTGGACTCGGCGATCGCCTCGACCACTTCCCCACGCAATTGTCGGGCGGCGAACAGCAGCGCGTGGCGATTGCGCGCGCGTTCGCGAATTCACCGCGCATTCTCTTCGCCGACGAGCCGACGGGAAATCTCGACAGCGACACCGGCGCGCGAATCGTCGAGCTGCTCGAAGCGCTCAATCGCGAGTCGAAGACGACGATCATTCTCGTCACGCACGACCTGACGCTCGCCTCGCGCGC
>JAICYT010000288.1 GCA_025934075.1 Gemmatimonadaceae bacterium
GATCTGCGGCATGTAGCCGATTTGTGCACGATACGATACGTCGTCACCATTGCCGATCGGCGCACCGTCGATCCGAATGTCACCGGCGTCGGCGTGCGCAAGGCCAAGCACCATCTTGATCAGCGTCGTCTTGCCGGCGCCATTCGGGCCGACGAGACCGACGACGTGGCCCCGCTCGATTCGCAGATCCACGCCACTCAAGACACGAACCCGACCGAACTGTTTGGCCAGTCCTGACATCGTGATCATCGAATTCTCCGCATCGACGGCTTCGCATCGACGAGCGCATCTGGTGTCAGGGTGGGAATGAGACGCTCGGCGCCGTCGAGGAGCTCGACGAAGGCGCTGCGCATGAGAATCAGTGCCGGTGCATTGCGCTCGACGAGAAGCGAAAAGAGCCGCACCGGACGGTGCGGAACGTCGCCGGTGCCGTCGCGATTGAGGTCGTAGCCGCGATAGCTATCCCAGTAGTTTCCGGCAAACGTCGTCGACGGCGATCGACTGTTGGTCGCGAGATCGAAGCTGTTCTCGGCGAAGTTGTTTTGCTCGAAGCGGCCATCGCCGGTGCTCGCCTCGAGCTTCACCGCCCAGCCATTGCCGACGAAGTCATTGTGCACCGCGATCAGGCGATTCGCGCCGTCGGCGAGCAGACCCGTCGTGTTGTGCGAGAACACATTCCCCTCGAGCCGCGGGTCGCTGATCTCCTTCAGCAGCAGGCCGTACGCGGCCGGACCCCAGTTGTCCTCGAACCGATTGCCGGTCATTTGCACACGCTTCGTGTACATCACCGCGACGCCCGACCCATTGTGCTGAAATACGTTCTTCACGTATCGGCAGTCGTCAGAATACATGAAGTGCAGCCCGTAGCGCAAATTGTCCTTGCTGACGTTGGCGCGGATGTCGCTGTCGTGAACGAACTCGAAGTAGATGCCGTCGCGATGCCCGGAGATCTGGTTGTTGTCGATTGTGATGCGCCGCGACGTCCAGAGGTGGATGCCGTTGCCGGATTCCGTCTCGCGTTTGCCCGTCGCGAGTAGAACGTTGTCGGCGATCCGACAGTCGGTCACATTCGCGAGATAGATGCCGAAGAACCCGTTCTCGACGCGATTGTTCTCGATCGAGCATCCACGCGCGGAGTTTACCTTGATGGCTGCGCGGTCTTCGACAAAGCTCGTGCCGACGTTGCGCAGGACGAGGCCGCGAATGGTGACATCATCCGCCGTGACGAGTAGGAGCCCGTGCTTCCCTTCTCCGTCGAACACAGGCTCACCCTGCCCGATGATCGCGACGCGCTTGTCGACTGTGATCTGCGGCTCGTGATAGATGCCGGCGTGAACGATGACGGTATCGCCGTTTCTCGCCGCCGCTACAGCAGCCGTGACCGAGTGGAACGGCGTTGCGGGAGAGACCTCGATCCGGTGTTGCGCCAGCGCGAGATCGCCTCGTACGACGAGGGCAAGCAGCATCACGGCGCAACGTCTCACTGGAGGTCGCTCCACCGCTTGATTGCCCCCACATCTGTAATGCCCAACTGCGCCGCATCCTCGGTCGAAACAACAGCCGCCCACCCGCGCCCCATCGGCTCGCGACCGACGCCGATGTCCACGAAGTTGGCGCTCTCGACGCTGATCAGCGTTCCGGGATGGCGAAAGTCTGATACCCATACCGAGCTGACGTCATTCGCCGATGCCGCCTGCTTGTAGAACGCGAGCAGGCATTCAATCGAGTCGAACTTGATTGAACGCCCACGCCGCGTCACCAGCTCAGCGCCGAACCGCGGATCGCTGATCTCCATACGACAGTACGCGCACTGGTCCGCATCGTAGGCGATCGCCTCGGGCCTCCCCGAACTGCAGGCGCTGACCAGCGCGAACATCGAAAGGGTCATCGCGCGCCGAAGCTTCATACGGTCGCGCGGCGCGCTGAGCCGCGCCCTCCCACAACGATCGCCGCCACGCCGAGGACGAACGCCACGCCAAGGAGAACGGCGCCCGCCGCCGGCCATGACGACGCGGTGAAGTTGAGCAACTGCTTTGTCCCGATAAGCGGTGGCTCGTACGTCATGCCGGGCACTTTGATGATGGCATGGGCGTAGTCGAGGTCGTGGCCGTAGCTGTATTCCCAATGCCAGAAGTCCCACAGCCCAATGGCTCCGAGGATTCC
>JAICYT010000186.1 GCA_025934075.1 Gemmatimonadaceae bacterium
AGCATCCATCGCGCGAGATAGGCGAGGCTCAGCGCCAACTCGAACGTCGAGAACCCGTAGTCGCGCGCTGTCACGATCGCCGAACATGCACCAATCGCCGCGAACAAGATTCCGGTCAAGCCGGCTCTGTCGATGCGAAAAGATCGCGCGGCAATGCCGGTCGCGAGCCCGAGTAGAACCAGGAATCCAACGGCGATGTCGTTGACGAGCAGAGGCGCCGAGCTCTCACCGGCGGACAACAACGGAATTCGCCCGAGGTTTGCGGTCAGGAGTAACAAGATGAGCCCCTGAACCAACGCGGCGATTGAGAGCCTCCGGCCAGCCGTCCACGGTTGGATCGCCACGACTGACGTGGTCGGCGGCGACTCAGGTCGTGAGGATTCCATCATGCTCGCTCCCGCTCATCACGATGCCCGCGCACGGCACATCGAGTCGGCGAAGCAACTGCACCGCGCCGACGAGCTTCTCGCGGTCGATTCGGCGTTGCGGCGCAACGAGGAGTACCGGCCGTGATCCCGTCAGCGCAGCAGCGGCGGCGTCGGTAACCAGCCCGGGCAAGCGGACGATCACCATACCGAATTCTTCCTCGAGGCGGCTGATGGTGCCATTCACGTCAAACGCGCCGACCGACTCGATGCTGCCTGCGGTGATGCGCGGCACCAGCGTGGTGCTTGCCGACTTGTAGTCGGACAGATCGAGCACCGTCGCCTTGATCGATCGCGATTCCGCGGTTTGCGCCAAACGTTGGATGACCGGCTCGAGTAGCGCCCGTTGATCGAGCGGAACGACGAGCACCGTGCGAGACGCCGCGCCATTCATCAATAACGGAACCGTTGGATCGAACCGTAACGCGGGTACGCCGGTCGTTCGCTCGACATCCCGCGGATCCTGCACCCAGCGCCCGAGCGCACCGATCATCAGCGCCGCAATCACGCCGGCGAACAATCCTGCGCCGATTCCGAGCCCCATCGTCGTGATCGGCTTAGGGAACGACGGCTCTTTCGGTGCCACAGCGGGATCCAACACATGCACGTCGCCGCCCTCGGAGATCGCGGCGAGTCGCGCCTCGACGAGTTGTCCTCCGAGCGCGGCGTACACTTGATTGAGCCGCAGAACGTCGCGTCGCAAGCTGAGCCCCGACTCGGCGACGGCCGGTAGTGCGGCGATCTGGGTTTGCAACGAATCGAAATGCCGCTGCGCATCGTTGCGCTGCTGCGCGCTCGATGCCGAGTATGACTGTGCCAGTGGGAGCAGTTGTCCTTCAATGTTCTTCGCGCTCTGCGACAGCGCCCCGACCTCCGGGTCTTTCTCGGTCCGGCTCTCGAGCGCCTTGTAGCGATCGGTCTCGACCTGAACGAGGTCGCCGATCAATTGATTGATCGCTGGACTCTTGAGGAATGTTGGATAAGCCGCGAGCTCACGCGGTTGAATCGAGCCGCTGGTCACCTTGGCGATCAACTGTTTGAGTGCGCCTTCCTCCATCTGCAATTCCGCAAGGCTCGTCCGAATCTGCGACGCGCGCTCGAGCTCGATCTTGCCGACGACTTCCGGATCTATCACACCACTGCGTTCCTGTTGGCGTCGCAATTCCCGCGATGCCGCCAGCAATTGTGCCGACGCGCTGTCCGCTTTCGCCGTCAAGAACTCGACCCGGTGTTGATTGATGCCGCGGTCAGTGGTCGTGCGACGCGCAAGATAGGTCGCTATCAAGGCGTTCGCGGCGACGGCGGCGGTCAACGAATCGTCGCCGCGGTAATTCACGCGCACGACTTCACCGCCGGCCTTGTCGACGGAGAGGTATTTCTCAAAACGGCTGATGGCGTCTTCGCGATCGCGCAGCACGAGCTCGAACTCATTGGGCGCGCCGGTCGCATGCAGCGTGATCGATCCAACCGCCAGCTTGACCGGCACCCCAGGCGTCGCAATACCGGCGCCTTCGGGCCCGTCGAATCGATACGTCGAACCCGATTTCAAGAAATGGTATTTGCGCGCGCGGAATGAACCGCCCAATGCGAGTGAATCGATCAATCGCGCCGCTGGAATGCCGCGCGGAGACGTGACACGCGCTTGCAGGCGCAGCGAGTCGACGACCCGTCCAGCGACAGCCCGGCTCGAGAGAATTTGAATCTCCGTTTCCGTGGGCGACTTGGTCACCGAGGACAGCGCTCCGCCGGCGGCGTCGCCGATTCCGCCGCCGAGCCGCGACAGCAGCGAGCTGCTCGGGTCGTTGCCCATCTTCATGACAACACTCGCCGAACCCAGGTACTTTGGTGGCGCCCACAATACAACCGCGACCGCGGCGAGCGCGCCGAATACGGTGCACGCGACGACCGCGCGCCAACCGCGACGGACCGTCCGTGCGAGATCGGCAACGTCGATCGTGTCTACCGCGGTCGATGCGCTCGTGCTCATGGTCGGCTACCGGCGGAATAGCACGACGACGAGTGATACGACGCCGGTCATCACGCTGAGCGCCGGCAAGGCATTCATCGACAGCCAGCTCTTGCGAGCGACGACGACTTGATCGCCGGATCGGAGGTCCGAGCTCTCCGATCGGTCTCGCTGCCAATCGCGCACGGGAATTCGATGACCGTCGCGAATCACGACGACATTGTTCGCGTTGCCCGCGTCGGTGACCCCGCCAGCCCGAGCGATGAGGTCGCGCACCGTGGTCGTGACGTCAACGTAGTAGACGTTCGGCTTCGCGACCTCACCGTTGATGGAGACACGTCTCAACACCACCAGCTCAATCGGGGAATCACGCAGGAACTCAGCGATGCGCGCTCGAACGGTATCGCGAAGGGCACCGATCGAAAGCGCCGACGCGTTGACGATGCCGATTTTTGGAAGCATCACGTCGCCGCGTTCGTCGACCATGACCGTGTCGCTCAACTTGGGTTCGCGCCACACGTGGAACCACACCCGGTCACCCGGCTGCGCATGCGCCGAGACCGCACGGCGAACAAAATCGGGAACGGTATCGGACGCTTGTATGGTCGCTTGCAGCGCCGGTGTGCTCTGTCCGCTTTGCTGCACCTGTCGCTGCACCTGCTGCTGCGCGCTCGCCACGCTCGCGTTGCCCGCGACCAACAACATCGCTGGAAGAAGGAAAAACGCAGCTTGCAGTCGGCGTTCGTGCATTGCGATATCACCCATCAAGGACTGCGGCCTCGACCGCCGCGCTCATACGCTGCCGAAAGACAGAGACGTCGAACCGCATCGCGTTCTCCCGACAGGCGGCCGGCGCAATCGACATACGATCCAAACGTTCGATCGCGTCGACAAGTGCCTCGACCGACTGTTCGGGAAACAGTACTCCCGTGACCTGGTCGACGACGGTTTCCGTCGCGCCGCCCCGGCCAAAGGCAATGACCGGCCGGCCCGCAGCCTGCGCCTCGAGCGGCGTGATGCCAAAATCCTCGAGCCCCGGAAATAGAAGTGCCTTGCACCGGGCGTAAAGACTCGCAACCTCGGCATCGTCGCGCCGCCCCAAGAACTCGACTGTCGGGCCAGCTTTGGCTTTGAGCCTTGCGATTTCCGGACCGGACCCAACGACGAGAAGTCGACGCTTGAGCCTGCTGCACGCGTCCACCGCCAGGTCGACTCGCTTGTAGCGGACGAGTCGGCTCACGACCAAATAGAAGTCTTCCGGCGGAGAGCCATTCGGGCGAACCCGCGCGCAATCGACTGGCGAATGCACAACAGTCGCCGAACGCGAATAGGTGCGACGCACCCGCTCGGCGACTGTCTCCGAGTTCGCGATGAAGTGATCGACGCGTTCAACCGCCGCGAGATCCGCGCGACGGAGCCAATGCGCCATCATCTCGAGCAGCGGACGATCGACCCGTCCGCGGACATACTCGTGATGCAGGTCCCACAAGTATCGCGGCGGCGTGAGGCAGTAGCTGATCGTGGAACCGGACACTGGACGCCGCATGTTCTTCGCGAACGCGGCCGAGACGGAGATAACGACGTCGAATGGATTGGAATCGAATTGGTCGAACGCCCGGGCCATGAGTGGGAGGGTCGCGCGCGAGTAGCGTGTGATGAATGGAAATCGTTGAAGGAACGACGGCCGCACGTCCCACGCGCGCAGATCATCCGGCAGCGCCGACGGATCGAACACCGAAGTGAAGATCGGCGCCGTTGGATAGAGGATGCGAAGCTGCTGCAGGACACGCTCAGCGCCGCCAAACGACGTGAGCCAATCCGTTGCAAGCGCTATTCGTGGACGTCGGACGTGAGCGTTCAGTACGCGCCCCTGCCGCTGAGGACAACGCCGAGAGTCTTGGCCATGATGCGAAGGTCGAGCCGTAGCGACCAACCATCGATGTACTCGCGTTCGAGACGGACCACCTCTTCGAAGTCCGTGATGAGGTTTCGACCGCCGACCTGCCATGGGCCGGTCAAACCCGGAACCACGCTCAATCGAACGAAATGCCGCGGCTCATAGCGGCCGACTTCAGCGGGGACGGGAGGTCGCGGCCCAACGAGGGACATCTCGCCAGCAAGCACGTTGAGTAGCTGCGGCAGCTCGTCGAGACTGAAACGGCGAAGCACTCGCCCGACGCGCGTTACGCGCGGATCGTCGCGCAACTTGAACAACCGCCCGTCGGCGTATGCGTTCAAATGCGATATTTGATCGCGCTTCATTTCCGCTTCGTGCGTCATGCTGCGGAACTTCCACATCATGAAGTCGCGTCCGCCAAGCCCCACGCGACGTTGCCGGAAAAACACTGGACCGCGCGAATCGATCTTGATGGCGAGCGCGATCAGTCCCATCAGCGGCGCGCATGCGACGAGCCCAACAGTGGTCAGCACGAGATCGGTCGCGCGTTTGAGCACGAGCGCCGGCATTCCAAGTCGCGCCGGGTGCACGTGGTAGCCTGGCAGACCGCCGACTTTCACCGGCTCGGCCCAACCGCGAACGCCACGTCCCCACGATGGAACCGCGATCATCGCGGTTCCATGTTTGATGCACGCGTCGGCCACGCGCTGCACAACCTCCGCGCGCAACGAACCGGCAATGATCAGTTCGGCCGCATCCTCGCGATCGAGAATCGAATCGAGATCATCGATCGAACCGAGAGCTTTGGAATCGTAAACCTGTGACGGCGTCACGTACCCGATGATGCGATGGTCGCGATTCAGATCGTTCTGGAGGCCAGTCACGATCTCATCGACTTCGGAATGCCGTCCGACAATGAGCGCTTTGCGAAGACCGATGCCGTGCGCGTACGCCTGTCGCACGACGAGATCGACTAGCCACCGCTCGACAATCAACGCCGCGAGCGCGATGGTGAGAAATGTCGGCAGGAATGCGAGTGGCAGCTCGATGCTCGGCGGAAGAATCGCGAGGACCGCGAGGACGACGCCGGCGAGCCCGACGCCGAGTAGGAGACGGCGGGCGTCGCGTCGCGCGTCGCCAGGTTTGTAAGCGCTGTTCGCATTGAGTCCGATCAGTACGAGTCCGATCAGCGATGGCCACAATCGGCGCGTGTCGGCAACCGGCGCGATCTCCGTCGCGAGAAGCGTGGCGGTGCCAATCGCTATTGCGTCGAGCACGTGGAGTGATGCGACGCGAAGGACTTGTCGGCCGATCGAAACGAGAAGCCGCCGCTGAGCAAGCTCACGCCGTAGGCGAACGTCGTACGGCGGAAGCGTCAGTACCCGGTGAACATGGGGTACGCGCCGCGGCAGTGGAATGTCTGCCTGCTCAATGACCGCAGGCGGTAGTTCTGGTGCAGGAGTTCCCGAGACGTTCACGCTTGGCTATGGCATCGACCCGTGTCCGAAGCTCGGCCGCTACGCATGGCGGGCCGAGCTTCAAATGTCCTGTTCCTTTGCCGAGCTCGCCCGGCGGAGGAAGGACATCACGCAATCACCACGCCTTCGTGGTCGTCACGTGCAGAAAGCTGGAGCAAAACGCTGGAGCAGAAAGCTCGAGCTTGTTTCGCGCTTTTCGCGCCCGAATCGGGCTTTAACGTTTCAGAATTGCCGCGAGTGCGACGGCCGACCCCAAGATCGAGGTGAGTGCCGTCAACATCGCGACGTAGTCGCGTCGATCCGATGCGTCGACCGGCGGCACGACGATCGTGCTGCCGGGCTGCGGCGTCGGCGTCGATTTGAAGAAGTGCAAATGCGAGTTGCGGCTCTCGACCTTTCCATTCGGTTGCGTCACGTACGCACGCCCGACATCGGACTTGGAGGTGCCGCCACCGGCCGCGCGAATGTAAAAGTCGAGATTCGCTCCACGGACGTATGACACCGCAACTGGTGAATTCACCGATCCGGTCACCGTCACGACACCCGAGTACACGGGAACGAAGATCGAGTCGCCGTCGGCGAGCACGAGATTGTCGACGTGATTCTTGTCCCGAAGCACGGCCGGAAGATCGATCCCGATCCGACCGAGGTTGTCGCGCTGACGGTAGAAGACGATGCCGTTGGGATAGGCATCGGACGTCAGACCGCCCGCACGTTTGATCAGATCGAGCACGCGCTCGCTCTTGTTCTGTAACGTGTATCGTCCGGGAAACCGGACTTCTCCCTGGAGGACCACAGTGCGCTGCAGCGCCCAGTCCGGCTGCCTGAAGATGAGCACGTTGTCATACGGCTCGAGACGAACGTCTGGCGCGCGCGCCGCCGGCGCAGGAATTCCCGGTGGTCCGAGGTATCGGCCGTCCGGTCCGCGATCGAAAAGGTACGTCGAGTCGAGTGGGACTTTCATCGTGCGCGCCGTGACGCCGCCCGCTCGATTCTCCGGCATGCGTGCGATTTCCGCTTCAGAGAGCAGCGCGCTCTCCTGCAGGCCACCGGCGAGCAGGATCACATCACGCATCGTCATCCCTTCGCGATAGGGAATCCGCCCGCCTTTGCGCACTGCGCCGCTGACCGTGACGTACCGCTTGGGCCGAAACTCCGGCAATGAGAATATTCTGATGCTGTCGCCGTCGGCCAGCCGCACGTCGCCATTTGCCGTGGCGCCCGTGGTGTCGCTCAGTTGTGCTTGGATCATCGCATAGGTCGAGTCGGGACGAACGCGCGTGATCTGCACCTGCCCGAGATATGTGTCGGGACGCAGACCGCCGGCGCGTCGAAGCGCGTCGGTCAGCGTCATCCCCGGCACAAAGCCGATTTCACCGGGACTCCAGACATTTCCCTCGACCGCAATGCGAGCGGCAAGATGGCCCGGAACTTCGCCGACGCGCACGACGTCGCCATCTTCGATCGTCGCTTCGCTCACCGCTCCGTTCGTGAACAGCACGCGCGGCACTTCGATGATTTGCCGCGCCGTCCCGAGTCCTCGTCGCTGGGCCGGCGGAATGATGCGCTCGATCTGCACGCGTCCTGGGTCGGCTTCGGCCGTGAAGCCGCCTGCCATCTGGATGAGATCGGCAATATTTTCGCCTGGTTTGAGCTCATAAGTCGCGGACCGCAGCACCGCTCCCACGACGCGTGCGCGCGGACCGTGCGGCGGCACGAAGATCACGTCGCCGTTCTCGAGACGCAGATCTTTTGACGCGTTGCCGTGAATGAGGTAGTCGTAGACGTCGAGCACACCGACCGTTTGCGAGCCACGACGCACTTGCACGTTGCGTAACGACCCCTTTTCGGTCGGACCCTGCGCTTTGTAGAGTGCGTCCATCGCCGTTCCGGCGCGCGACACCGCGTACGCGTTGGGTTGCGCGACGTCGCCGGTCACGATCACTTGATTCGTGCCGACGCGACTGACATTGAGCGAGAAATGTGTTCGTGCTCCCGGGCCTCGACCGATGCCGGAATAGGATCGGGACAGTCGAGCGAGAAGCTGGTTCTCGAGTTCGCCCTTCGTCAGATTCGCCACCGGCACTTGGCCGACGTTGGGAATGACGACGAATCCCTCGCGAGTCACCTCAAGGTTGTACGATGCCTGGACGTCCCCAGTCAGGATCAACACCAATCGGTCGCCGGGCCCGAACCGATA